>NZ_JBIVRD010000022.1:0-152971 GCF_044755565.1 Kitasatospora sp. NPDC092286 | reverse complement strand
AGGCCCCACTTTCATGCCCGGCCGACCAGAAGATCACCCGACCGAGTCGGCAGACTCGAACTCACGCCCACCAGGATCGATAGAGCAACGGCTAGTGACGCCAGACGGCGCGGCAGCCAACGGACCTGCTCGCCGGCCGAGAGGTTCACGACAGTCCCGGCATGCTCGTACTTGATGTAGTCGGTGACCGGCTCCGAGATGATCCGGGCACGCCTGACCGTCACTCCCTGGCTGACCTTCTCGGAGATCGCCTCGGCCCAGGGCTTCCAGTACTCGCCTTCCGGATCAACGTCCCTCTGGCCAGAGGACAGCCAGTTGGCGAAGTCTTCCGCCTCGTCCTCAACGCCGTAGGCGTCGCGCATCTCAAGGTGCACGGCAGAGACCCGGGCAGCCTTCAGCAGCTCATCGAAGTTGGGAGCGCTCTGCGTCATCGCAAGCCTTCCTCAAGACCGGAATCATCCGGAACGGAATCCTGATCACCGACTCGTCGTCGGGGATCGTGTTGTCGTGGTCGGGCCCGTGGCCGGCGGCATGGATCTCCGCCAGCTTCTTGGTACTGGGGTCCCACCCCTGGAGCAAGATCTCTCGCTCGTCCTCATCGACCCAGGCGGTAGGGCTTCCCGACTTCCCCGTGTCCGGATCGATACCTACGAGCCGTACTGGCATTGCCACCCCTCCTGTCACTTTGCTTGCGTGATCTTGCATGGCTGCGCGTGACCCATCGTGGCGCGCACATGCACCGCCCGTCAGGACATCGGCGAAGTTGGGGGCCACGGTGCCCGATAGTCACGTGACCAACGGGTGACCAACAGCGGTCCCGAACAACCCGAAACAGGCAGGATGCACCAGGAAGGAAGACCGTCAACTCTGCGGCGTGTCAAGGACGTTTCCGCCGGCCAGAGGCAACCACACCAGATCTGCGCTCATGGCTCCCCCATACCGGGACGACACGGCCCATCGACGGTACGTCAGTGGCCCGCCGCTGACCAGCGACGGGCCACTGACGGAAGCCGCTCAGACTTCGACGGTGGCGGCGAACTCCACGAACGCCCGCCAGGCCGCCGGGGCGAACGCCAGCTGCGGACCGCTCTTGTCCTTCGAATCACGCACATGGACGGTACCGGGCACCTCGGCAACCTCGACGCAGGTGCCGCCTTCGTTACCGCTATAGCTGCTCTTGAACCATGCCAGTTCCGTACTCACTGCTCCCCCCATCCCTGGGACAACGCGGACGGCTCGACGGTACGCCAACGGCCCGCCGCTGACCAGCGACGGGCCGTTGGGGAGCCTCAGATCGAGGCAGCGGCGGCGAACTCCACGAACGCCTTCCACGCGGCCGGCTCGAACGCCAGCTGCGGACCGCTCTTGTCCTTCGAATCACGCACATGAACGGTACCGGGCACCTCGGCGACCTCAACGCACTCGCCACCGTCGTTGCTGCTGTAGCTGCTCTTGCGCCACGCGACCTCGACGCAGGCGCCACCGTCGTTGCCGCTGTAGCTGCTCTTGAACCACGCCAGTTCCGTGCTCACTGCTCCCCCATCCCTGGGACAACGCGGACGGCTCGACGGTACGCCAACGGCCCGCCGCTGACCAGCGGCGAGCCGTTGGGGAGCCTCAGATCGAGGCAGCGGCGGCGAACTCCACGAACGCCTTCCACGCGGCCGGCTCGAACGCCAGCTGCGGACCGCTCTTGTCCTTCGAATCACGCACATGAACGGTACCGGGCGCCTCGGCAACCTCGACGCAGTCGCCGCCCTCGTTGCTGCTGTAGCTGCTCTTGAACCATGCCAGCTTCATGCTCATCGTTCTCCCAGCATCTTCTCGATCAAGGCCAGGGACTCCTGCGGAGTGTGGGCCTGCGCCCTGAGGGTGCCGTACCGTGCGTTCATGATACGGACTTCGTCCTGATCGGTGATCAGCCTACTGCTCGTCTGAACCTCGATGTAGCCGGTCTGCGACCGGCCCTTGGGGGTGAAGAGCTTGAACGAGCCGCCCATGCCCGCGTGCTCGGTCCTGTCCAGGGGCAAGACCTGGATCACCATGCCACGTGTCTGTCCGACCTCGAGCAGTCGGCGGAGCTGGCCCGCGTGCACGCCCCACCCACCCAGAGGCCTCTGGAGCACGCTCTCGTCGATCACCCAACTGAACATCGCCCGGGGCCATCGCGTGAGGATCTCCTGCCGGGCCATCCGAGCGGCGACCCGCATCTCGATCACTTCTTCCGACAGCAGCGGCTGCCGCATCTCGTACAGCGCCCGAGCATGAGCTTCGGTCTGGAGAAGGCCCGGGATCAGCAGCGTGCTGAAGTCGTGGATCTCGATGGCCTCCGCCTCCAGCCCCGCATAGTCCCGGAACCACGCGGGGTGCCGCACCCGCGCCTTGGCCTTGGCGCGGAGGACGTCGTCCTTCACGCTGCTCAACAGGCCTCTCGCATCGAGGAGTTTGTCCGCCGAGTCCAGCAACTCCGGCTGAGGGGTTCGTCTCCCGCGCTCCACCGAGCCGATCAGGGCTTCGCCGTAGCCGACGTGGTCGGCCAGCTGCTTCTGCGTCAGGCCGGCCTGCTCCCGGAGCAGTTTGATCTGCTTGCCGATCGCCCGGTAGAAGTCCGAAACCTCCCCGAGGTCCTCCGTCAACTCCGGCCGCGCCTCGCCGCTCTCGCCGCCACCACGCACTCCGCCCACTGCGATCACCCCGTACCTTGCGTCCGATTCAGGTCACGCCCGCCAAGCAAGACAAGCAACCGTGCGCACTCGCACAAGCACGTACCGTACTCACCTGCGGCATGGTCAGGGTACTTCCAACCCGGCAGGCTTTGTCTCATGAAGTCCGAAATTCCCCTCGACATCGCGACTCCACGCACCCACACCACCCAACTCCCCGCCTCCCCCAAGGGCGCTGCGGTCTGCCGACGCATCGCCAGACACCAGCTCACCTCCTGGCGCCTGGATGCCACCGCCACCGAGCCGTTCCACGCCGCGCTCCTGATCATCGCGGAGTTCGCGGCCAACGCGTGCACCCACGGGCGGCTCCCGGGGCGGAGGTTCGAACTCTCCCTCACCCTCACCACCACCCCCAAGGGCGGCACCGTCCTCCGGATCGAGGTGTCCGACTGCCGGGGCGACCGCCTCCCCGTCATCCCGACGACCTGCACCGCCAACTCCCAGACCGGGCGTGGCCTGACCCTGGTCGACGCGCTCGCCGACCGCTGGGGCACCATCCCCCGCCTGCCGAACGCGAAGACGGTCTGGGCCGAGCTCGACCTCCCCGCCCACGCCCCCCATGCCGCCTGAGCGCCCCCTCACGCCCAGCGCCGTCGGCGCCTTCACCCTTCTCCCGCTGACCCTCCTCCTCGCTCTCACGGCCTGGGTCTACCCGGCCGCTCCCCACCGACTCCCCGACCCCGTCCCCCGCATCCAGACCCTCACCACCGTCCCTCCAACCCCAAGCCCAGCCCCACCCCCAACTCCCAACCCCTGAAACCGGACCGGGAAGTCGGCCCCACCGACTTCCCATTCCTCTCCCCCCAGATACACCGAGCTCGGCCGGGCCGGCCCCTGATCAGTCGATGAACGGGTCCTCGATCACCTGGACGAGAATCCGGCTCTGGGCGCCCTCGGGGTCGGGGCTGGACAGTCCGGCCATGGTCACCAGCGCCTTCCACAGCGCCCACCCCCGCGCCCGTCGCCAGGTGTCGTCGGGGAGGTCGACGGCCTCCCGGAATGCTCTCCGCTCGTCACCGACGAAGAACGTCCACGCCATGACGAGGTCGCAGGCGGGATCGCCGACGCCGCAGGTGCCGAAGTCGATGACCGCGGACAGCTTTCCGTCGGTGGTGAGCAGGTTGCCGACGGCGACGTCACCATGGAACCAGGCCGGCGGGAACGGCCAGGCCGATTCCAGCGCGCTCGCCCAAATGGCCTGGCACGCCGCGACATCGACGACATCCTTGAGCCGGTCGAGCGCGCACTCGACCTGGTCGCCGTAGACGCCGGGGTGGCAGCCCCGGCCACAGGAGTGACCGCCGCCGGCCGGGCCCTGCTCTGCGGGGACGTTCCGGAGGGCGGTCAGAAACGCCCCGAGGTCGCGCGCCAGCCGCATCCGGTCAAGGCCCGTGGCGGCCTCGACCGTCTCTCCCGGCAACCAGCGCCGCACCGACCACGGAAACGGATAGCCCGCCGCCGGGCGACCGGTCGCGACCGGTACCGGTACGGGTATCGACAGGTGCTCCGCCAGGACGGGCAGCCAGCGGTCCTCCTTCTCGACGCCGGCCACGTAGCCCTCGGCGCTGGGCAGGCGCACGGCCAGCTGCTCGCCGAGCCTGAAGGTCCGGTTGTCCCAGCCCTGACGGACCACCGGCCGGACCGGAAGGTCACCCCACTCGGGGAACTGTTCGGAGACCAGAGTGCGTACGAGCTCGACGCTGATGTCAGTCACGGTGCCAGTCTGCGTGATCCTCCGGACGATGCCCGCACGATTTTTCGCGCAGCGGCCCGAAGCGGCCCTGGCCGTGCCACCCATCCCCTGGACCGGGCGTGCCGAGCTCACCGCCCGGAGGTCAGCCGCCCGCTTTGAGTGCGTCCAAGTGCCGCCGCACTACCCGCTGGAGCAGCTCCGGCGGGTAACGGTCCGGTCGTAGCGTCGCCTGCATCGTGAGTCCGTCGAGGAGGGCGGCCAGTCGCGTGCTCTCCAGTTCGATGTCCAGGCCGCCCGGCAGCCCGCCGGCGCGCCGGGCTTCGTACAGCACACGGGACAGCAGGGCGTGCATGCCGTCCTGCATCTCGGCCGCACAGGGCCGGAGTTCGGGGCGGGTGTGTGCCGCGGCGGTGAAGGCGAGCCAGAGTGCGACCTCCTGGCGGCGGACCTCGTCCAGGGGAAGGAACTCGGCCAGGAGTTCCTCCGTCACGGCCCGCCGGTCGGTGGCGCCGTCGGGGGCGAGAAGCCGCTCGGCGTGCGCGCGGACGCGGTCGCCGATGCGCTGACCGAGCTCGCGCATCGTGAAGGTCATCAACTCCTCGTGGTCGGCGAAGTAGTGGCGGACCGAGCCGATGGCGAGTCCGGCTTCGTCGGCGACGTTGCGCAGCGACGCGTGTTCCAGCCCGTGCCGGGCGGCCACGGACAGGACGGCCTGCGCCACTGATCTGCGGCGGGCGACGGGATCGACGATCTTGGGCACATTGCCGTTATAGCACGGTCGGGCTAACATCTTTTTAGCTCGGCCCTGCCATAAAGATGGGTGGTACGTGCGTGAACCCCTGGCTGCTCACCGCGATCGTCGCGGTGGTCGTGACCGCGGTCGTGATCAAACGGCTGACCGGCGAACCGGTCAACGCGAGGGACCTCTTCGCGGCCCCGGTGATCCTGACCGGGATCGGCATCCTGTCCCTGACCAAGGCGAAGGACCTGACCGGCACCGACCTCATCTGGGTCATCACCGGCAGCGCCCTCGGTGCGGTACTCGGCGCACTCCGCGGGGCCACCGTCCAACTCCTCGAAAGGGAAGGCGTCCTGTGGCAGCGCTACACCGGCCGGACCTTCCTCGCCGTGATCGGCACCCTGGCGGTCACGGCCGGCTTCGGCGCCCTGGCGGCGAAGCTGGGCATGCACGAGAACGCACGCCCCGTCCAGCTCTCCATCGGGGTGAGCTTCCTCGGCGAGTCCCTGATGATCGGCCACCGCGGCCTGACCTCCGGCATCCCCTTCGCCCCGGCGCGCCCCCGCTGACCCGTTGCCATGCCCCGTACCCGTCCAACCCTCCGCCCGACCTCGATGAGCGCCCCTGATAGAACCGTGCCATGACCTATCGGTTCACCGCCCGGGCCGCCGCTGCGGATACGGACCCCGACAGCTACTTCGCCGAGGCCGGCCTCGCCGAGCACGCGGACGGCAGCGGCTTCATCCTGCTGTTCATGTCCGGCGAAGAAGAGCCGGACGAGCAGGACATCGCCCTGGGATTCGACACCCACTGCCTGGTCACGGCCGATCAGGGGACCGCGTACGGATGTGTGCGCGAAGTCGTGCTGACCGGGAACGTCCTCCGGGTGAGCCTGGACCCCTCGGACCTGGCCGCCCTGGGGCTGGACGACCCCGAGATCGAGGCCACCATCGAGGCGCCGGCCGAGGACCTCGCCCGGTTCCGCGAGGTCCTCCCGGAGGTCCTGGCCTACGGACGGGCCGACGCCCTGCCCACGCGCGTCGTCGTCTGACGGCCATACCCACCCTCGCCCCCGTCCGCCCTTACCGAAGCCGGTCGCTCTGCGGGTCGAAAACGAGTGGAACGGCGAGAACGACTACACCACCCGCCCCGGTAACCGGGGACGATGCCGCGGCCGCGCATCGGGCCCCGGCACGATGCTGGTGGAATTCGAACTCTGTCGTTTCGCCCCGTCTCTGGTCAGGCGGGGCGAAGCACTTCGAGGCGGCTGGTGCGGGTGCGGGCCCGGGGTGTGTCGGTGAGCCAGGGCTCTCGTGGGCGACGGCCCGGCCCACGAGAGCCCACGTCAACTCGTCCCGAGCTGACGTGACGCCGCCTCCAGCGTCTGGGCAAGGAGCACGGCGATGGTCATGGGGCCGACACCTCCGGGGACGGGGGTGATCAGACTTGCCCGGTTCCTGGCGGTCTCGAAGTCCACGTCCCCGACGTTGCCCGGGTTGTATCCCGCATCAATCACCACCGCACCGGGCTTGATGTCCGCGCCGGTAATGAAACGCGGCCGTCCAACCGCGGCGAGCAGGATGTCGGCCTCCCGAACGATCGCGGACAGATTGGTGGTACGCGAGTGACAGTACGTCACCGTGGCATCGCGTCCCAACAGGAGCATGCCTGCGGGCTTGCCCAGGATCGCGCTGCGTCCTACCACGACCGCGTGCTTCCCGGCGAGGTCCACGTCGTACTCCTCCAGCAGACGCATGATTCCTCCGGGGGTGCAGGACACGAAGCCCGGAAGGCCGAAGCCCATCGCCGCGAAGGAATGCATGGTCACCCCGTCGACGTCCTTGTCCGGAGCGATCGCTTCGAAGGCGGCGCGTTCGTCGATGTGTGCACCCACGGGGTGTTGCAGCAGGATGCCGTGCACGCCGGCGTCCTGGGAGAGGTCGGTGACGGCTTCGATCAGGCCGCTGGTGCTGATCGAGGCGGGCAGGGCCACGTGCCGTGACGTGATGCCCGACTTCTCGCACCGGGCTCGCTTCATTCGGACGTAGGTCACCGAAGCCGGATCTTCTCCGACCAACACGGTAGCCAGGCACGGGGCGGTCCCGGTGCGTCGGCGGAGGTCTGCGGCAGCCGCGGTGCTGCTCTCGATGATGCGGCGGGCAAGACCGGTGCCGTCCATCAGGCGAGCTGTCTCTGTCCAAGCCACGTGCCACTCCTGAGCCTCACGGTGAGTCGCCCAGGCGCACGGCATCGACAGAGTGCCAGGCCGCTCCCCGGTGGTACTCCACCTCAGCGCCAGTCACGGCCCGGCCCTCACTTTAGCGGACAGGGCCCGGCGTTCGAGGTCGTCACGAGCAGGACCGTCAACGGTTGAGGCTGCCGAGCGGCCGTCGCCATGAAATCCGCTCGACCTGGTTACCTCGTTCAAGAGAGCCTACGGGCACGGAGTTCCTCGTCCACCACCGCGATCGGCCCGGCTCCGAGGGGCTGCGCGAGGAACTGCTGGAAGAGCACTGGGCCTACATGGACCGGTACGCGACGGAGATGATCGCCCGCGGCCCGACCCTTTCCAGCGACGGCGGCACGCCCACCGGCAGCGTGCACATCGTCGACCTGCCGGATTCCGCCGCCGCCCGCGCGTTCGCCTTCGACGAGAGGAGGAGCAGCCGGCCACCAGGACCGCCGCGGTGAACGCCGCGGCGGCGCGGAGGCGGCTGCGTCTGCTGGACGCCATGGGTTCCCCTCGGGTGCTCGTGCTCGCCCCTGCTCGGGTGGCGCACGGCTGCTCGGCTGCCGCGCGCCTGCTCGGGGCCGCGCGGCACGACGGACCGGGACGCTCCCACGATCCGTTCCCCGGACGGGAACCTCAACCGGGGTGGGCTGTTCGGCCGCCGCACGCTGTGGTCGTTGGTCAAGCGGGCCCCGGGAATCGCCGATGACGAGAACGGAATCCCTCGGGGAAGGAGCGCTTCCCCGTATGTCAGCTCACCCTTTCCGACACGGAGGACAACCTCATGGGTTCGTTTGATCTGACCGGGCGCGTGGCCCTGGTGACCGGCGCGACCAGCGGCATCGGTGCCGCCACCGCGGCGCTGCTGGCGCAGCGGGGAGCGCATGTACTGGTCGCCGGCCGCGACGGCTCCCGCGGCGAGTCCGTGGTCGCCGCCATCCGCGCCGGCGGCGGCAGCGCCGACTTCGTCGCCGCCGATCTGCGCGAGGCGCGGCTGGTGCGGCAACTGGCCCGGCAAGTCGTGGACCTGGGCGGCGGCCGGGCCGACATCCTGGTGAACAACGCGGGCGTCTACCCGTTCGGGCCCACCGAGAAGGCGGCGGAGAGCGAGGTCGACACCGTCTACGCGCTGAATGTGAAGGCGCCGTTCCACCTGGTGGCGGAACTCGCGCCGGCGATGGCCGAACGGGGCCACGGTGCGATCGTCAATGTGAGCACCATGGTCGCCGCGTACGGGGCCGCGGGCATGGCCCTGTACGGGTCGAGCAAGGCGGCCGTCGAACTGCTGACCAAGGCGTGGGCCGCGGAGTACGGCCCGCGCGGGGTGCGGGTCAACGCCGTCCGCCCCGGGCCGGTGCGCACCGAGGGCACGGCCGGCATGGGCGAGGAGCTCGGCGCGCTGGCCTCCCAGGCCCCGGCCGGCCGACCGGCCGAACCGGAGGAGATCGCCGAAGCGATCGCCTACCTGGCCAGCGACGCGGCGAGCTTCGTCCACGGCGCCGTACTGCCCGTGGACGGCGGCCGCACGGCCGTCTGACTCCCTCCGGCCTGCCGGGCGGCTCCCCGGCCGTACGACACCGGCTCGGAGGCGTCCGGCAGGACACCGCGTCACCGGCCCCATCGTTGACGGACAGGTACCGGCCGTTCTCGGCACCGGCTGAGCAGGCGCCACAGTCCCTCGCACTCACCGTCCGCAGCAGCTGCCGACGGGAACCCTGCCCCCGGCCCCGGCCCCGTGGTCATCGGTGGAGCTCGTCTCCCCGCACGATCCGCAGGCCCGCTTCAGCCACAAGCCCAGCAAGGCCGAGCGGGTCGGCTACAACCGTCCGAGCCGGTGGTCATCGGCGCGCCCGGCTGTCTGCTCACCCCGTGCCCGCTGCGGCAGCCGGATGCGCTTCGCAGCAGCGCCGCGTTCCTCGCTGCTCGTTCAGGCCACGGCCGAGGCCGGCTCGGGGCGGTCGGCCGGCGGACCAGGAAGTCGGACCCGCCGACTTCCCACTCCGAGCCACGCGGCGCTGACCTGGGCAACCGCGACGGTCTTGCCGCCGTGGTCGCGGATCAGCTCTGGAGCAGCATGCCGAGCCTCGGGCCGCCGCGGCGGTGCAGGCGGCGCAGGAAGGAGAGCACCCCGGCGGTGCCGACGGCCCAGGCTGCGGACTCGGTGGCGGGGTTGCCGCCGGGGAAGACCGGAGAGCCCACCGGGCCGCCGCCGCGGGTCAGGATCAAGCCGGCGATCTCCTCGGCGGCGTGCCAGTGCTGTTCGTCCCCGGTGGTCAGGGCCAGGTCGATCAGGAGTTCCCCGACGCCCGCGAGGCCGCAGCACTGGACGACCAGGCCCATCCTCGGGGCGAGCGCGCGGCAGGCGGCCGCCGCTTCGGTGGCCAGGGTGACGTACCCGTCCTCGCCGTAGTGGCGGCCCGCCTGGACGAGCACCGTGCCGATGCCGGCCAGGCCCCGGCACCAGGAGCCGTAGCGGCGGGTGGCCCCGGGGTGGGCGGCGGCTTCGACGAGGCGCGGGATGTCGTCGGCGAGGGCGTCGACGATGCGGCGCGCGGCGGCCTCGGGCCCGGCGTCAGGCAGGGCGCCGGACGGGGCATCGGACAGGGCATCGGGCAGGGCATCGGGCAGGGCGAGGAGGAAGTGGGCGAGGCCGGCCCGGCCGTGTGCGAAGCCCTCGGCGAGTGCCGCGGTGCCGGGGTTGGGCGTCTCCCGGGGCCCGGCGGGAGGGCCGGTGACCAGACGGTGGGCGCACGCCGCCGCCACCGCGAGGTGCCGCTCCGCCTCCCCGGCGCGGCCGGCCGCGCGCGCCCGTTCGGCCAGCAGCAGCCGGCCGGTGCCGATGCCGGCCGCTCCGGCGGTCTGGTCCGTCGGGCAGCCGTCGGCCGGGTGCCATTCCACGAAGGCCGGCGGAGCGGTACCCAGCAGATCGGCCGCGTGGGCGAGAAAGAGGTCGACGCCCGTCCGGCCTTCGTAGAGAGCGGGGTTGAGGCGGCCGAGTGCGGGGTGGGCGGCCGTCCAGCGCGCCAGCGAGGCGGCGGCGGCGCGGGCGTCCGGGCGCTCGGCGTGCTGCAGCAGTTCGAGGCCGAGGCCGGCGCCGCCGTCGTAGAACGAGAGCAGGACGCGCGGCTCCCCGCCCCGGGGGTCGGCGGCGACCAGCTCGCGGGCCATCCGCACGCAGTCGGTGACCGTGTGGTCGACGAGGTCGCCGAGCAGCCCGGCGGTGACGCGGGGCGGGCGGACCGAGGCGCGGACGGGCAGCCTCCCGCCGCCCCGCAGCGCCGCCGCGGCGGCCGTGCGCTCCTCCGCGTCGAAGCTCAGCAGGCCCACCACCAGTGCGGCCGCCGGATGGTGGGGATCGGAGAGCACGCCGGTGAGGCAGGCCAGGGTGCGGTCGCGGTTGGTCGCGTGGTCCGGGTCGATCACGACCGGGTCGAGACCGGTGAGCGCGTAGTGCAGCGTCGCCCCCAACGCGTAGTAGTCGTCGGCGGGTTGGGCGTCCAGCGCGCCGGGCAGCCCGTAGCCCGGGGTCGCCCCGCCGGGGCGCTCGCCGTCGAGGGCGCTGACCCCGAAGTCCACCAGCGAACACCCGCCCGACGCGTCCGGCACGACGTTCGCGGGCTTCAGGTCGCACATCACCACGCCGTGCGCGTGCACCGCGTCCAGCACCCGCACCAGGCCGCGCGCCAGCGACCACCAGTCACGCCCGCGGCCGTCCCCGCCGCCGGTGGAAGCGTCGTACGGACCGGATTCGAGCACGTCCCGGCGCAGGTCGCGCGGCCCGCAGCCGCTGCTCACCAGGTACTCGTCCGCGCCGTGCCGGAAGTAGTCGACCAGTTGCGGCACCCCGGGCACACCCGCCAGCGCGGCCAGCACCCGGCGCTCGTGCCGGAGGCGGCCACGCGCGTCGATGCCGGCGGCGTCCTCGGCCACGAAGGCCCGCGCCTGCTTGACCACCAGCTCCCGCCCGGTGGCGGCCTCGACCGCGCGGTACACATGGCCGTTCGGCGAGCGGGTGATCCCGGCGGTGATCCGGTAGCGGCCGTCGCCGACCCGGGTGGTCGCCGGCCGAGCGGCGGGGTACGGGGCGAACGGGTCGCTCACCCACGGTGGTTGGCGGTACCTGGCCTCGGCCAGGCCGGGAAACGTCCGCCCGTCCGGGCCGGCCATGGTGAGCGCCGAGTCGCCGGCGGCGACCCGGAACAGGCCGTAGCGGTAGTAGACCGGAGCGTCCGCCCGCACCTGCCGGTCGCTGACCACCCTCGGCCCGTCCCAGCCGGCCAGCGCGTTCGCCAACTCCGTTCCGATCGAGAACACTTCACCCTCGGGCGGGTACACCGTGACCGCCTTGCCGACGGCGGCCGCGGCGCGCAGCCCGGAGTTCAGCTCGCGCAGCACGGCGACGCCGGCGGCGAACTTGGCGTCGCAGGTGCGGCGGAGCAGGACCGGGAGCACCAGGTCGAGCAGCCGGGGGAACTGGTCGGGGCGGGCCGAGACATGCAGCTTCCAGCCGTGGGCGAGCACCGGCATGTCCGGGTCGTGCAGGTACAACCAGTCGTCATCGCAATGCAGTTGACGCCGCACGCCGGGCTCGGACGCCACCAGGGCCGCGATCCGTTCCCGCAGGGCCTCGGCCGTACCCGGGTCCGGCTGTGCGCCCGCCGGTGCTGTTGACGGCACTCGTCCTCCACTCCCCCCGGTCCGGCCCGGCGCGCTCCGCACACCGCGCGGGTGACCGCCGCACGGTCGCCCGCGCGGCGGTCACCCGGTGGCCCCGGTGTCCCCGGTGGCCATGTGCGCGGCGAAGGTCAGGAGTTCACCGCACAGTCGAACCGTGTCGGAACGTAGGTGACGAACGGGTCGGCGAGACACGCCGCCGGAGCGAGGTCCGCGTCGAACTCGTCCTCGAACGCGATCACCTCGTCGTCGATGTCCAGCAGGCCGGCGTCGCGGATGTCCAGTACCAGTGCACTCATGGGTGGTTCCTCCCATTCACCTTGGCTGATCCCTTGCGGAGCGCCCATGCTAGCCATCCCCATGGGTGCGCAATAGAGATGTGACAACGCGACGTTGGCGCCTCACGGCAGTGAATTTCCAAGCAGGGCCCGCGCGGTCCGTGCGGTCACCTCGTTGTGCGGCGGCCCGCCCGGGAGATCAGCAGGGCGGCGATCAGGGCGAGGCCGTTGAAGACGTCCGGCACCCAGGAGGGCGCGCCCATCATCGTCAGCCCCGAGATACCGATGCCCAGCGTCAGGACCGCCAGGACGGTGCCGCCGACGTTGAGATGGCCGCGCGGGGAGACCACCGCGCCGAGGAAGACGGCGGCGATCGAGCCCAGCATCACCGCCGAGCCGCCGTCGGGGCCGGCCGACTGGAGGCGGGCGGTGTTCAGCACCCCGGCCACCGCGGCGACGAACGCGCCGGTCATCAGCCCGGCCGTGACATACCGCGAGGTCCGGATGCCGACCAGTTCGGCGGCCTCCCGGCCCGTCCCGCTGGCGCGCATCCGCCGGCCGAACGGGGTGCGGGAGATCAGATAGCCGAGCAGACCGGCGATCGCGGCGGCGTACAGCACCATCAGCGGGATGCCCGCGACGGTGGAGGCCACCGCGTCGTTGAAGCCGTTCGGGATGGACTTGTAGAGCGTCAGCCCGCCCGTGACCAGCTGGGCGAAGCCGGTGAGCAGCGTGGTCACGGCCAGGGTGGCGATGAAGGAGTTGATCCGCCCGCGCACGATCAGCAGCGCGTTGAGCGCCCCGGCGGCCAGGCCGGAGGCGAGGCCGAGGCCGACCGCCGGGAGGGTGGACCAGCCCTGGCCGTACGCCCAGGCGGTGAGGACGCCGCTCATGGTCATCACGGCGCCGATCGAGATGTCGATCTCGCCGACGGTCGCCGAGATCATCGCCGAGATGCCGACGACCACGGTGACGGACTGGGCGTAGAGGATCGCCCGGACGTTGGTGCCGGTGTCGAACTGGCCGTGCCGGGCGATCGAGAAGAAGACCACGAAGGCGAGCAGCAGCCCGGCCAGCGACCACTGGGCCGCCAGCCGCAGGGCGGTCCTGGACCGGACGGACGGGGCGGACGGGCCGGAAGGGGCAGAAGGGGCGGACGAAGTAGACGGGGCGGACGGGGCAGCGGCCTGCGCGCTCATGCGGCGGTGCCTTTCTGGGCTGCGGAGCCGGCGGCGGGAGCACCGGCCGAGGCGGTGATGGCGTGGAAGAGCTCGGCGCGCCCGGTGCCGGCCATCGGGACGGTGGCGGTGACCCGGCCCCGGTCCAGGACGACGACCCGGTCGGCGAGGTCCATCAGCTCGTCCAGGTCGGAGGTGGCGAGCAGCACGGCGACGCCGTCCTCGCTGAGCCGCCGCACGACCCGGGCGATGCCCTCCCGGGCGCCGATGTCGATGCCCTGGCTCGGCTCGTCGAGGACCAGGACGCGGGGCGCGAGCCGGACGGCGCGGGCGAGCGCGACCTTCTGCTGGTTGCCGCCGCTGAGCGAGCGGACGTCGGCCTCGGGGTCGCCGGGGCGGATGTCGAACTCCTCGATCAGCCGCCGCGCCTCGGCGCGCTCCCGGGCGCCGCTGACGGCCCAGCGCCCGCTGACCGGGCGCAGGTCGCCGAGGGTGAGGTTCTCCCGGACGGTGAGGTCGAGGATCACGCCCTGGAGGTGGCGGTTCTGCGGCACGCTGACGATCCCGGCGGCGATCGCGTCGGCGGCCGAGCGGAAGGTCCGGGGTCGCCCGTCGACCTCGACCGCGCCGCCGGCGGGGCGCTGGGAGCCCCCGACGATCCGGGCGAGTTCGCTGCGCCCACAGCCGACCAGGCCGGTGACGCCGAGCACCTCGCCGGGGTGGAGCTCCAGGTCGACGCCGTGCAGCCGGGCACCGCGCAGGCCCCGGACGGCCAGCACCGGCTCCCCCGCGGCCGGGGACGGCGCGGCGGTGTCGACGGGGGCCGGCGGGCGGCCCGTCATGTCCTCCACCAGCCGGGCGACGGTCAGGCCCTGATTGGGCCGGTCGGCCACCAGGCGCCCGTCGCGCAGGACGAGGATCTGGTCGGCGACCTCCAGCACCTCCTCCAGCCGGTGCGAGATCAGCACCACGCTCGCGCCGCGCTCGGCGATCCGCCGGACGGCCGTGTACAGCCGGGCCACGTCGTCCGCGGCGAGGGCGGCGGTCGGCTCGTCCAGGAAGACGACGGGCGTCGCGCCCACGTCGCCGAAGACCCGGGCGACGGCCAGCATGCCGCGCTGCGAGGCGGGCAGGTCGGCCACATGGGCTCCGGCGGGCGCGGCCACCGCGAAGGCGTCCAGGAGTTCGGCGGCGCGGGCCGCCTCGGCCCGCCGGTTGACGGGCGCGAGCGCCGGGCGGCGCTCGCGCAGGGTGAGCGCCAGGTTGTCGGCGACGGTCAACTCCTCGACCAGGCCGAGGTCCTGGTGGAGGAAGCGCAGCCCGGCGGCGCGGGCCCGGTCGGGGGTGAGGGGCAGGGCCAAGGGCTCGCCGTGGACGGCCAGTTCGCCGCCGTCCGGGGCGTGGACGCCCGCCAGGACCTTCACCAGGGTGGACTTGCCGGAGCCGTTCTCGCCGAGCAGCGCGGTGACGGCGCCGGGGCGCAGCGCGAAGGTGAGGTCGCGCAGCACCCGGTTGGCGCCGAAGGACTTGCTCAGCCCGCGGACCTCCAGCGCGGCGGCGCTCCCGGCCCCGGCCGGGGCGGTCGGGGCATCACTTGGCGCGGCGCTCGGGGCGGCGCTCGGGGCCCGGCTCACTTCACACCCCACAACTTGCGGTAGTGGCCCGCGTAGTCGTAGCCGCCGTCGAAGCGCTCGCCCTCGGGCGGCAGGTTGTCCTTGGTGAGCAGGCGCAGCGGGACGCCGTCGTCCTTGGGCGGTTCGACGTTGTTGAAGATCCGGTTGAGGTCGTCGAAGGCCGCGTAGGTGGCCCAGCCGTACGAGGGCGCGACGTCGGCGATCTGGCCGGCGCCGGTGCGGATGAAGTTGAGGGTGGGCGCATCGCCCTCGTTGGAGATCTGCGGCACCTTGGCGGCCAGCCCGGCGGCGCGGATGGCGGGCACCGCGCTGATCGCGATGCCGTCGTACTCGTGCCAGAGGACGTTGAGTTCGGGGTGGCCCTGGACGAACGCGACGGCGGCCTGGCCGAGTTGGGGGGTGCCGTGGAGCCCGTCCGGGATCTGCTGGTCGGCGGCGACGGCGCCGCCGCCGTTCTGCGCGAACCAGTCCTTGATGCCCTGGATCTCCTGGCGGTTGGAGGAGTTGGGGGCGGTCCGGAAGAGGCCGAGCCGGGCGTCGCCACCGGTGGTGACGACGGCCTGGGCGGCGGTGATCCGGCCCTGGTCGTAGTAGTGGTAGTCGATGATGTGGCTGATGCCGGGGTTGCTGAGGTTGTAGTCGGTGGTGCCGAGGGTGAAGTCGATGTGCGGGACCTTGGCGGCGGCGATCTGGGCGAGTGCGGCGCTGTCGGCGTCGCCCTCGGTGACCATGGAGATCAGACCGTCCGGCTTGAGCTGGAGGGCCTGGGTGACGCCCGCGTTGAAGTCCTTGCTGACGTCGACGGCGACGAACTTCCAGCCGAGCGAGTCGGCGATCTTCCTGGCCGTCTCCACCACGTAGGTGTTGGTCTCGGAGAAGGTCCAGCGGTTGAGGTAGACGATGGTCTTGCCGGGGGCGACCGGCGGCGAGTCGGCCGGGCCGTTCCAGGTGGCGGTCCGGGTGAGGTAGGGCGCCAGGAACGCCTTGGCGGCGTCCACGGCGGCCTGGTTCTTGACGGCGCCCGGCGGGGCGGAGCCGGCTCCGGCGGCGGGGCCGTGGTCGGGCCGGGCGCAGGCGGTGGCGGCCAGGGCGGTGGCGGCGGCGAGCGCGGCGGCGGTGAGTACGCGGTGGCTGGGCATGGTGGCGGGTCCTCAGGCGTGAAGGGCGGGTGCGGCGGCGGGCGTCGCGGCGGGAGCAGCAGGGTCGGCGTGGTCGGCGGGGTCGGCGTGGTCCAGGTCGAGCAGCGGGAAGAGCAGGTCGGCGACCCGGTGGGCCTCCTCGATCAGCGGGAAGCCGGAGAGGATGAACGACTCGACGCCCGCCGCGCGGTACTCGCGGATCCGGGCGGCGACGTTCTCCGCGCTGCCGACCAGGTAGGTGCCGGAGGCCGGGGAGACCACGTCGAAGCCGAAGAGGCTGGGCCCGGTCCAGACGTTGGGGTGGACCTCCAGGTCGCGGACCTCCGGCAGCCGCCCGGCGCGCAGCGCGGCGAGCCGGCGCTCGACGGCCGGGTCCTCGGTGCGGAAGTCGTCGAGGGACCGGCCGCGCAGGTTCCACCCGGCGAGGTCCACGGCGGTGCGGTGGCCGGTGCGGTGGAGCAGGTCCTCGGCGGCGGCCCAGGCCTCGTCCTCGGTCTCCCGGACGATGATCTGGAACCGGGTGCCGTAGTTGAGGGTGCGGCCGAGCCTGGCTGCCTCGGCGCCGACCCGGCGGAACTTCTCGCCGAGCCGGGCGGGGGTGTCGGCGAAGCTGAGGTAGGTGTCCAGCAGCCCGACGGAGTGGGCGACTCCGGCGGGCGAGGTGCCCGCGCCCCAGAGCGGCACCGGCACCGGGTCGTTGGGCCAGGGCGAGAGCGGTCCCTCGTCGTCGGGCCGCGCGGCGAGCCGGACGTAGCGGCCCTCGTACGCCTGGTGCTCGCCCCGGTGGACCCGGCGGTAGGCGTCCCAGTACTCGGCGCTGAAGTCGTAGCGCTCGTCGTGCTCGTAGTGGACGCCGTACCCGGCCAGGGTGGCGTCCTGCCCGTTGACGACGTTGAAGAGGAGCCGGCCGCCGGAGAAACGCTGGAGGGTGTCGGCGATCTGGGCGAGCTTGGCCGGGGAGTGCAGGCCGGGGTAGACGGCGGGCAGGAAGCGCAGCCGCTCGGTGTCGCCGAGCAGGGCGGCGGTGACGGTCAGGCCGTCGTCGCGGCCGGTGCCGAGCAGGGCGCCGTAGTAGCCGAGCCGGTCGATGGTGCGGGCCAGCTCGCGCAGGTGGCCGAAGCCGGTGGGCCAGCGGCCGCTCTCCTCCCAGGGCAGCGGGCCGTCGGGGCTGGTCAGGTACCAGAGCAGGCGGACGCGGGCGTCGGGGGCGTCGGGGGCGGGGGTCATGCGGGGGCTCCCAGGGATCGGGGACGGGACCGGCGTCGGGCCGGGGCCGGGGTCGGGGTCGGTAACGGGGTCAGCGCCGGATCAGGTCGGCGGCGCGTTCGGCGACGAGGACGGCGGGCGCCATGGTGTGGCCCCGGGTGATCACCGGGATCACCGAGGCGTCGGCCACCCGCAGGCCCTGGACGCCGCGCACCCGCAGGGCGTGGTCGACCACGGCGTCCGGGTCGTCGTCCCGGCCGATCCGGGCGGTGCCGACGGGGTGGAACACGGTGTCGGCGGTGGCCCGGACGTGGGCGGCGAGCCGCTCGTCGGTGGCGTCGGCGGGCAGCGTCTGCTCGGCCGTCCAGGGGCGCAGCGCCGGCTGGGCGGCGACCCGCAGGGCCGCGCGCAACCCGGCGACCAGGGTGTTCAGGTCGGCCGGGTCGCCGAGGTAGCCCGGGTCGAGCAGCGGTGCGTCCCCCGGGTCGGCGGAGGCGAGCCGCAACCGGCCCCGGCTGCGCGGCTGGAGGACGACCGGGGCGAGCAGGTAGCCGGTGCGGGCGGGGTCGTGGCCGGGCTGCGGTCCGGTGCCGAGCAGCAGTTCGACGTCCGGGGCGGTGAGCGCGGGGTCGGTGCGCAGGAAGGCCACTCCCCCGCCCGCGAGGTCGCGCAGCGGGCCGCGCCGCCCGTCCTCCCAGAGCCGCAGGTTCTCCTCGGTGGGTACGGCCGGGGCGGGCCCGGGGGCGCCCGGCGCGGCGAGGCCGACGAAGGGCACCCGCAGGTGGTCGTGCAGGTTGCCGCCGACGCCGGGCAGGTCGGCGCGGACGGGGATGCCGAGGGCGGCCAGGTCGTCGGCGGGGCCGAGACCGGAGAGCAGCAGCAGCTGCGGGCTGCCGATCGCGCCCGCCGCCAGGACGACCTCGCGGCGGGCCCGGATCTCGGCCGGCCCGTCGGGGCCCTGGAGCGCCACGCCGGTCGCCCGATCGCCCTCGAACAGGACGCGGGTGACGTGCACTCCGGTGCGGACGGTCAGGTTGGGGCGGTGCCCGGCGGCGGCATCGGCCAGGTAGCCGGCGGCGGGCGTGATCCGGACCCCGTCGACGAAGATCATTTCCTGGGTGTCGCTGCCGAACTGGTCCGGCCCGTTGACGTCGGTCCTCCCGCCGTAGCCCGCCTGCTCGACGGCGGCCTGCACGGCCTCGTACAACGGGCCGGCCGGGCCCGCCTCCTGGAGCCGGACCGGTCCGCCGGTGCCGCGCCAGGGCGCCGGCCCGCGTCCGCTGTCCTCCGCGCGGCGGTAGAGCGGCAGCAGGGTGTCCCAGGACCAGCCGGGGCCTCCGTACGCGGCCCAGGCGTCGTAGTCGGCCCGGTTGCCCCGGATCCAGCCGCCGAGGTTGAGGGCGGAGGAGCCGCCGAGCACCCGGCCGCGCGGCCAGGGCACCCGGCGCCCGTCCAGGCCGGGCTGCGGCACGGTGGCGTAGCCCCAGTCGAGGGCGCCGCCCAGGGTGTACGGCCAGAGCGCGGGGGCCAGGCTCTCGCGCTGGGTCAGCGGCCCGCCGGCCTCCAGCAGCAGCACGCTGACGGACGGGTCCTCGGCCAGCCTGGCGGCGAGCACCGGGCCGGAGGTGCCGCCGCCGACGATCACATAGTCGGCCGACTCTGCCATGGTGATGAATTCCTTGCCTCGTGGGGGGCTTGCGGGGCTGGTGGGGTAGCGCGGGCACGGGCCTGCCCCGGTGCTCAGAGCTGGACGTGGACGGCCTTCGGCTCGGTGTACGCGTGGATCCACTCGCGCCCGTGCTCGCGGCCCAGCCCGGACTGGCCCGCGCCGCCCGAGGGGGCCGAGAAGTCGTGCAGGCCATAGGTGTTGACCCAGACGGTGCCCGCGCGCAGGTCCCGGGCGAAGGCGTGGGCCCGGCTCAGGTCCCTGGTCCAGACGCCGGCCGCCAGCCCGTACGCGGTGCCGTTGGCCAGGCGCAGCGCCTCCTCGTCGGTGTCGAAGGCGAACACCGAGAGCACCGGCCCGAAGATCTCCTCCTGGGCGAGCCGGGAGTGCGGGTCGACCCCGGTGAGCACGGTCGGGGTGACGTAGTGGCCGGGCCGGTCGAGCACCCGGCCGGCGGGGTCGAGGCCGGCCTCGCGGGCCAGGTCGAGGTAGCCGGAGACCCGGCGCAGCTGGGCGGCGGAGATCAGCGGCCCGAGGTCGGTGCCCTCGTCGAACGCCGGGCCGACGGTGAGCTTCGCGGCGTCCGCGCGGACGCGCTCCACCACCTCGTCGTGGACCGAGCGGTGGACGAGCAGCCGGGTGCCGGCGAAGCAGATCTGGCCGGAGTGCTGCCAGGCGGTCGCTCCGGCGGCGGCGACGGCGGCGTCCAGGTCCGCGTCGGGGAAGACGATGTTGGGGCTCTTGCCGCCCAGTTCGAGCAGCACCCGCTTCACGCCCGTGGCGGCGGCGCGCTGGATCGCCCGGCCGGTTTCGGTGGAGCCGGTGAAGGCGACGAGGTCCGCCCCCGGGTGGTCGACCAGCGCCGCACCGGCCGTGCCGTCCCCCGTGAGCACCGCGAGCACGCCGGGCGGCAGGCCCGCCTCCAGCGCCAGCCGGGCCAGCAGCAGGGCGCTCAGCGGGGTCTGCTCGGCGGGCTTGAGGACGACGCTGTTGCCCGCCGCCAGCGCGGGGGCCAGCTTGAAGGCGGCCATCAGCAGCGGCATGTTCCACGGCACGATCGCCGCGACCACGCCGACGGGCTGGCGCAGCGTGTACGAGTGCACGTCGGGCGCGGTCGGGTTGACGTCGCCGTAGAGGCGGCCGGTCCAGCCCGCGTAGTGCCGGAACGTTTCGGCAGCGCCGTGCGCGAGGTGCCGGGCCGTCGCGTACGGGATGCCCGCGTCCAGCGACTCCAGCTGCCCGAAGTGCTCCGCGTTGGCCTGGAGCAGGTCCGCGATCCGGTGCAGTACGGCGGCCCGCTCGGGGTGCGGCCTGGCCCGCCAGCGGCCGTCGGCGAAGGCGGCCCCGGCCAGCCGGACGGCCCGGTCGACGTCCTCCGGCCCGGCCGCCGGGACCTCCGCCAACGGTGTGCCGTACGAGGGGTCGAGCACCGGGAGCACCGCTCCGGAGGCGGCCCGGACACCGGTCTCCTCACCGAGCAGGAAGCCGGGGCGGCTGTCGAGGAACGTGCGGACGACGGGGGTGAGCTGCGGGGCCATCTTTGCTCGCAAATCAGGAGGAAAGGGATGTCGGTGGGCGTGCGGTCACGCCGGGGCGACGGCGGACGGGAGCGCGTCGGACGGCGCCCGTTCTCACCACACGGCAACCGGCCTGGCCGGCCGGGGACGGAGGGAGGGCGCCGAAGGCGTCAGCGCCGACAACAGGACGCGGCTCGAGTGAGCAGCTGAGGCGTCGTCATCTGGCTGCTCCCTTCGGCTCGGCGCGTGCTGGCGACAGGAGGTTTCCACGATCGGAGGGGCCGAATCAAGGTTTCCACATGATGGGATCGGCCTGTTGGCGGATACGTGATCCCGCCGCAACGCCCGTTCGCACCACCGCAACACTGGCGCGGACGGCGTCCCGGTGGGGCCGGTTCCGCGACAGGTGGCACAGACCGTCTCGCCCGCCCCCGGCGCGGCCGGACGGGCCGGGGAGCCGGATCCACCGCGGGTACGCATTCGGACCGGCCGTCGAGCGAGGGAGAGGGACCGCATGCGTGAACCGACGCACGTACCCGACGATCCATCGGAAGCGCTCACGGCGGCCCGCGCGGGCTGCCGGGTTTGGATGCCCGACGGCGGGTTGGACGGTGCTGCGGCGGGGCGCAGCAGGGTCCCGGGCGGGTCCGGCTCCTCCTCCCGGACCCGCCCGGCGCCCGGCGCCCCGGCGAGGTCCGACCGGCCGCCGCGGGGCCGTTCCCCACAGACCGCGGCGGCCGCGAGGGACTGCGGTGGTGCGGCCGGGGTGCGGCGGGTACGGGTGCCGTTCGTCAGGGGACCAGACCGGGGAGCGGACCGGGGAGCGGACCGGGGGCCAGACCGGGGCAGACCACCTCGAGCCAGGACGCGAAGTCCGGTGCCTCGACCTCGAAGTCCGCCGGGTCCAGATCGCCCAGGTCCGAGGAGAACACCGGCGAGCCGGGATCGTCGGCACGCAGCAGAAACCCGCGGCCGCCGCTGTCGTCCCCGACGAGGACGAACCCCGGGGCGTACTGCGCGACTTCGTAGGTGGTGTTGCGTTCACCGATGCAGCCGGCCGCGTACACGGCCGTACCGGCGTCGGTGAGCAGGCCGTCCGTCACCTCCCACAGCGCCACCAGCGGCGCCGGAAGGCCCTGCGCGATCCCGGCCCGGGCTCGCGCGACCCCAGCCGGTGCGGCCGCCACGGTCCGGGGGTCCGCCTCCACCATGTCTCCCTCATTCGTCCGTTCCGCCGGGCATCCGGCCGGAACGGACACTGCCACCCGGTCCGTCCCCCGGGCAAGCCGCGGCGGCTGGTTCGCCCGGCGTCCCCTGTGGGAGTGTGGGCGGATGACGACCCGGTACGAGGATCCCGGCCCCGAGGGCCCGCCGGCCCGTCCGCACGAGGCCTTCGCCAACGCCCTGTGGAGCCTGGTCGTCGACGAGGACGGCCGCACCGGCGGGCAGCCCTCGTGGATCGAGGCCTGGCTCAGGAACCGGCCGTCCGAGGGTGCCCCCGAGCACCCGGTCCCGGCCGCCCTGCACCGGATCCTCGCGTGCGGCGTGGACCCGGACGATCTCACCGACGTGGTACGGGCCATGCAGCACGACCTGCTCTACAACGTCTGCCAACTGATCGACGACCCCGGCCTGCTGGGCCTCGGAGCGGAGGACGACCAGCCCGGCGGTACGGACTACGACTGGGAACTGGTGGCGGTCCGCACCGCAGGACCGGCCGACCGGACACCGCTCCACGGTCTGCACGCCGTACTCGACGAGCACGACCCCAGCGGCCGGGCCGGCGAACCACGCGGCCGCCCCGTCCCCGCCCGGCTCCCGGGCCACCCCCTCCACGCCCGGCTCGCCGCCGCCCACGCGCTCGCGGGCGACCGCGTCGAGGCGATCCGGACCTGGCGCAATGCCACCGGCGCGCCCCTGAGCGAGGCGCAGGCGACGATCGACCGGCTCGTCGAGCAGCTGCGGCAAGACCCGGACGGCACCGCGCAGTGATGCCGAGAGACCTCTCCTGACCGACGACGCACCGCAACTGCCCGTCGGCCGGTACCGGCCGACGGGCAGTTGTGTCGTGCCAGGGGCGGCGGATCAGCGCCGACCGGCCTCAGTGCGTCCGGCGCGGGTCAACCCGAGGTCGGGGCGGACCGGGCCCGGTCCGCCTCAGCCGCACCAGCCCGGCCCCTTGCCCCACCAGCCACCGGAGTTGTAGTCCTCGCCTCCGTAGTAGATGCACTGCCCGGGCGCGTAGATGTAGGCCGTGGCGTAGTAGCTGAAGTTCCTGGCGTCCTCCTGCCTGCCGCTACCGTCCCCGAAGGTCAGGTAGGCGCCGGTCAGCGTCGGAGTGCCGATCCTGGTGTTCTTGATGGTGGCGACGCAGTTCTGCCCGGTCGACCTGCTGTAGGTCAGGTACACCGTCGAAGTACCGCCCGGCAGATCGAAGGAGTCCTTCGTCTCGTAGCTGGAACCACAGGCCGACTGCGGGGTGTAGCCGGTGGTCGCGGCGCCGGCGGTCGCGGGCACCGCGACCAGAGCCGTACCGGCGGTGGCGACAAGAGCTGCTACCCGGGCTGACGTTCGGAAGAACATGACTGTCTCCTCTTGTCGCTCCTGCTGTTCGCGACGCTCTTCGGACGGGGTGGTCCGGGCCCGCGGCACGACGTCGGCCGGGCCGGCGCCCGATACGACCGCCCCCTGAGCGAGACTGGCCCACCGTCGAACCCTGCGTCTTGTACGAATGCGAAAGGGCGCGCGGCGAGCGACAGCGAAGCCGCGGAGGAGAAATCGGGTTGACCAACCGCCGCCCGGGCGTCGCGGGTGGCGCCGTGATCGTCGCCACCGCCGCCTCCGGCGCCCTCGGGCGTCCGGTCCTCGACCGACTGCTCGCCCGCGGCCTCGCCGGGCAGGTCGCCGCCGACGACGACATTTCCCGCTTTGTCGTCGACCGGACCATCGGCAGCCATGCCCGCGGAGCCACGACAGGAGAACCCAACAGGAACGTCCGGCATGGAGCCCAGAGGGCCCCACGCCAGACGTTCCTGTCGAGACCACCCCCGTCACACCGCGATCCACCTCGACAAGCAGTTGAGGCTCTGTCCACTCCAGGGAGTGGACAGAGCCTCAACTGTTGTGGTTGACGTTCGATCAGCCCACGAGGAACCTGATCAGCGCCGACAGAAGAGGAACGGCCGACAGCACGATGAAGACCCACCCCGCGAGCAGGTGAACGCCGGCGGGCCCCTCCTTCGCAGACCTCCTACTTGGTTGCATGAAGAGCTTGCTGCATTCCCGGAAGTCCGTGACAATGGCTATGCCCAGGAGCAAGGGAATCAGAAAAAACGCGACATCCATGAGAACTCCCGACAACATCCCCGCAAAGACGCAGCATACAGAGATACCGGCCAGCGCACCCCTCTTCACCGCCGAAGACCGCGCCATCCCCCCGACGATCGAATCTAAAAGATCCTGATCACAAGGGCAGTAATACCGAACGCAAAGAACAAGAAACCGCCCACAAGGTGAAGGATTCCCAGCTCATCTAAACTGTCGCATCAGTTCCCCTGCGCGTGGGACAGCGCGATGACGAAGACCCCGAACACGGAAATCGCCACAAATATAGCATCAACGATGCGGATCGTTCTCGGCGTAGCCTCCCCGGGGCTGGCGATTGAATAGCGGTCGATGAGGTTAAAAACCTTCTCCGCCAACCATCTGAAGTCGCACGCGACAAGGATACCGCCGCCGCCGAAAATAATGAACCAGGGAACTGCCATAATGAACTCAGCCATTTCCATCCCCAACGCCAAGTGAAGTGATGAAGGTTCGAGCGGCAGGGCTCGCGAGCAACCTCTTGAGTCTCGCCCGCGGCGTCGCCCTATCGTCGACGAGAGGGTCTGATCAGATCGACTACATGTAGACATGTCACTTCTGTTGGCGCTCACGGCTCACCACGTGAACAGCTTTCCGATCCAGGCGTTGCCGAACCCGGCACCAGCACCGACACCCATTCCCCAACCAGCACCGCCGTCGATGGTGTCGACCGAGTTTCCGCGCGGATTCGTTGAGCCGAATAACTTTCCGCAGCTTCCGAAGACGTCCGGGCCGAGTCCCACCGACCCGCTGACGTTACCCCCGTTTCCCTCACTGCGTTCGAGGCGACCAGGACGACGCTCAGCACTGAACAGCTGCGACCTGTTCCGGGTTGATCACCACGTGGTCCGCCAACGGCTGTCCGTCCCGCCGGACATCGACCCGGTAGTCGCCCGGGAGATCGCGTGGCACCACAGTGGTGTAGACGGTTCGCAGGACACCACCGACCGATGCCGTGAACGCCTTCCGCACCGGGAAGTCCTGCTGCCGGCAGGAGATCTTCTCGACGGACTCGCCGGCGGCGATGAGAAGGACCGTCCATGCCTGACGCCCCTGGCTGTCGACCAGCCTAAAGCGCAGCATTGTTCCGACCCCCGGGGTGGGCCGCTTCTCGATCTCTGCGGCTTTCGAGCACCCGGTCTCCCCACCGTCGACCTCGGCGACGCAGATGTCGCCGCTGCTCGCCGTCTGCCAGATAAGCGACGGATCATGCCCACCGTCGTACTCCATCACGGTGACCCCACCATCGCCCGGAGCCTTTCCCTCCTCCGCCGCCGATTCCAGCACTCGTCGTCTGGTCGACTCCGGGAACGTCGGCCGGACTGTGTCACCGGCCAAGGGCCGTCCCGCCGAGGTCTCCGGAGCGGCTGGGGCGGTCGTCGCGCCTTCGGCGCCGCCATGCGAACCGCTGCACGCACTTGCCCCGATCAACAGGGCAACAAGGCCGGCACGGACGGCATACCGAACTGTCGATGCGTCATTCATCAGACTTTCCCCCCTATCGGCGGCCATGGTCGGCTTCGCCGGGCGTCTTCCGGTCACTCGTGAGCCGACCTGACGGTCCGGTCGTCGGTGGAGATGCCGAGGGCGCCGTCCGCGAGTTCGATGGTGGCCGCGCCGGTGCCGCCGGGGCTGACGATCGAGACGGTCGCGCTCGCGGTCGGGGTGGGCAGCTGCCAGCCGTTCCCCGCCAGGCGGGCGGCCTCCGCCCGCAGTGCGTCGGCGACGGAGTCGAACGTCGGCAGCACGAGCGAGGACGTCCCGAACTCCCCGAAGCCGCCCGGGTGGGCGGTGCCGACGAGGCCGATCTCGACCCGGCCGCCGAGGACGGAATCGCGGTCCGCCGACAAGCCCTCGGACAGGGCGCCGAACGGGGCCGCCACCGTCGCCACGATCCCCGCCACGCCGGCCGCGACGGCGAACGCCCAACCCGCCGCCCGGCTTCTCGCAGAACTCATGACGCGTCTCCCGGCAAGCTGTCCTGGCGCACGAGGGCGACCGGTCTCTGAGATCTGGACGCGGCAGCCGGCCGAACGGTTCCATCACCGGGGGCACCCGCACCGGCCGTCGCGGCGGCGGGCCGAGGAGGGCCGGGCGGGCGGCGGCCGTCGTGCTCAGCCGCTGAAGACCACCGTCGTGGCGGCCGGGGAGGCGGCGCCGCCGGCCGGGGTGCCCAGGGTGCGTTCGGCCTTGGCGACGGCGGCGCGGTAGTAGAGGGAGGCGAGTTGGGGGGAGTCGCTGTCGCGTTGGAAGAAGCCGTAGAAGAGGCCGACGGAACCGAAGCGCTCGATGCCGAGACAGCCGTTGAGCCGCACGCCGGAGAGGGTGCCGTCGAGGCGGACGGCGGGCGTGCCCGGGCGGTCGCCGAGGACGAGGGGGGTGACGGTGAAGGTCACGGCCTGGTCGGTGCCGGCTCCGAAGGTCAGGCTGTGGCAGTTGGTGAACGCGTCGGTGGCGGCGGCGAGATCGGCGGTGAGCCCGGCGGGATCCTCGGCGGTGAGGGCCTCGGTCACCATCGGGTTCGAGCCGGGACCGTCCAACTCGGTCTCCTGGTGGACGGCTTGGGGCGACAGCCGGGTGTTGTGCCGGTTCAGCAGGGCGGTCAGCCCGGTGCAGCCGCCGGCCGGGGCCGGGGCACTGCCCGGCGAGGGGCTCGCAGCGGCCGGCGCTTCGGTGAAGTCCGGGCCCAGTTCGGCGGCGGTGAGCAGCGCGGCCTTCAACTGGTCCGCGGTGGGCAGACCGTCGGCCGGGGCGGCGGCAGGGGGCCGGAGCGGGCCGGCCGCCGGGCCCGGCCGGACGGCGGCCCCGGCGGCGATGTCGGCGGTGCCCAGGGCGACCACCGTGGCGACGGCCGCGGCGGCGAGGGCGAGGAGAGGCCTCGGCTGGGACATGCGCGGTATACGAGACATACGGCCCCCGGTCGAGAGTTCGGGCAGGGACAGGCGCCCAGTCTCCCACCGGGCCCGGTCCGCCGCCCGCCGGGGCGACGGTGCCGCAGGTCAGGGCCGCTCCGGAGGGAGGGTTGCGAGGGTCTCGGTGAGCCATTCCACCCAGAAGGTCTCCAGGCCGATCCCGGCCCGCAGCACGGCGTGCTGGAGCCGGTTCTCGTCCGCGGCCTTCTCGGCCGGGAAGTCCCGTCGCTCGATCTCCTGGTAGTCGGCCAACTGCGCTCGGTGCTCCGCGAGATGGCGGGTCAGCTCGGCGTCCAGGCCGGTCGCTCCGACCGCCGCCGCCGCACGCAGACGCAGCAGCAGCGGTTCGCGGACGGCCTTGGGCTCGCCGCCGTCGGCCGTCCAGCGGGCCAGTTCGGCGCGACCGGCGGGCAGCACCTCGTACTCCTTCTTCTGCCCGCGCACCGGGCCGGCCTGCGGGAGGGCCCGGATCAGGCCGGACGTCTCCAGCCGGCCCAGTTCGCGGTAGATCTGCTGGTGGGTGGCGGACCAGAAGAAGCCGATCGACTTGTCGAACCGCCTGGTCAGCTCCAGCCCGGAGGACGGCTTCTCCAGCAGGGCGGTGAGGATGGCGTGCGGCAGGGACATGCGGCCGATCCTAGGACGGGCCGGCCCGGGCCCTCGACAGGCCCGGGCCTCCGGGAGAGTCAGGGCCTCCCGGAGAGTCCGGTCCCGGGAAGGCCCGGCCGTGAGCCGGCTCCGGTCGCGAGCCGGCTCAGATCGCCGCGGCCAGTTCGGTGCCCTGCCGGATGGCCCGCTTGGCGTCCAGTTCGGCGGCCACGTCGGCGCCGCCGATCAGGTGCGGGGTGAGGCCGAGGGCGCGCAGGGCGGCGTCCAGTTCGCGGCGCGGCTCCTGGCCGGTGCAGAGGACGACGGTGTCGACGGGCAGCAGCTTTCGCTCGCCGTCCACAACGAGGTGCAGGCCGGCATCGTCGATCAACTCGTAGGTCACCCCGGCGACCATGGTGACGCCGCGGCGCCTCAGCTCGGTGCGGTGGATCCAGCCGGTGGTCTTGCCGAGGCCTGCGCCGACCTTGGTGGTCTTGCGTTGCAGCAGGTGGACGCTGCGCGGGGGCGTGGGCCGCTCGGGCCGGCGCAGGCCGCCGCGCTCGCGGTACTCGGGGTCGATGCCCCAATTGCGCTGGAAGACTGCCGGGTTGAGGCTGGCCCCGTCGCCCTGGTCGGTGAGGTAGGCGGCGACGTCGAAGCCGATCCCGCCCGCGCCGAGGACGGCGACCCGCTCGCCGACGGGCGCGCCGTCCCGCAGCACGTCCAGGTAGCCGAGGACGCTGGGGTGGTCGACTCCGGGGATTTCGGCGGGGGTTCGCGGGGTGACGCCGGTGGCGAGGACGATCTCGTCGAAGCCCTCGGCGGCGAGCCGCTCCGCGTCCACCAGCGCGCCGAGCCGCTGCTCGACGCCCAACTCGGCCAGCCTGGTGCGGTAGTAGCGCAGCGTCTCGTCGAACTCCTCCTTGCCGGGCACGCGCCGGGCGATGTTCAGCTGCCCGCCGATCGTCTCGGCGGCGTCGAAGAGGGTGACGGTGTGGCCGCGTTCGGCGGCCGAGACGATGAACGCGAGGCCGGCCGGTCCGGCGCCGACGACGCCGATCCGCTTGCGCCGCCTGGTCGGTCCCGGCACGAGTTCGGTCTCGTGGCAGGCGCGCGGGTTGACCAGGCAGGAGGTGATCCGGCCGCTGAAGGTGTGGTCCAGGCAGGCCTGGTTGCAGCCGATGCAGGTGTTGATGGCGGCGGACCGGTCGGCCCGGGCCTTGGCGACGAAGTCGGCGTCGGCGAGCAGCGGCCGGGCCAGCGACACCAGGTCGGCACTGCCCTCGGCGAGCAACCGCTCCGCCAGTTCCGGGGTGTTGATGCGGTTGGTGGCGACCAGCGGCACGTTCACCGAGCCCATCACCTTCTTCGTCACCCAGGCGTACCCGCCGCGCGGCACCGAGGTGGCGATGGTGGGGATCCGGGCCTCGTGCCAGCCGATGCCGGTGTTGATGACGGTCGCGCCGGCGGCCTCGACGGCCTGCGCGAGCCGGACGACCTCGGCCAGGGTGGAGCCGCCGGGGATCAGGTCGAGCATGGAGAGGCGGTAGATCAGGATGAAGTCGGGGCCGACCCGCTCGCGGACCCGGCGGACGATCTCGACCGGGAAGCGCATCCGCCGCTCGTAGGGGCCGCCCCACTCGTCCTCGCGGTGGTTGGTGGCGGCGGCGATGAACTCGTTGATCAGGTAGCCCTCGGAGCCCATGATCTCCACGCCGTCGTACCCGGCGGCCCGGGCGAGGGCGGCGCAGCGGACGAAGTCCTCGATGGTCCGCTCGACCTGTTCGGCGGTGAGCGCGTGCGGCGGGTACGGGCTGATCGGGGCCTGGAGGGCGCTGGGGGCGACCAGGTCCGGGTGGTAGGCGTAGCGGCCGAAGTGCAGGATCTGCAGCGCGATCCGGCCGCCGGCGGCGTGGACGGCGTCGGTGACGACGCGGTGCCGGGCGGCCTCCGCCTCGGTGGTGAGCATGGCGCCGCCCTCCCAGGGGCGGCCGGCCTCGTTGGGGGCGATGCCGCCGGTGACGATCAGGCCGACGCCGCCGCGGGCGCGTTCGGCGTAGAAGGCGGCCATCCGGTCGAAGCCGCCGGGGGCCTCCTCCAGGCCGACGTGCATCGAGCCCATGATCACGCGGTTGGGGAGGGTGGTGAAGCCGAGGTCGAGCGGGCTGAGGAGGTGGGGGTAGGGCGCGGGGGACACCTGGGGCTGCTGGGCGGTGGCGCTCATCGACGTCTCCTGTGCGGCGTGCGGCGGCTCGTTGTTACCACACGGTAGGGGAAGGTCCGGCCGCTATGCAACAAGTTGCATAAGACTCCGGCGCTCGCCCCACCCGCCCCCGCCCGAAATTCGCCAACTGCCCACCAGCCCAGGCCACGGTGTGCGTATTGTCGTATCGAAGTGAAGTCTTCGCAGCTCTTCGGGGAGGGAACGGCCATGCGAGACCGATCGATAGCCGTGGTCGGCGGCAGCATCGCGGGGTGCGCGTTCGCGCGGGCGGCCGCCCGCGGCGGCGCGGATCGCGTGGTGGTGCTGGAGCGCAGCCCCGGCCGGCTGGAGGACCGCGGCGTCGGGCTCTGCGTCCACGACGACCGCTACGCCGAACTGGTCCGCGCCGGCCACCTCGACGACGGCATCCGCCGCCACCGGATCACCACCCGGCACTGGGTGACCCGCGAGGGCCGGGACGGCGGCGCCGACCCGCGCGGGCGGCGGCTCTGGGCGCAGGCGATGCCGTTCCACTCCTACCACTGGGGCGTGCTCTGGCAGGCGCTGCGCGAGCGCACTCCCGACACCGTGGCCTTCCGGCTGGACGCGACGGTCACGGGCGTGGGCGGCGACGACGAACACGCCTGGGTGGCGGGCCCGGACAACGAACGGGAGCGGCACGACCTGGTGATCGGCGCCGACGGCTACCGGTCGGTGGTCCGCGAGGCCGTCTGCCCCGAGGCGAGCCCCGACTACGCCGGCTACGTCTGCTGGCGCGGCAGCTTCGGCTCCGAACTGCTGGAGGAGCTGCCGGGCGGCCCGGCGCTCTGGCCGGAGAACGAGGTCATCACCGTCTGCTACCGCGGCGGCCAGGTGGTGCTCTACCGCATCCCGGGCCTGACGCCCGGCTCCACCCAGGTCAACTGGGTGTTCTACGCCCCCACGCCGCACTGGCTCCCGCTGGACGGCCCGACCAGCATCCCGGCCGGCACGCTCACCCCGGCACGGCTCGACGAGCTGGCGCAGCTCGCCGAGCGGCACCTGCCGGCCTACTGGGCCGGGGTGATCGGCCTGACCCCGCGCGAACGGACCTTCCTCCAGCCGATCTACGACCTGGCGACCCCGCGCCGCACCGCCGGCCGGCTGCTGCTGGCCGGGGACGCGGCCACCGTGGTCCGCCCGCACAACACCAGCGGCGCCGTCAAGGCCGTCCAGGACGCCTGCGCCTTCGAGGACGCCTGGCGGGCGGCGGACGGCTGGACCGGCCTGCTCTCCACGTACGACCGCGAACGCGGAGCCGCCGGGCAGGAGTTGGTGGAGATCGGCCGCCGCCTCGGGCAGGCGCAGGTCACCGCGGCGCCGGACTGGGCGACCATGGACGAGGCCGCGATGACCGCATGGTGGCGGCACCAGCTCGCCGGCACCGGCGGGTTCGGCGGCCACGCGCTCGGGCAGCCGCCGAAACCCCGTCAGAACGCCTCAGCGGCTCAGACGTTGACGCCGTAGTCGGTCGCGATGCCCCGCAGGCCGGACGCGTAGCCCTGGCCGATGGCGCGGAACTTCCACTCGGTGCCGTTGCGGTACAGCTCGCCGAAGACCATCGCGGTCTCGGTCGAGGCGTCCTCGGTCAGGTCGTAACGGGCGATCTCCTGCCCGTTGGCCTGGTTGACCACGCGGATGAACGCGTTGCGGACCTGGCCGAAGCTCTGCAGCCGCGCGTCGGCGTCGTAGATCGACACCGGGAAGACCACCTTGGCCACGTCCGCCGGGACGGTGGCCAGGTTGACCTTGATCTGCTCGTCGTCGCCGTCGCCGCCACCGGTCAGGTTGTCGCCGCTGTGCTCGACCGAGCCGTCGGGGCTGCGCAGGTTGTTGAAGAAGACGAAGTGCTGGTCCGAGACCACCTTGCCGAGCGCGCTGCAGAGCAACGCGCTCGCGTCCAGGTCGTAGTCGGCCCCGGTCGTGGTGCGCACGTCCCAGCCGAGACCGATGATGACGGCGGTCAGGCCCGGCGCCTCCTTGCTCAGCGAGACGTTGCCACCCTTGGCCAGCGAAACTCCCACGATGCCCTCCTCGGTTGCTCTCCCTTTCGATGAATCTACAACACTGTAGAGATCACGAGAATCCACCCGCAGACGGTGGCGTCCGCCGGCCACCCCGCGCTCACTCACTCCCCCGCCCCCTCACCCGTCCTCCCGCCCGGCCCCGCGGCGGCGGCCGACCTACACTGACCGTGCGGGCGGTACGCCCGTCCAGGCCCCCGCGCGGGAGGTCCCCATGCGCCAGCGGCACAGCTTCCACCTCGACCAGGCCGGCCACTCCGTCACCGTGAACGTCCGCTCCGGGTGGATCACCGAGACGGAAGTCCTGGTGGACGGCAAGGAGTGCGCCTTCCACCGCGTCCACGGGCACGGCGTCTACCCGCTCACGCTGGCCGCCCAGCTGGCGGAGGAGCCGCCGCTGCCGCTCTCGGTGCGCCTGGAGCGCACGGGTGTGGCCGGGCATCCGCTGGCCTGCGTCCTGGAACTGGGCGGGACGGTGCGGCCGATGGCCGAGCACGTGGAGCGCTGACGGCGCCGTCAACCCGCCTGACGGTCCGCCAGAATCTCCTCGACGGCCGGGCGGGCGCGCTCGGCGTCCTCGGCGACCAGACCGATCCTGGTCCGGCGGTCGAGCACGTCGGAGACGTCCAGCGCGCCCTCGTGCGTCACGGCGTACGCGATCTCCGCGCGGGTGACGTCGATGCCCTCGGCGATCGGGGCACACGCGGCACCCGGCCGCGCCTCGGCGACCGCCAGGACGGACCGGGCCTCGCCGCCGTACCGGGCGAGCAGCGAGGCGGGCGCGCCGTCCACCGGCAGCGGGTGGCCGCCCCGGTGCCCGGGGGCGCCGACCAGCGGCAGCCGGGCCGTCCAGCAGGCGCGGGCGGACAGCCCGCGCAGCCGGACGGCGGTGTCCACGGCGTCCTCGGCCATCCGCCGGTAGGTGGTGAGCTTGCCGCCGACCACGGTGATCACCCCGGACGGGGACTCCAGCACCGCGTGCTCCCGCGAGAGGTCGGCGGTGCCACCGCCGCCGGTGTCCAGCAGCGGCCGCAGTCCGGCGTAGGCGCCGCGTACGTCCGCCCTGGTCAGCGCGGTGTGCAGGGCCGCGTTGACGGTGTCCAGGAGGAAGCCGGTCTCGGCGTCGGTCGGCACCGGCTCGTCCGGGATCGGCCCGGGCGCGTCCTCGTCGGTCAGCCCGACCGCCACCCGGCCGAGCTGCTGCGGCAGCGCGAAGACGAACCGGCTGGTGGAGCCGGGGACGGGCACGGTGAGTGCGGCGGTCGGGTGGCCGAGGGCCTCGGCGTCGAACAGCAGATGGGTGCCCCGGCTGGGCCGCAGCCGGATCGACGGGTCCACCTCGCCCGCCCAGACGCCGGTGGCGTTGACGACGGCACCGGCGGTGACGGTGAACGACTGCCCGGTGAGCGCGTCGGTGAGCCGGGCCGAGGTGCCGGTGACGGCGCCCGCCCGCACCCGGGTGAGCACGGTGGCGCCGTACTGCGCGGCGGTCCGGGCCAGCGCCACCACCAGCCGGGCGTCGTCGATCAGTTGGCCGTCGTGCGCGACCAGGGCGCCGGCCAGGCCCGCCGCCCTGAGGCCGGGCACCAGCCGGCGCGCCCGGTCCGCGTCGACGCGGCGCACCCGGGGCAGCAACGTGCCCGGCGTACCGGCACCGAGGCGCAGCGCGTCCCCGGCGAGGAAGCCGGCCCGCACCAGCGCGGCCTGCCCGGGGCGCATCAACCCCGGGAGCAACGGCACCAGTTGGGGCAGCGGGCGGACGAGGTGCGGGGCGGTTCGGGTCATCAGGACGCCGCGTTCGGCGGCGCTCTCCCGGGCCACGCCGAGCCGGCCGGAGGCGAGGTAGCGCAGGCCGCCGTGGACCAGCTTGGAGCTCCACCGGCTGGTGCCGAAGGCGAGGTCGCGCGCCTCGACGAGGACGGTGCGCAGCCCGCGCGCGGCGGCGTCCAGGGCGACCCCGGCGCCGGTCACGCCGCCGCCGATGACCAGCAGGTCGACGGCCGGGCGCCCGGCGAGCGCTTCGAGCTCCACCGTGCGGCGGCGGGCGTTGAGCCGGGTCGTACCCGCGAAGGGCCCGGCGGTCGGGCCGGCGTAACGCTGGGCGGGCGGCCGGGCGTTCGGGGTCATGGCGCGAGGTATCCGTTCAGTGCTCTGGCCAGTTCGCGCCGCCACGCCGCCTCGGGCAGCAACTGGGCGACCATGCGGTGCGACTGGACGGTGGACTGGGCGATCAGCAGCACCATGGCGGCCAGTTCGACGGGCTCGCCGGCCCGGATCGACCCGTGCGCCTGCCCCTGCTCGATACCGGCGCGGAGCGCTTCGAGCAGGCCGCGCTGGCTGGTGCCGAGCCGTTCGACGACGTACTCGAAGAGCGTGTCGGAGTCGGCCGAGCGCAGCAGCGCGCCGAGCACCGGGTGGTCGCGCAGCCGGACGGCGACCTCGACGACCCCGTCGACGAAGGCCGCGCGGTCCTCCCCGGTGAGCGCCACGGTGGCCTGGGTGGCGCGGATCTCGCGGGTGAGCAACGCTCCGATGACGGCGCGGACGTCCGGCCAGCGCCGGTAGACGGTCGGCCGGCTGACCCCGGCCCGGCGGGCGATCTCGGCCAACTGTGTTCGGCGCACGCCGAGATGGACGATCAGGTCGGCGGCGGCGTCGAGGATCGCGTCGTCGGTGCTGCGGGCTTCGGACACCCCTGGCTGCTCAGCGTTACTACTTGACATGATGTGTGAAACTGTAACGCATGGCATCTGAGACGCAAGCGGGACCGGCCGGCGCCGCGCTTCCGCTCCCCCCGATGAAGTGGGACGCCTGGGGCGATCCGGCCCTCGCCAGGGAACTGCCCGCCGACATCAAGGCCCTGCTGGCCGCCGCCCTCGGCGTGACCGGCGACGCGGGCCCCGGGCCCACCGCCGCCGAGGTCGTGCTGCGCCCCTCGCTGCTGGCGGAGGCGGACCTGAAGGCGCTCGCCGCCGTCGTCGGCGAGGCGCACCTCAGCGCCGCCGACGCCGACCGGCTCCCCCGGGCCGGCGGCAAGTCCACCCCCGACCTGCTGCGCCGCCGCAGCCGCGCCCCGCAGGACGCGCCCGACGCCGTCGTGCTGCCCGGGAGCGAGGACGAGATCGCGGCCGTCCTCGCGCTCTGCGCCGAACGCCGCATCGCCGTGGTGCCGTTCGGCGGCGGGACGAGCGTGGTCGGCGGCCTCGACCCCGAGCGCGGGGGCTTCACCGCCGTCGTCTCGCTCGACCTGCGCCGCTTCGACCGGCTGCTCGACCTGGACGCGATCTCCGGCGAGGCCGTCCTCGGCGCCGGTCTCACCGGCCCGGCGGCAGAGGCGCTGCTGGCCGAGCGCGGCTTCGAACTCGGCCACTACCCGCAGAGTTTCCGCTTCGCCACCATCGGCGGCTTCGCGGCCACCCGCTCCTCCGGCCAGGACTCCGCCGGGTACGGGCGCTTCGACGAGATGGTGCGCGGCCTGCGCGTCGTCACCCCGGCCGGGGTCCTGGACCTCGGCCGCGCCCCCGCCTCGGCGGCCGGCCCTGACCTGCGCGAGCTGTTCCTCGGCTCGGAGGGCACCCTCGGCGTGATCACCGCCGTCCGGGTGCGGGTGCACCCCGTCCCGGCCGTGAAGGCCTACGAGGCCTGGAACTTCCCGGACTTCACGACCGGCGCGGACGCGCTGCGCGCGGTCGAGCAGCGGGGCACCGGCCCGACCGTGATCCGGCTCTCCGACGAGGCCGAGACGGCGGTCAACCTGGCGATGACCGAGCAGATCGGCGGGGAACCGGCCGTGAGCGGCTGCCTGGCGGTGACGGTCTTCGAGGGCGACGCCGAGCAGGTCACCGCCCGCCACCGGCTCACCCGGGCCGTCCTGCTGGCCGCCGGCGGCACCTCGCTCGGCGAGGCACCGGCCAGGGCGTGGGAGCACGGCCGCTTCAACGCGCCCTATCTGCGCGACTCGCTGCTCGGCGCGGGCGCCCTCTGCGAGACCCTGGAGACCGCCACCGACTGGCGCCGCCTGCCCGCCCTCCGGGCCGCGGTGACGTCGGCGCTGACCACCGCGCTCCCCGGCTCCCTCGTGCTCTGCCACATCTCGCACGTCTACCCGACCGGCGCCTCGCTCTACTTCACCGTGGTCGCGGCGCAGGGCCCGGACCCGCTCGCCCAGTGGGCCGCCGCCAAGCGCGCCACCGGGGACGCCGTCGCGGCGGCCGGCGCCACCATCACCCACCACCATGCCGTCGGCGCCGACCACCGGCCCTGGATGGCCGACGAGATCGGCGAGTTGGGCGTCCGGATCCTGCACGCGGTCAAGGCCGCCGTCGACCCGGTGGGCATCCTCAACCCCGGCAAGCTGATCCCATGACCAGGCCGGGGGGTCCCGTCAAGGAGCCGGGTCACGCCGACGGCCCCGGACGGATCGGCCGGGTGGCCGTGCTCACCAACCCGGCGGCGGGCGCCGGTCACGCCGAACCCGCCGCCCGCCGCGCCACCGCCCGGCTGCGCGCGCTCGGCGTCGACACGGCCTCCCTGGCGGGCGGTTCGGCGGACGACACCCGCCGTCTCGCCCGGCAGGCCGTGGCGGACGGCTACGACGCGGTGGTGGTGGTCGGCGGCGACGGCATGGTCAACCTCGCCCTCCAGGCGGTGGCCGGCACCGCCGTCCCGCTCGGCATCGTCCCGGCGGGCACCGGCAACGACCACGCCCGCGAGTACGGTCTCCCGCGCCGCTCCCCCGAGGCCGCCGCCGAGGTGATAGCCGGCGGGCACACCACGGCCGTGGACCTCGGCCGGATCACCGGCGCCGACGGGGCGTCCCGGTGGTTCGGCTCCGTCCTCGCCACCGGGTTCGACTCGCTGGTCAGCGACCGCGCCAACCGCCTGCGACGGCCGCGCGGCCGGATGCGCTACAACCTCGCCATCCTCGCCGAGTTCGCCAACCTGCGCCCGCTGCCGTTCCGCCTCACCCTCGCCGACGGCACCGTCATCGAACGCGATCTCACCCTGGCCGCCATCGGCAACACCCGCAGCTACGGCGGCGGCATGATCATCTGCCCGGCCGCCGACCACACCGACGGCCTCCTCGACCTCACCCTGGTCGCGGCCATGCCCCGGCTGCGGATCGCCCGCTTCTTCCCCAGCATCTTCAAGGGCACCCACGTCCACCACCCGGAGGTCACCACCCACCGCACCGCATCGGTACGCGTCGAGTCCCCCGGCATCACCGCCTACGCCGACGGCGAGTTCATCGCCCCGCTCCCGATCGACGTCACCGTCACCCGGGGCGCCCTGCACGTCCTGACGCCCCGTCCGGCCCCGCCACCGACGATGCCGCGCCCGGGCGTCACCCCTTCCGGGAGTATTTCGTGAGGTAGTCGGGGGTCTTGATACCGGATTTGAGATTGCTCGCCGGGCTCGGGGGTCCGTAGACCTCCGTGATCGGGAGCGTCCCGGCCCAGTAGTCGCTGTCCACATCCACCTTCTCTTCGCTCTTCGGCCCGCCGGTACGGGCTTTGAACGTGACCTCGGCCGGCGTGTCCAGGCCGAGGCGCAGGACCACGGTCCCGGGGTAATTGTCCGGATTCTTCGAATCCCCTTCAACCTCGTACTCATTGGGCTTGCGCGCGGTTTCCCAGCTGCCCGGGACGACGTGGTCGACGAGCGTCTTCAGCGCGTCGCAGACCTCTTTCTCCTCGATCGCGTACGCGGTGCCCTTCACCACCACCGATCGGTAGCCCACGGAGTTGTGGTACGGCGAGCGTCCGATGATCAGGCTGTCCAGCAGGGTGACCGTCAGGCAGACGGGCACCCCCTCCTTCCCGCTTCTGCTCGCCAGGACATGCAGTCGAGAAGGATTGGGGTACTTGGGATGGTCCTTCGCGCCGTGCACGTACAGCGTTCCGAGTTCGGGGTCTTTGCCCTCCTTGTACCCGTACACCATCGGCACCGCCAGTGGGCGGTTGGGCGTTGACGTGGGGTCGATGTACGCGACGTGACAGACGAAACCCTCTTTGAGGACTTGCCTGATGTCCTTCGTGTCCTTCGAAGGGGGCGTGTGCTTGGCAAGACCGGCGGCGGACAGCTCCATGACATCTCCTGTTTGGTGGTTACTCGTTGCTCCGCGGGCGTCGGCCGGATTCCGGTCCGGCCGACGCCCGACGTCCCCGTGCCGCCGGTCCGCGGCTCGGGGCCGTACCGCTACTGCATGCCGCGTCCGGTGATGTGGACCAGCCCGATCGGGACGGCCCCTTCGGCGAGTTGGGCGATGGGCCGCGGGGTGGTGGGCTTCAGCGCCGGCGGCTTGGTCAGCACCGGGTCCTTGCGGAGGTCCGCGACGAGCTCGTCGATCTGCTTCTCGCTGGCGCCCGGCAGCGCGAAGGCGTGTGCGTAGGGGCGGTCGATCTGGCCGCCGCTCTTCTGGTCCGGGTACTTCACGGTCAGCGTGGAGAGCGACCACTTGGCCACCGTCTCGTCACTGGGCCGGCGGAAGCGGACGGCGAGGGTGCCCTTGGTGCGCGCGGTCCACAGCACCAGGCCCCCCTCCTTCTCCAGCGTCTTGAGCTGCTGCTCCAGGTAGTCCGTGAGCTCCTGGGCCTCCTTGATCCGCTTGACCTGGTCCTTGTACGAGTGGCGGGCCAGGTGGTCCCAGAGCACCAGCGGCGAGAAGCCGTTGCGCGACCCGGCGAAGGTGGTGTCCGGGGAGCCGATGTACTGGGTCTGGCTCGGGGGCTTCATCTGGTACTTGACCTTGGTCATGTAAATGCCGCACGGCCAGGGCGCGCCCGGCCACTTGTGGCCGCTCAGCGACATGGAACAGACCATGTCGATCTCGCCGTGCTTCGCGCTCTTCGCCTTGAGGCCGAAGTCGAACTCCGGCAGGTCCACGTCCGGGGTCCAGCCGAGGTCCTTGTCCTTGAACGCCATGCGCTGGAAGGGCGCGTACCCGGCGCCGAGCGCCCCGTCGACGTGGATCCAGAAGCCCCGCCGCTTCTCGGGCTTGGCGTTGCCCTTCGCGTCGTTCATGTAGAGTACGTCGCGCTCGATCAGGTCGTACTTCTCGAAGATCGGGAGCAGGCGGTCGCACACGGCCCGGACGTCGTCGTGCGCGCCCTTGAAGGTGGAGCCGTAGTTGAGGCTGACCAGGATCGGGTGGCCCTCGGCGGCGAAGAACTCGACCAGGGTCGCGAGCGCGTCGACGTCGATCTCGCCCGGACCGTCGGCGGAGGTCCCCGACTCTCCGTTGCGGGAGGGCACCTCGGTGGGCCACTTGCCCTGCGAGCCCTTGAGCGGGCACTTCCCCTGGTACAGCCGCTCGCCCAGCGTGGAGAAGGTGTCCACATCGAGGATGCGCACCGCCTTGGCGAAGGAGTAGTGGGCGTCCTCGGAGTAGAAGACCACGGGCTGGTAGTAGGTGTCGGGCTTCCCCCGGGGAACGGCCGCCTGGACCCACCGCAGCGGGGCGGTCGACGACTTGGGGTCGTGCTCGGAGAACAACGCCTTGCCACTGAGGTAGTCGCGCCCGTTCCACACCCCGTACATGTTCCCCTCGGTGGAGCCCATCGAGAGCATGTAACCCCAGTAGGAATCAAGATTGTCGGGGTCGTGCGGCCAGGTGGCGCGCCACAGGGCGGCGTAGTAGTCGAGGACGGCGCGCTCGGCGATCCGGGTGTTGACCTGGTAGCCGCCCTTGATGACGAACGGGTCGCCGATGTTGTTGGTGTGGTTCGCCAGGAAGCGGCCGAGATCCTGCTGGTAGCCGTTCATGTCCTGGGTGAACTGGTAACCCAGCATGTGCTTGTGCTTCTCGGCCAGGTACTTCTCGAGCGCGGCGAGGGCCTCGTTCCGCTGCTTGTCCGTGAAGCCCGAGATCTGGAGTTCGAAATCCTGGTACTTCAGGCCCGGGTCCCCCGTCTTGTACACGTCGCGCGGGTCCTCGAAGGGCGCCGACACGAGATCGGCCTTGCCGTTGTGCACGCCCTGGTCCGACAGGGCCTTTTCCCAGGTCTGGCCGTCGGGACCGAACGGGAACGGGGCGAGCTTGGAGCGAGTACGGACGTTCGTCATGGCAAATCCTGAAGAGATGGGGAGATGGGGTTGGCGGTGGCGTCGGGCGAAGCGCGCTGTCGGCCCGCGGAGTCCCACGGGGAGCACGGCCGACCACCGGCACACCGAGTCTTCGCCAGAACCCCCGTTCCCGCCGCCCCACAAGCCGCCCCGCCACCGGATCGACGGAGGCGTTTCCTCCCAACCACCGCCGCCCGGGCCGGTGATGGCGGCGCACACCGGCCCCGGCGGTCAGTCACGCGAACGGCCGAGCGATCACGCGAATGGCCGACCGCCACGCGGCGCCCCGACCGACCACCCACGCCGGCTTCCGGCGCCGGGGCGGGGACGAGCGCCGAAAACCGGTTGTGCGGCCAGGTGGCTTCCGATAGCAATACCGGGTGATCACAAGTGAAAAGATCGGGCTGCGGGCCCGGCACGAGGACGACGTGGCAGTACTCCACGCCGAGCTGTACAACGACGTGGCGACCCGCTCGCGCGCCGACTCCCGCCCTTGGCGGCCCATCCCACCGCTCCCCGAACACTCCCCGTACGCCGTCAGCGAGCCGTCCGACGACGTCGCCTTCTTCTCCGTGCAGGAGCTGGCCACCGGGGACCTCGCGGGCGAGGCGCTGCTCTGGGGCATCGACGCGCACAACCGGACGGCCCACCTGGGCATTTCGCTGCGCCCGTCGTTCCGTGGGCGCGGGCTCGGCGGCGACGTGGTCCGGGCGCTCTGCGAGTACGGCTTCGCCGTCCGCGGGCTGCAGCGGCTGCAGTTGGAGACGCTGGCGGACAACGCCCCGATGATCAGCGCCGCGACGAAGGCCGGCTTCACCCTGGAGGGCACGCTGCGCCGCAACGCCTGGGTCTACGGCACCTTCGCCGACGAGGTGATCCTCGGCCTGCTCGCCGAGGAGTGGGGCGGTCGCTAGATGTTCGGACCATTCGCGTCGCATCAGCGCGCGGCGGGAATGGTCAGACAAGCGCTGACGGCTCTCGCCCGTCGCCAGTAGACCGAATACCCGCCAGGGCCGCCCGACACAGTTCTACGAACCTCGCATGAGTGACTGAAGAGGCCCAACGCGTGGCGGAACGGGCCGACCTGACCCGGGCGAAACACCTCGACTGCACGGGCTACGACGGCTTCGACTGGATCTACGCGGCGAAACTGCCGAACTGAGCAGAACCGAGCACGGGTTTCCCTCACCGAGGGCTACGTCCGGCGGTCCGGCCTTCCGAGCCGAACCACGAACCCGGGCGTCCCGGCTCCGGCAGCCCTCGTCAGGGCGCGATGCGGCCGAGGCGCCGCACCATCGGCTCCACCGTGTCGGTGGGGGGCCAGGGGAAGTCCGGCAGGTCGGCGCGGAGCATGACCTGGCCGTGCAGCGCCGTCCACAGGGTCACGGCGTCGCCGAAGGGGTCGGTACTGGCCGACCGTCCGGCGCGGGCACAGGCTTCGAGGTTGTCGACCAGCGTCTGGAACGCGTCGAGCCCTCGGTCTCCCGCGTCCTCACCGTCGGGCGACTTCGGCTTGGGCCGGGCCCACCCGAACAGGACGCGATAGCGCGCCGGTTCCCGGACGCCGAACTCGACGTACGCGCCACAGCCTGCGAGCAGCGCCTCGACCGGGTCGTCGTGCGCGGCGACGGCGGTGGTCACCATCTCGTGCAGCTGCGCGATCGCCTCCGCCACCACGGCCTCGACGATGGCGTCCCGATCGGCGAAGTGGGCGTAGATCGAGGGGGCGGCGATGCCGACCTCACGTGCCACGGAGCGCAGGGTGACCGCCTGATCGGACCCGGTGCGCACGATCAGCGCGGTCGCCGCCCGCACGATCTCCTCGCGCAGCCGCACCCCTTCGCCACGCCGGTTCCGGGGCCGGGCCGGCGGCTCCTCCTCCTGGCCGGGAGCGGGTTCGGCGACTGCGGAGACCTTCTTCATGAGCCTGACTTTACATGCGTTAGCCGAGTGGACTAGCTTTCCCTCCGAAAACTTACATACGTAAGGTTACGCAGATGAGGAAACCATGAGCCTCCAGGAGAACCCCGATCCCGACGACGGCCACCCGCGCCGCTGGTCGGCACTGGCGGCGCTCTGCGCCGCCCTGGTGGTCACCACCATCGACAACACGGTGCTCAACACCGCCCTCCCCACGCTCGCCGAGGCGCTCCGGGCCTCCACCGCCGATCTCCAGTGGATCAACAACGCCTACACCCTGGTGTTCGCCTCGATGCTGATCGCCGCCGGCGGTCTCGGCGCACGGATCGGCCACCGCCGCGCCCTGGTCGGCGGTCTGGGGGTCTTCGCCGCGGGCTCGATCGCCGCCGCGACGACGACCACCGTCGGACCGCTCATCGGGTACCGCGCACTCATGGGCCTGGGCGCGGCGTTCGTCATGCCGGCCACCCTGTCGATCATCGTGATGCTCTTCGGCGCCCGGCAGCGCGGCAAGGCCATCGCCATCTGGGCCGCGACCGCCGGTCTGGGCATCGTGCTCGGCCCGGTCACCGGCGGCCTCCTGCTCGACCACTTCGCCTGGGGCAGCGTCTTCTGGATCAACGTGCCCCTGGTCGCCGCCGCGCTCGTGGCCGCCCTGGCCCTCATCCCGGCACTCCCGGGCCGCCGGGCCGGCCGCCTCGACGGCCTCGGGCTGCTGCTCTCGGCCGGCGGTCTGGTCGCGCTCGTCGACGTCATCGTCCGGGGCCCCGAACGCGGCCGGCTGTCCGCGACCTCCCTGGTCGAGACCGGCGCCGCCGTCGCCCTGCTGACCGCGTTCACCCTCTGGGAACTGCGGGCCCCCCACCCCATGGTGGACATGCGGATGTTCGCCAACCGCACCTTCAGCACCGCCTGCGCCGTTCTCGCCATCACCTTCTTCGCCCTGTTCGGCGTGCTGTTCGTCTACACCCAGTACCTGCAACTGGTGCACGGCTACAGCCCGTTGGAGGCCGGTCTCGGCGCCCTGCCGTTCGCCCTGTCGATGGCCGTCGCCGCCGGCACCAGCGACCGCAGCGCCGCCCGTTTCGGCCACCGGCACACCATCGCCGCCGGGCTGGCCACCATGGCCCTCGGCCTCGCCGGGCTGTCACTCGTCACCACCGGCACGCCGTTCGCCCTGCTCTCCCTCACGATGGGGGTCGTCGGCGCCGGGATGGGCCTGATCACGGCACCGGCCAGCGCGTCCATCGTGGCCGCGCTGCCCCGCGAGAAGGCCCCGATGGCCGCCTCGGTCAACAGCGTGGTCCGCGAACTCGGCGGCGTCCTGGGCATCGCGGTCGTCGGCACCATCGTCTCCGCCTCCTACCGGGCCCACCTGACGACCGCACTGCCGGGGGCGCCCGAGGCCGCCGGCCACGACCTGACCGCCGCCCACCTGCTCGCCACCGGGCTGCCGCCCGCCCAGGCCGGCCGGCTGGTCGCCGCCGCCGACGAGGCCTTCACCACCGCCATGACCGTCGCCACCCTGAGCTGCGCCCTGCTCGCCCTGGCCGGCGCCGTGGCGGCGCTCGCCTGGCTGGGCCGGCCCGCCGCCACCGCGCCCAGCACCGGCGCCGCTCCGACCCCGACCCCGACCCCGACCGAGAACGCGGCCGAAAGGGCGGCCGCCCGGTAGCGGCGTCAGATACCGCGCCGCGCCTTGACCGAACCGTTCTCGATCGCCGCCAGCAGGGCCGCGTGGTCGAGGACGGTCTGGTCCGCGTAGCGGACGGCGAAGTCGGCGACGGCCTCGGCGAAGGTGTCGGCGCCGCCCAGGTAGCCGGCGATGGCGAGGCGGTCGCCGGAGCGGGCGTGGGCGCGGGCCAGGGTGCGGCCGCAGAGGTCGGCGTAGGCACGGAAGCCGCCCGGCGTCAGGTCGGCGACCTCGACGGAGCCCTTCATGTCGCGGAGCTGGCGGCCGTAGAAGTGGCGGCCGGCCGGGCCTGCCGTCCAGCCGAGGAAGATGTCGCTGGCGGCCTGCATCAGGTGCTGGCCGGTGACGACCCGGTGTCCGCCGTGGGCGACGGGCACTTCGGCGTCGGGGCGGACGGCGGGGAGGTGGTCCTCCAGGACGGAACGGCCGGCCTCCTTGATCTGGAGGAAGAGCGGATCGCGCTCGTCGCGCCCCTCCAGCAGGAGGATGTAACAGCGGGTGCCGACGCTGCCGACGCCGACGACCTTCCGGGCGGCGTCGACGAACCGGTACCGGTCGAGCAGGACGCGGCGGTCGTCGGCGAGGGTGGCGCGGTAGTCGCTGAAGACCTGGCCGACAGCGCGGAATTCGGTCCTCGGGAGCGACTGGATGAGCGGCGGGTCGCTGATGATGCGGCGCCGGCCGTCCTTCGTCTCGGTGAGCTTGCCGAAGGCCTGGAGGCTGGTGCGCCGCCGGGCGCGGGCGAGGCTCGCCTCGGCCCGCTTGCGCTGCCTGGGCTTCCGGAGCAGCGGCAGCAGGTCGCCGGTGTCGATGCGGGCGTACCAGACGTCGAGTTCGCCGTGCCCGGCGAGCCGCCGCATCGCGGTGGCGTAGCCGTGGGCCGCGGCGAGGGCGGCGCGGCGGGCGCTGTCCTCGTCGTTGCCGTTGTCACGGGCCGCGACCGCGACGCTCGCCGCCAGCCGCTTGACGTCCCATTCGAACGGGCCGGGGTAGGTCTCGTCGAAGTCGTTGACGTCGAAGAGCAGCGCGCGTTCCGGCGAGGCGTACACGCCGAAGTTCAGCAGGTGTGCGTCACCGCAGAGTTGGACGATCAGCCCGGTGTCCGGGCCGGCCGCGAGGTCGGCGGCCATCACGGCGGCGGAGCCCCGGAGGAAGGCGAAGGAGGAGTCGGCCATCCGGCCGTAGCGGATCGGCAGCAGTTCGGCGACCCGGTCGGCGCCCTGGCGTTCCAGCACCCCGACGGGGTCGGGGCGGTCGGCGGCCGGGATCCAGCGGCCGTGGGAGGAGCGCGACACCCGTTCGCGGGCCGCGCGGCCGCGCCGGCGGCGTTCGGCGGGACTGGTCATGCGCTGCTCCTCGGCCGGTGGAAGGGGTTTTACCTCCTCGCGACGCTAGAACAACGGCACAGGCCCGGCATGTCGAAGCGCGGGCGGGCGTGCGACACGCCCACCCGCGCTCAGCTGAACGGGTGAATTCAGAAGAGGGATCGACGGGGGTGGGACCGTGGTCCCTACTCCACGACGAAGTCCGCCATCATCGCCATGTCCTCGTGCTCCAGGTTGTGGCAGTGCATCATGTACGTCCCCGGGTAGTCGGTGAAGCGCACCAGTACCTCCACCGCCTCGGCCGACCGCAGGTCCACCGTGTCCTTCCACCCGGCGTCGTACGGGCCCGGGTCGGAGCCGTTGCGCGAGAGCACCTGGAACTGGTTCAGGTGCACGTGGACGGGGTGGTGCAGGTCGCTGAAGAACCGCCAGCGCTCCACGGCGCCGAGGGTCGGCCGGGCCAGCGCCCGGCCGGGCAGGTAGAGCCGTTTGTTGATGGTCCAGCCGTCGCCCTTGCTGAGGCGGAAGCGGAAGTTCCGGGTAATGACGGCGTCCGCGGGGTCGAGCCACTCGATGGTGGAGAGCCGCTCGGGCACCCTCGAGTCGTCCGAGACGGTACGGGAGGACACGTCGAACCGCATCACCTCCCTCGCCGAGCCGGTGCCGAAACGGTTCATCAGGCGCACCGACGTCCCCGGCTCGAAGCGCGAGAAGTCGACGACGAGGTCGAAGCGCTCGGCCGGAGCGATGTCCACGACATCGTGCGCCCGTGGGGCCTCCAGCAGACCGCCGTCGCCGCCGATCTGCACCAGCGCGTCGCCGCCGGGCGGCTGCGGGTCCAGTTCGAGGCGGTACACGCGGGCGTTGGAGGCATTCAGCAGGCGCAGCCGGTAGCGCGCCCGGTCCACCGGGTGCCGTGGCCAGGGCGCGCCGTTGACCAGGATGACGTCGCCGAGCACCCCGTTCATGTAACCGGCTCTGACGCCGGGGACAAGGCGCTCGGCGTCGACGGTCGGGTAGCGGAAGGCGCCGTCCTCCCCGAACGAGCGGTCGACGAGCATCAGCGGGAGGTCGCGTTCACCGCGCGGCAGTGGCAGCGCGTCCTCCTCCTCGTCGTGGATCAGGTGGAATCCGATCAGGCCGCTCCAGATGGCGAGGCCGGTGAAGCCCATCCGGTGGTCGTGGTACCAGAGCGTGGCCGCCCGCTGCTTGCCGGGATAGGTGTAGGTCCGCTCGCCGTTCGAGGTGTTGCCGAGCGGGGTGTCGGCGGGGTCGTCGGCGTACCGCTCCATGCCCGGCATCCCCGCCATACCCGCCATACCGCCCGCGCCACGGGAGCCGGTGGCCCCGGCCGGCAGGGTCAGGTCGATCGCGTAGCCGTCGCTGTCCGCCGGGGTGTGGCCGCCGTGCAGGTGGACCGTGGTCGGCACCGGCAGTTGGTTGCGGTGGAGCACCGCCGTCCGCCGGCCGGCCCGGACCGACAGGGTCGGCCCGGGAAAGATACCGCCGTACGTCCAGACGTCCGTCCGCAGACCGGGCAGGATCTCCAGCTTGGCGACCTGCTGGGTGATCTCGTAGAAGTCGGTGGTGCCCTCCGTGCGGACCGGTGCCAGCACCGGCGGCACCGGCAGCGGCAGCCGGAACGGCTCCGGCAGGTCCACCTCACTGCTCAGCAGCCGGCCGGGGCTGCCCTTGCGGAACATCCGGGCCGCCGCGGGGACGGCGACCGCCGTCAGCGCGCCCGCGCCGACCGCCGCCGAGCCGAGGCCCAGGAACCGGCGGCGATTCACTTGGCCACCTCGACCGGTCCGCCGGGCCGGGGCAGCCGCCCGGTGCCGTCCCCGCCATCCGGCTCGGCCGCCACGTCCGCGCGGGCCGGCAGCGGCGCCCGCCAGGCGCCGACCGCGCCGAAGAAGAGAGCGCTGACCAGCAGCACGCCGAGCGTCACATGGGCGCCCACCTCGCGCTCGTACCCGGCGAAGGTCTGGCCGGTGACCGCCACCGCCAGGAGCGCCGTCGTCCACAGTGGCCAGAGCGGCCCGCGGCCGACCCAGCGGACCAGCGCCGCGACGGCGAACTGGCCGATCACCACGGTGGCGAGGGTCATCGCGGCGACCTCGTGGTCCTTGAGCGACTCGTACGTGCCGTTGAGGAAGCTGCCGGCCAGCATGGTCTGCAGGAGGCCGAGGGCCGCCAGCGAGGTCGCGGTGGTGCGCAGCAGGATCAGCGGCCAGCGGGGCGCGGGGGCCGCGGGAGGACTGCTCATGTCGGGCTTCTCTCTGCTCGGCGGGGCGGGAACGCGCCGGTCGGGGCGGCCGGCGGCCCGAGGAGCGGGCCGGGCCGGAAACCGCCGGACGGCGCGACGGAGGGCGTAACTGACATCACGTCACGGCCGTTGTCAATCAACGATTGTGACGTCTTCGGACACCCCATTGCGCCTGGTTGCGGCAGGTTTGTCACCCGGACGGGCGGTGCGCCGCCGCGCACCGCCCGTTCGGCCTAGGGCCGGTCGTCGCACTCCCGCCCTCCGCTACTGGCGACCGCCGCCGGCCTCCACCGGTCGGGTCCGCAGCAGGGCCCGGACCGGCAGGCCGGTCGAACCGAGGCAGAGCAGCACGGCCCCGACGGCCAGGGGCAGGGCGATGCCGGCCGGGATGTGCGGGGCGACGCCGGCGATACCGCGGGCGATCGGCAGCAGCGTGATCCAGGCGATCGCGCCGCCGAGCACCAGGCCCGTCGCGGCGACCAGCAGCGCCTCCCAGCGCATCATGCCGCGCACCTGCCGCCGGGTGGTGCCGGCCAGGCGCAGCAGCGCCACCTCGCGGCGCCGGTCCAGCACCGTCATCACCAGGGTGTTGGCGGCGGTGACGGCCGCGAAGCCGCCCAGCACGCCCGCCATCACGGTGTTGGCCCAGGCACTGAGCTCCTGCGCGCGGTCGGCCTGCGCGGCGTAGCCGGCCCGGTCGGTGACGGTGGTGCCGGCGAGGCCCGCCAGCTTCGCCGCGACCGCGGCCCGGTCCGCGCCGGGGGCGTCGGCGACCAGCACCTGGCTGTCGTACCCGGCGGTGACGTGTTCGGCGACGGCCGCGCGGGGCAGCAGTACCTGGCCGAAGGCGAGGCCGCGCTCGTAGGTGGCGACCACCGTCGGCTGGACCTTGGTGCCGTCCCCGAGCCAGAGCGGAGCGCGCCCGCCGACCTTGACGCCGAGCGTGTCGGCGAGGCCCGCGTCCAGGGCGACCGTGTCCGCGGAGCGGCCGAGGTCGGCCAGCGAACCGCTCTTCACCCCGAGGTCCAGCACCCGGGGCAGCTTCGCCGGGTCGCCGTTGACGCCCAGCGCGGTGGCGGTGGCCAGGACCTGGCCGGCGTGGTAGACGGCGCCGGTGTGCAGCACGCCGACGGCGGCGTCCACGCCGGGCACCCCGGCCACCTGGCCGGCGGTGGTGGCCGGCAGGCCGGGGCCGGTCGGGCCGACCACGTGGTCGGCGGTGATGCCGGTGCGCACCTGCTCACCGGTGGCGTGGCTGATGGTGGTCTGGATGAACAGCAGGGTGCCGCAGAAGGCCGTGACCATGACGATCGGCGTGATCGCGGAGGCCAGCCGGCGGGCGTTGGCCCGGGTGTTGTCGGCGGCCAGCGAGCCGGGGGCGCCACCGGCCCGCAGCGGGGCGCCGAGCACGCCCGCGGCGATCCGGGCCACCAAGGGGCCGAGCAGGGCGACGGCCATCAGGAAGCACATCACGACGCCGAGCGCGGTGTTGGCGGCGTCGCTGCCGTCCAGGGTCGAGGCGACGACGGAGAGCACCACGGCGCCGGCCGTGAAGACCAGCCCGATGACGGTCCGCACCCTGCCCAGGCCGCCGGGCTCGATCGCGGCGTCGCCGAGGGCCTGGCTGGGCCGCATCCGGGACGGGCGGCGGGAGGCCAGGAAGCCGGCGAGCAGGGCGGCCAGGCTGCAGGTGCCCACGGCGGCGAGCATCGGGATCGGGCCCACGCTCAGCGAGACGTCCTCGGGAACGGCGCCGCGCGTCACCATCTCGCCGAACCACCAGTGGGCCAGGGCCAGTCCGGGGAGGATGCCGAGGGCGCCGGCGACGGGCGCCACCAGCATCGCCTCGGTGGCGATGGTGCGGCGGATCTGGCGCGGGGTGGCGCCGATGGCGCGCAGCAGCGCGAACTCACGGGCGCGCTGGCCGGTGGCCAGGGCGACGGTGCTCATCACCACGAAGACCGCGGTCATGGTGGCGGTGCCGCCGAAGGAGCCGCCGAGGGCGGTCAGCATGGTGCGGCTCTCGGTGAGCTCGGGCTGCTCGACGGTGCCGCGGTCGTCGCCGGTCAGCACCTTGGCATCACCGCCGACGGCCTGGCGGACCTGGGCGGCGAGGGTCTTGGCGTCCACGCCCTCGCGCGGCTGGACGGCGATCGCGTCCACCCGGCCGGGGTGGCCGGAGAGCTGCCCGGCGGCGGCGTCGGCGAACCAGGCGGTGGGGCCGGCGCTCTGCGGGGCGGCGAGGCCGGAGATCCGGTAGCCGCCGGCGCCGCCGGGCGCGGTGAGCGTGAGGGTGGCACCGGGCGCGAGGTGGGCGGCGTGCGCGGTGTCGGCGTCCAGGACGACCTCGCCCGCGCCGGGCGCGCGGCCCTCGACCAGCTTGTCGCCGTTGCCGGCGATACCCAGCGCCGCGAAGGCACGGCCGGTCAGGGCGGGGGTGGCCGCGGCGGCGCTGCCGGCCCCGCCCTGACCGGCCGTGATCGGGAAGGCGGTGTCGGGGCGGGCGGCCGCGACACCGGGCTGGGCGGCGATCCGCCCGGCGAGCGCGGCGTCCACCCGGGCCCGCTCGGGGACGGCCTGCTCCTCGGTCTCGGTGTCCTCGCCCACCTTGTGGGTGAAGGAGACGGTCGACTCGGCGGCGACGACCACCGGCGTGCCCGCGTACCGCACCGGCGGGACGCTCGCGGTGATGCCGGTCTGCAGCAGGGTGCCGCAGGCCATGATGACGGCCGCGCCGAGCAGCAGGGCGAGGAAGGTGCCCACGAAGGAGGCGGGCCTGAAGCGCACCGAGGCGCGCGCGAGTCCGTTGCTCATGCCGCGATTCCCACCGGGCGGGCGGTCAGGGTGACCATCCGGTCCGCGACCGTCTTCGGGTCGGGGCGGTACAGCTCGTCCACCAGGGCGCCGTCGGCCAGGAAGACGACCCGGTCGGCGACCGAGGCGGCCACCGGGTCGTGGGTCACCATGACCACGGTCGCGCCCATGGTGTCCACGGCGTGACGGAGCAGGCCGAGCACCTCGTGGGCGGTGCGGGTGTCCAGCGCGCCGGTCGGCTCGTCGGCGAAGACCACGTCCGGGCGGGTGATCAGCGCGCGGGCGATCGCGACGCGCTGCTGCTGTCCACCGGAGAGCTGGCCGGGGCGGCGGCCGGCGTGCTCGCCGAGACCGACCTGGGCCAGCAGCTCCTGGGCGCGGCGGCGGTCCTGGCGCTCACCGGCCAGGCGCTGCGGGAGCAGCACGTTCTGCAGCACGGTCAGCGAGGGCAGCAGGTTGAAGGACTGGAAGACGAAGCCGATCCGGCTGCGGCGCAGCTTGGTGAGCCGGTTCTCGCTCAGCCGGGAGATCTCCTCGCCGCCGAGGTACACGTCACCGGAGGTGGGGCGGTCCAGGCCGGCCGCGCACTGCAGGAAGGTGCTCTTGCCGGAGCCCGAGGGGCCCATGACCGCCGTGAAGGTGCCGTGGCCGAGCGCGAGGTCGATGCCGCGCAGGGCGTGCACGGTCTCGTTGCCGCGGCCGTAGCTGCGCCGCACCGTCCGGAGTTCGATCGCGGCCTGGGCGGGACGCCCGTACTGATCGGTCTGTGAACGGTCGTGGCGGGGTGCCATGGTGGGCCTTCCTTCGGTGATCGTCGCAGGTCGTCGACGTGTTCCACCCTAGGAATGGCGCATGGTCCACACCATGCAGGCCGCTGGCGAGAGAAGGGTGGGGTTATCCCCACCCACCCTGCGACCGGACCTGACGCCGGGACCGGCGCGGGAGCCGGCACCGGACCGGCTCCGGGGCCGGCTCCGGGGCCGGACGTGGTCCCGGGCTCAGACCTCCTCGCCGTCGATCCGCTCGTACCCGGCGCGCAGCTCGGCGAGGGCGGGGTGGGCGGGATCGAAGCGCGTACCGTCGATCGCGGCGATCGGGCGGACGCCGACGCCCGCGTTGACGGCGAAGGCCGCCTCGAAGCGGTCCAGCCCGGCCGCCTCGACCCGCTCGTGCAGCTGTGGGCCGCGGTGGGCGCGGGCCAGCAGGGCGGCGGTGACGCCGGGCAGGCTCGGACCGTCCGGCCAGACCAGTCGCCGGCCGTCGTGGAAGCCGATGTTCCAGGTGGCCCCCTCGGTCACCCGGCCGTCGGCGTCGACCAGCAACGCGTCGTCGTAGCCATCGAGTTGGGCTAGCCGGCGGTGGCGGATCAGGCCGAACAGGCCGACGTGCTTCACCTCCGGCAGTTCGCGGGTGTACGCCGTCGTGCGGACGCGCAGCGGGCCGGGCGCCGCCGTCGGGGCCGGGCGGGTGGTGACCAGCAGGCGGGGCGCGGCGGGCGCGCCCGGACGCTCCAGACCCAGGGCCGGGTCGAAGACGGTGACCCGGACGATCGCCGGGGCGCCGTCCGCCGGGAGCACCCGGCGGATCCGGTCGCGGAGCAGGCAGCGGTCCAGGTCGGCGGCGAACAATACCCGGGCGTCCCGGACCAGCCGGTCAAGGTGCAGGCCCAGGCCGCGGACCCGGCCGGCCTCGGCGCGCACCGTGGTGAAGTGCCCGTAGTTCAGCAGCCCCAGCGCGGCGACCTGCCCGGCGTCGGCCGGCTCCCCGTCGATCTCGATCTCAGCCATCCCCCGAGTCTCCCAGCCGCCGGGACGCGGTGACCACCGGGCGGTAGGGGGTGACGACCCGTCGGCCGCCGTCCCGGGCGAGCTGCTCGAAGTGCTCGATCTTGTACGCGAGGCCCTCCGGTTCGCCGGTGTCGGACCAGCGCCACGCCTCCGCCCACCACTGCGGTCCGCGCACCAGCGGGTGGCCGGCGAGGGCGAGATGGAGGGCGAGCGTGGTGCGGGCGTAGCCGCGCACCCAGCCGTCCGCCTGGCGGTAGGCGGCCGTCTCGTCGAGCCGCAGCCAGCGGCCCTCCCGGCCGGCGGCGAGCAGTGGAGTCCAGGAGTGGAGGGTGCCGTGCGGGGCTTCGCTCCGGACGTCCGGGCCGGGTGGGTCGTCCGGGTCCTGCGGGTCGGGCGGGTCGGGCGGGTCGTGCGGGCGGTCGGCGACCAGGAACAGCAGCCGCCCGCCCTCCTCCCGTACCCGGTAGGGCGGGAGTTGGGGCATCCGGGCGAAGCCGATCGCGTGCTTCCAGGAGACCACCCAGAGGCCGCGCCGGAGGTAGTAGCGGACGGCGTGCTGCCAGGTCCAGTGCGCCTCCAGGCGGTAGCCGGGCAGGCCTTCGGCGGTCGCCGCCCGGTACACCTCGGCGAGGGTCTCCCCGGCGAGGCCCAGGCCGCGCGCCCCCGGGCGGAGGTAGAGCGAGGAGACGGCCAACTGGCCCGGCCCCCTGGTCCAGTTGTCCACCGCCACCGTGCCGACGGGCTCGCCGTCCCGGCCCAGCACCCAGTAGCGGCGGCGGTACAGCTCGCCGCACGGCCACTCCCGGCCGCTCTCGCCCAGCCGTTCGCGCAGCCGCCGCTCGGCCGGCGGGGTCAGCGCGTCCGGGTCCACCGGTTCGCCCGACTCCCCCTCGGCCAGGGACGCCAAGTCCCACCGGGCGAACCGCCGCCCGTCATCGCCGGACGCCACCGGTCGCAGCCGGGCCACCGCCCCCAGCCGCTCCTGCGCCCGCTCCACCGCCGCATCCCAGGACCTCACCACACGCCCACGATAGCGAGCTCCGGTCGCCGAAAGTAATTCACTGGACACCGAACGTCAGGGTCGGATACGAATGCCAACGGGCCGGATGCCCCGGTCCGATGCGGTTTGCGGATGCGGTTCACGGGCGCGGTTCACGGATGCGGTTCGCGAGAGGAAGGAAGCACTGCATGCACGTCAGTTGGCGAGTCAGCGTTCCATCGGGCGGGAGTCGTGCTCGGCGTCCGCGATGCCGAACCAGCGCCGCGCGGCGGCCCGGAGCGCCTCCAGGCCCGCCTGGTCCGGGCGGGGTGAGCCGGATGCCCACGCCACGTAGCAGTCGGGGCGGAGCAGCAGGGCGGTGGCCACGGGCGTGGGGGCCTGGGGTTGCGCGGTGACGATGTCCACGCGGTCGCGCCACGGCGCCATCGCCCGGGCCGCCGAGGAGTCTTCGGTGAGGTCGAGCAGCAGGGGCCGTGCGGATCTGGCGAGTTCCGCCAGCCGGACCGTCCCGGCCGGGGTGCGCAGGTCCAGGTCCGGCGCGAACCGGCCGACCAGCGGGTGCCCGTCGTTCCCGCCCATGTCGTACCGGACGTCGGTACCGGCGACGAGGTCGGCGAGGTGCTGCACCGTGTCCCGGTGTCCGAGCAGTTCGGCGAGCAGCTCCCGCAGCGCGGTGACGTCGCTGCCGGGTGCGATCAGCGCGGACTGCGCCTGGGCGTTCATGACCATGCGGCGGGCGGCTTCCCGGCGCTCGGGCTCGTAGCTGTCCAGGAGTCCGGGCGGGGCGCTGCCCCGGATCTCGGCGGCGAGCTTCCAGCCGAGGTTGACGGCGTCCTGCAGGCCGAGGTTGAGCCCTGGCCCGCCTCCCGCGGCGTACACGTGGGCGGCGTCGCCGACCAGAACGATCCGGCGGTCCCGGAACCGTTCGGCGACACGTGTGTTGCCGCCGGACAACCGGCGCAGCACATGCGGCCCCGCACCGGCGGGCGGGTCGAGCGGCACGTCGGCGCCGAGCACCCGGCGGACGCTCGCCCGCAGTTCGTCGAGGCTCATCGGCCCGTCCGGCTCGGGCTGGTCCCACTCCATGGTGCTGACCAGCGGCGGGTGGCCGGGGAACGGCGCGTACGAGAACCCTCCCTGCTCGGTGCGGTGCGGCAGGAACGGCAGGACAGCACCGTAACCGGGTACGTTCAGCGCCCCGGTCGCGGGATCCACCCACTCCGCCGGGACGGTGGCATGGGCCGCCCGGCTGGTCGTCCGGTCGTAGCTGACGCCGGGGAAGCCGATGGCGGCCTGCTTGCGCGTGATGCTGTGCGCGCCGTCCGCGCCGGCCAGGTAGCGGGTCCGCAGCCGGTAGGCGCCGTCGGGGCCGTCGACGTCGACGGTGACGCCCTCGTCGTCCTGCGCGATGGCGACGACCCGGTGCCCCCGTCGGATGTCCACGTCGAGTTCGGTGGCGCGTTCCTCCAGGACCTGCACGATGCGGCGTTGCGGCACCGGCAGGCCGTGGAGCGGACTGTCCTTCAGCATGCCCAGGTTCAGGGGCAGCGAGGCGAACATGAAGTAGGCGGAGTTCGGCCGCGGCGGCCCCGGGTCGCCGCCGAGGCGCTGGTACAGGCCCCGCCGGTCGACCATGGGGACGACCTGGCCGAGCAGCCCGTTGGCCTTCGGTTCCTCGCCGGGTTCGGACAGGCTTTCCAGTACGACGGGCCGGACACCGGCCAGGCTCAGCTCACAGGCCAGCATCAGCCCGTTCGGGCCTCCTCCGACGATGACCACATCGGCGGTCATTGGCGCGTCCTCTCTGTTGGGCCCGGAAAAGGGCAGGACGGATCGGCCCGGCGACGGCCGGGCCTGATCGGTTCGCACGGGTTCCTACGGGGTGGGAAGACCGGCGGCGAGCCGGTCGAACACGTCGCGCAGCACGGGGACGAGCGGGGTGGGCGGATCGGCACGCAGGCAGTGCTCCACGGCCACGGCACTGCCCGCCCCGATCACCGCGGCGACCAGCTTCGGGTACACCTCGCGGGCCGCGTCGGTGCCGGTGCGCTCGGCGACCGCCTCGGCCAGCACCTCCTGCGCGGCCGCGTTCGCCTTGACGACCTCGCCCTGCAGTGCCGGTTCGGCCAGCATCAGCCGGAGTCCGTCCCGCCAGCGCTGGTCCTGGGCGGACCTCGCGCCCGCTTCGTCCCCCTGCGCGAACTGGACCAGCACGGCGTGGAGGACCGAGTCCCACAGCGGCTCGGCGGCCGGACGCGCGCGCAGCGTGTCCGCGATCCGCAGCATGCGCTCCAGGTGGCCGGCCGCGATCGCCTCGGCCTTGCCGGAGAAGTAGTTGCGGAACGTGCGCACGGACACGTTGGCCGCGTCGGCGATGTCCTCCACCGTCACGTCGTCCCAGCCGCGTTCGACGCACAGCCGAATCGTGGCCTGGCTCAGCGAGACGCGCGTCTCCCGCTTCTTGCGCTCACGCAGCCCGATCCGGGCGTCTTCCCCCTGCGTCATGCCAGCCACCGTAGACCATCTTGCCGGAATGGAAAAGTTGCCGATGCGGCAAGATTTTCGGGGTGGTGGTAGGGGAAACCCGACCACAAGTCTCGACCTGACCGTCATGACCACGCTGACCTGGGCCGATGCAATGAAGGGGTGATGAATCAGCAAGCCCGGCAGGGTCGGTGGGCGCGGTGGGACCGGTGGGATCCATGGGCGCGGGGCGGCTCGGGCCGCAGGGCGCTGTGGTGCGGTGGCTGGCTGGTCGCGGCCGGCTGGGCCGGGGCCCTCCCGCTCGTCTCCGGGCTGGGACCGCACCGGAGTTGGGGCGTCTGCGCCGCCATCGGCTACCTGGCCGCGGCGGTCGCCGTGGTCGTGCTGCCCCGTCGGCGGGCCCGGGCGGAGTCGGTGGCGGTCGCGCTCTGCGGGGCCGTCCTCGTCCCGCTGCTGCTCCTGGTGCTGACCGGGCAGGGGCAGAGCGAGGTCGGCGTGATCGAGCGCTCGGCGGCACGGCTGCTCGACGACGGCACCCCGTACGCGGCCGAGCCGCGCACCCTCGCCGAGTACACGCCGTACCTGCCGGGCATGGCCGCCTTCGGGCTGCCCCGGGCGCTGTCCGAGGCCCTGCCCTGGGCGCAGGCGCTGCCCTGGGTGGAGGGGTGGCCGGCGCGGCTGCTGGGCGACGCCCGCCTCTGGTGCGCGGCCGTGTTCCTCGGCTGTCTGCTGCGTGCCTCGGGCCCCCGGCGGGCCGGGGTCGCGCTGCTGACCGCCTCCCCGGTGGTCGCGCTGCCGCTCTGCGTCAGCGGGGTGGACCTGCCGATGACCGGCCTCTGCTGCCTGGCGCTGGCCGGCGCCGCCCGGGGCCGCCCGGTCGGCGCCGGCCTGGCGCTCGCCGCCGCCTGTTCGCTCAAGTGGACGGCCTGGCCGGCGCTCCCGGTCGTCGCCGGGCTGCTGGCCGCGACCACGGGACGGCGGGCGGCCCTGCGCGGAACCGCGGTCGCGGTGGCCGGCACGGCCGTCCTCGTCCTGCCGGGCGCGCTGCGCTCGCCCGGTCCGATGCTCCGGCAGGTGTTCGCCTTTCCGACCGGGCGCGGCGATCTGCCGACCCCGGCCGGCAGCCCGCTGCCCGGGCGGCTGCTCGCGGACCTGGGCCCCGTCGGCTGGTCCGCCGCCGTCGCACTGCTGCTGCTCGCCGGGCTCGCCGTCGCCGTGTCCCTGGTGCTGCGCCCGCCCCGGGACGTCGTCGGCGCCGCCGACCGGCTGGCCCTCGGGCTCTGCCTGGCCTTCCTGCTGGCCCCCGCCGGGCGGTTCGGGTACCTCGCGCTGCCGCTCGTCCTCGCCGTCTGGGCCCGGTCCCGGTCCGCCGGCCGGCCCGCTCCCCGCTCCTTCGAGCCGAACTCCTTCGCCCCGCATCCCTTCGAGCCGAACTCCTTCGGACCGAACTCCCCCGTCGACCCGCGAACCGAGGTTGTACCGATCCCATGGGCACCACTCTCGTCGTCACCAACGACTTCCCGCCCCGCCAGGGCGGCATCGAAACCTTCGTCCACGCCCTGGCCACCCGCCTGCCCGCCGGCGAGGTCGTCGTCTACACCTCGGACGAACCCGGCGCGGACCGCTACGACGCCGCTCTCCCCTTCCCGGTGATCCGCGACCCGTCCCGGACCCTGCTGCCCACCGGCCGGGTCACCCGGCGGGCCGCCGAGATCGCCCGCGCCCACGACTGCGACCGGGTCTGGTTCGGCGCCGCCGCCCCGCTCGCCGCGATGACGCCCGCACTGCGCCGCCAGGCCGGTGGGATCCGCCGGACGGTCGCCACCACGCACGGCCACGAGATCTGGTGGGCGCGCACCCCCGGGGCCCGCCGACTGCTGCGGCGGATCGGCGGGAGCGTGGACGTGGTCACCTACCTCGGGGCGTACACCCGCGAGCGGATCGCCCCCGCGCTCGGTCCGCAGGCCCGGCTGGAACGGCTGGTCCCCGGCGTGGACGCCGCCCGGTTCCGCCCGGCCGGGGGCACCGCCGAGGGCACCGCCCCCGCCCTCGCCCTCGCACGGCCGGCCGCGCCGGTGATCCTCTGCGTCGCCAGGCTCGTCCCCCGCAAGGGCCAGGACACCCTGATCCGCGCGCTGCCGCTGATCCGGCGGACCGTCCCGGGTGCCGTCCTGGTCCTGGTCGGCCGGGGCCCGGACGAGCGGCGGCTGCGCTCGCTGGCCCGCCGTCACACCGAGCCGGGCTCCGTGGTGTTCGCGGGCGGCCTGGAACACGCGGCGACACCCGCGTACTACGCGGCGGCGGACGTGTTCGCGATGCCCTGCCGCACCCGCCGGGCCGGGCTGGAGGCGGAGGGCCTGGGCATCGTCTTCCTGGAGGCCGCGGCCGCCGGGCTGCCGGTGGTCGCGGGCGACTCCGGCGGCGCGCCCGACGCCGTGCTCGACGGGGTGAGCGGAACGGTCGTCGACGGGCGGAGCCCTGCGGGCGTCGCGGCGGCGGTCGGCCGGATACTGCGCTCACCGGCGGCCGAGCGCGCCCGGACGGGGGCGGCCGGGCGGCGATGGGTCGAGGAGGAGTGGTCGTGGGAGCCGTCCGCACACCGTCTGGCCCGGCTGCTCGACCCCGAGGAGACCGAGCAGACCGAGGACGCCGTGGGCCCCGCAGGCTCCGTGGGCTTCGTGGGCGCCCAGGACACCGGCGAGGCGGCCTCGCCCACTCACTCCCCGCGCAGATGAGCCAGGACCGCGAGGACCCGCCGGTTGCCCTCGGCCGGATCGAGGTCCAGCTTCATGAAGATGTTGCCGCAGTGCTTCACCACCGAGGCCTCGGTGATGCTCAACCGCCCGCCGATGGCCTGGTTGTTCAGCCCCTCCGCCAGCAGCGTCAGCACCTCCCGCTCCCGCGGGGTCAGCCGGGCCAGCGGCCGCTCCCCCGACTGCTGGCGGAGCAGCACCCGGACCACCTCCGGGTCGATCACGGTCTGCCCGGCGGCCACCCGGCGCAGCGCGTCCAGGAAGTCGGCCACCTCGCCCACCCGGTCCTTGAGCAGGTAACCGAGCCCGGCCGGCTGCGCACCGGCCGCCCCCAGCAGCCGGGTGGCGTACGGGGTGGCCACGTACTGGGAGAGCACCAGCACCGGCAGGCCAGGGTGCCGCTCCCGCAGGTCGAGGGCGGCGCGCAGGCCCTCGTCGTGGAAGCCCGGGGGCATCCGGACGTCGGTGATGACGATGTCCGGGCGGTCCGCGTCCACGGCGGCGGCCAGCGCGTCCGCGTCGCCGACGGCCGCGACGACCTGGTGGCCGCCCCGGGTGAGCAGTTCGACCAGCCCGGCGCGGAGCAGCACCGCGTCCTCGGCGATGACTAGCCGGAGCACGGCACCTCCACCCGGAGCCTGGTCGGCCCGCCGATCGGACTCGTCACCATCAGTCTTCCTCTCAGGATCGCCACCCGGTCGGCCAGCCCCTGCAGTCCGGCCCCGGTGGCCGGGTCGGCCCCGCCCCGGCCGTCGTCCGTCACCTGGAGGACCAGCCGGGCGGCCTCGACCCGGCCGTACACGGTGATCGTGGTGGCGCCGCTGTGCTTGGCCGCGTTGGTGAGCGCCTCGGTGACGGTGAAGTAGGCCGTCGTCTCGACCGGGCCGGGCAGCCGCTCCGGGAGGTCGATGTCGACCTCGACGGGGATCGGGTGGCGCAGCGCGACCTCGGCGACGGCAGCGGCCAGTCCGTGGTCGGTGAGCACCTGCGGGTGGATGCCGAGGACCAGGCCGCGCAGCTGCTCCAGAGCCCGCCGGGCCTCGTCGCGGGCCCGGGCGACCAGCGTGGCGGCCGGGTCGTCGCCGCCCCGCCCGCCCCGTTCGCCCAGCTCGTAGGCGGCCAGGCCCAGCGTCATGCTGAGCGCGACGAGCTGCTGCTGGGCGCCGTCGTGCAGATCGCGTTCGATCCGGCGGCGCTCGGCCTCGAAGGCGTCGACCAGCCGGGCCCGGGAGCGGGTGAGTTCCAGCACCCGGCGGCCGAGGTCCTCGTCCCGGGGCCCGAGCAGGAGCCGGGCGAGCAGGACGTGGGCGGTCGTCAGCAGCGCGCCCGTGTAGGCGCAGAGCAGCAGGCCGGCCAGCCCGGCGGCCGTCGCGGGCAGGGCCTCGACCAGGCCGGGGATCGCCCGGCCGGGGATGACCATCACGGTCTCCGGGGCGAGCGCCCACACCACCACCGGGGTGGTGACCAGCGCCGCGGAGAACAGCAGCAGGGCGGTGAAGCCGAGGCAGACGGCGCTCAGCACCGTGCCGAGGAGCGCGGTGTGGGCGAGTTCGCGCCAGGTCGCGCGCTCCCGCAGCCGGGTGCGCAGCCAGGCCGGGCGGCCGGCCCCGGGCAGCGGGCGGTGCGGGTCGGGCACCACCACCGGCTCGACCAGGCGCAGCCGGCGCCGTTCCAGGGCCGCGGCCGGGAGGCCGGACAGGACGAGGGCGGCCAGGACCGGCAGGCCGATGCCGACGACGGACAGCGGGAGGCCCACCAGCAGCAGCCCGGCCAGCACCACCAGCACCACTGGCCCGAGCAGCGCGCCGCTGAGCAGATAGGCCCAGCAGCGCAGCGCGCGGACGGTGAACGGGAAGCGCCCGGGGTGCGCGCGCAGCGCCGCCCAGACGGCCACCGGCTGCTGCTCCTCGCTCATCCGGTCACTCTAGCCAACCGGCTGACGGGCCTTCCGGCGGGCGGCGGGCACCGTCGGCTGCCTGGTCAGGGCGACGGCGGCGATCACGGCGAGGCCGCCGACCAGGGCGTTCCAGCCGACCGGTTCGGCGAGCAGGAGGGCGCCGAGGGCGGTCGACCAGAGCGGCGTCACATAGGTGACGGCGGCGGCGACGGCGGTGCCCGCGGTGCGGACCAGGCCCAGGTTGAGGATGTAGGCGACGCCGGTGCCGAGCACACCCAGCACCAGCAGGGCGGCCGCCGGGCCGGGACCGGGCCAGTGCGGGGCGCCGGCCGCGAAGGGGGCGACGACGGCCAGTTCGGCGCCGCCACAGGTGATCTGGACGGCGGAGAGGGCGGTCGCCGAGTAGGGGCGGGCGGCGAGATGGCGGCGCAGGTAGGCGAAGCCGGCGCCGTAGCAGCAGGCGGCGGCCAGGCAGAGCAGACCGCCGGCGGCCTCCCCCGCGCCGAGTCCGCGCCACACCCCGAGGACGGTCAGCACCCCGGCGAAGCCGAGCCCGAGGCCGGCCAGTCGGCGCGGCCCCGGGTGGCGTTCCTCCGCCACCGTGACGACCGCGAAGAGCAGGGTGAACAGCGGGGTGGTCGCGTTCATCACGCCCGCGAGGACGGAGCTGACCCTGGTCTCGCCGTAGGAGAAGAGGACGAACGGCGCGGCGTTGAGCAGCACCGCGACCACCGCCGAATGACCCCAGGTGGCGGCAGTGCGCGGGACGGCCTCGCGGCGCAGCGCCAGGATCGCCCAGAGCGCCGCCGCCCCGAGGACGCACCGCCAGCACGCCACCCAGAGCGGTGGCACCCCCGCGTCGACGGCCACCTTGATCAGCGCGAAGCTCGCGCCCCAGATCGCCGACAGTGCCACAAAGCCCGGCCACCAGCGCCGCACCGCACCTCACCCGCCCTCTTCCGTCCGGTCGCCCCGGCTGCTGTCTCCGCCGCCGTGGCTGTGGTCCTGGTCACCGCGGCTGCTGTCCTTGTCGCCGTGGCCGCGTGGACAGAGCGTGGCGCGCGGGCGGATCATGAGTCCAACAAGTTCCAGTGCGGGAGAGATGAGGAAGTCTCATGACCTCGGAGGTCAATCTGGCCCAGCTCAGAGCGCTGATCGCGGTCGCGGACGCGGGCGGGTTCGGCGCGGCGGCGGGCGAGCTGGGGATCAGCCAGTCCGCCGTCTCGCACGCGGTGGCCGCGCTGGAGCGCACCCTCGGCGCGCCCGTCCTGCACCGTGGCACCCCGGCCCGCCCGACGGCGCTGGGCGAGCGGATCCTTCCGCACGCCCGGACGGCGGTCGCCTCCGCCGCCGCCGTCCGGTCCATCGCCACCCTGCACTCGGGCGGCCTCACCGGGACGGTCCGGCTGGCCGCGCCGGCCACCGTCTGCCAGGGGCTGCTGCCCGGACTGCTGCGGGACTGGCGGGCGGCGCACCCCCGGGTCACCGTCCGGGTCTTCGAGGGCGAGGACGACGAACTGGCCGTCTGGCTGGAGGCCGGCACCGTCGACGCCGCCGTGCTGGTCGACGCAGACCCGGCACCGCCCGGGGCGATCCCGCTCGGCGCGGACTCGATGCACGCGCTCCTCCGCCGCGACCATCCGCTGGCCGGGCAGCCCGCCGTCGACGTGGCCGACCTGGAGGACGACGACTTCCTGCTCTCCGAGGGCGGCTGCGAGGCCCGTATCCGCGAGGCGTACCGGCGGGCCGGCGCCCGGTTCGCGCCCCGGCACCGGATCCGCGACCTCAACACGCTGATCGGCATGGTGCACGCGGGCGTGGGCGTCTCGGTGATGCCCGCCCTCGCCCTCACCATGCTGCCGCCGGACTGCGTGCTCGTCCCCCTCCGCCCCGCCGTCCACCGCACCCTCGCCCTCACCGGCCCGGGCAGCCGTCCGTGGTCCCCGGCCGTCGCCGGCCTGCTGGCCACCGCCCGTGACCGCGGGGCGGCGGCGGGGGTGCCTGCGGCGCGGGGCTGACCGCCCGGCCGGGGGCCGACCGCTGCCCCGCCCGACCGGGGCGCTGACCTGCCGCGATAGATTCGGGGAGTACTGACGAGGCGTCCGATCGAGGGGGACAGATGGAGAGCCGGCAGCGCCGGGCTCCGGTCCGGGTGATCCCGCCCGTCGCGCCGCCCGGCCGGTTACCATCGCCCCTATGCCAGCGCCGTACCACCTCGCCGGGGACCCCGAGCGGCTGCCCGGGCACCCTCGACAGGGGGTGCTGAGTTGTGGTATACCACAGCCTGGCCAGCCAGCCAGCCAGCCAGCCAGCCAGCCAGCCAGCCAGCCAGCCAGCCAGCCAGCCAGCCAGCCAGCCAGCGGACGGATGGACGCGCGGGCCCGTCGGCGGTGGCCGACGTGCTGTTCGCGGTCCGGTCGGCGGCCGCGCTGCACCGGCTGCTGGACCTCCTCCCGGTCTTCGAGGGCGACGAGCGCGTCCGCTGCCGCTTCACCCTCGTCCCCGGCTCGGAGTTCGACACCGACGCGCTGGCGGCCGTCGAGTCCTCCGGCGCCCGCTGCCTGCCCTGGCACCGGGCGCTGGCGTCCCGGCATGATCTGATCCTGACCGCCAGCCCCAAGGGCGACCTGGGATCCCTGCGCGGCCACCAGGTGCTGCTGCCGCACGGCGCGGGCTTCAACAAGGCGCTCCCCGACGAGGGTTCGGCCGCCCTCCCGTCCGGTCTGGACCCCGCCTTCCTGCTCACCGACGGCCGCCCGACCGCCGCCCTGCACGCCCTCGCCCACCCTGCCCAGGTCGAACGGCTGGCCGACCAGTGCCCGGCGGCCACCGACCGCGCGATGGTGGCCGGCGACCCGACCCTCGACCGCGCCCTGGTCTCCCGCGACCGCCGCGACACCTTCCGGGCCGCGCTCGGGACGGGCGGGCGCCGGCTGGTGGTGCTCTCCTCCACCTGGGGCCCGGAGTCGCTGCTGGCCCGCCGCCCCGAACTGCCCGCGCTGCTGGCCTCCTGCCTGCCGCACGACGCCTTCCAGCTGGCGCTGATCGTGCACCCCAACGAGTACAGCAGGACCGGCCGGATGGACCTCGCCCGCCGGCTGCGGCCCGCGCTGGACGCGGGCATGGTGCTGGCCGGGCCGTACGAGCAGTGGGCGGCGCTGCTGGTCGCCGCCGACACCGTGGTGACCGACCACGGTTCGGTGGCGCTCTACGCGGCGGCGCTGGACCGGCACCTGGTCGCCGCCTGTGACGGCCGGGGCGAGCTGGTGCCGGACAGCCCGATGGCACGGCTGCTGGCGGCGGTGCCCCGGCTGGACCTCGCCGACCCGGAGACGGCTCCGGCCCTGCTCGACCCGCCCACGGACGCCCCCGTCGGCACCCGCCGCTTCGCCGAGGCCGCCTTCGCCCTCCCCGGGGAGTCCCTGGACACCCTCCGCCCCGAGCTCTACAAGCTGCTCGGACTGGTCCCGCCGCCGTACCCGGTCCAGCCCCGGCCGCTGCCCGTCCCACCGGCCGCCCCGCCCGCCCCGTCGGCCTTCGCGGTCCGGGCCCGGGTGGACGGGCGGGAGGTCGGCATCGACCGGCTGCCGACCTGGACGGACCTGCCGTTCCACCACCGGGCCGCCGAGTACGGGCGTGCCGGGACCCGCCAGCTGGAGAGCGCCGCCCTGCTCTACCGCCGCGTCGGCGCGCCCTCCCCGGCCTGGCACCAGGAGTACCGGACGGCCGCGGACTGGACCGCCGCGATGCTCGCCGAGTACCCCGGCTGCCGGACCGCGGGGATCGTCCTCTCCCCCACCGTCTGTCTGCTCCGACGCCGCGGCGGCGAGCCGTTCACCGTCCGGATCGAACCGCACCGGGACGGCGGCCGGGTGCGGCTCACCGACCCGGCCGCCGTGCTCTCCGCCGTCCACGCCTGGGCCGGAAGCGAAACCGGGGGCGGCCCGGAGCACCGGCCGCCGACCGAGCTGATCTGCCGCATCGGCGGCACACCCTACCGCGCCCGGCTGGAGCCCGCCGCCGACTCCGATCTGCAGCAGCCGATCTGACGAAGCGTCAAGCGAACGCCCTACTCGGCCGGCCGCGCATCGCCCGTCCGTTCGCGCAGCTCCCGCACGGCGGCCCGGTACCCGTCGGCGCCGCCCTCGTCCCCCGACTCCTCGCAGAACTCCACCAGCGTTTCCAGGACCCGCAGTTCGTCCTGGACGGAGTCGCGCGCCCGGGCCCCGGCCAGCGCCGCCTCGTACAGCCGGGCGGCCTCCTCCCGGCGGCCCGCCAGGCGCAGTGCCCCGCCCAGTTCGAAGCCGGTCCGCGAGGTCATCCGCTCGCGGCCGAGGGCCGTCGCCATGGCGTGCGCCTGCGTCAACAGCTCGACGCCACGCCCCGGTTCACCCATGCCCACGGCCGCCCGGCCCAGCAGGTAGGTCTGCAGCATCACGCCGTAGTCGTTGCCGATCGCCAGGTGCTCCTGTCGCGCCGCCTCGAAGTCCGGTGCGGCGGCGGCCCAGTCGCCCTGCACAGAGGCCAGCTTGCCCCGGAACTCGATCGCCGAGGCCCGCAGCTTGCGCGCCGGCGGCTCGTCGCCGAGCAGCCCGGAGCCGTTCACCGCCAGGCGCAGCTCCTCCGCCGCCTCCTGGTAGCGGTGCTTTTCCCAGAGCGGGCGGGCGAGTTGGCAGCGCATCCGGACGGTCGCGGCGATGTCCCCGGCGCGCACGGCGGCCGCGACACCGTGGCCGAAGGCGTCGGTCACGTCCGCGTAGTGCTGGTGGTCCAGGAAGTGCGTCCAGAGCGCCTCGCAGAGCGCCACCGCGTCGGCGTCCAGCCCGTCCTCGTACGCGATCCGCACGCAGCCGTAGAGCGCCAGCCGCTCGGACTCCAGCCAGTGCATCGCCCGGTACTTGTCGGTGAACTCCACGTCCGGCGCCTCGCCCTGGGCGGGCCCGTCCGGCACCGGGCCGGAGACCGTCAGCCTCGGCCCGGCGGCCAGCAGGTCGGCCCGGCCCGCCTGCCGCCGGTACCAGCGCACCAGCCGGTGCCGCCCGGCCGCCGCCTCACCGTCCTCGGACCGCCGCCCGGCCCGGCGCAGGGCGTGACCGCGCAACAGGGCGTGCATGCCCAGTCCGTCCGGCCGCCGTTGCAGCAGTCCGGCGGTCTCCAGCTCCGCCAGCGCGTCCTCGGCCCGTTCCAGCCCGACGCCGAGCAGCGCGGCCGCGACGTGCCCGGTGACCACCGGCCCCGGGTGGTGGGGCAGCAGCCGGTACAGCCGCGCCGCGTCGGGGTCCAGGCCGGCGTACGCGGCGTCCCAGACGGCCTCCACCACGGGCAATCCGTTCCGGTGCAGCTCGGCGGTCAACTCCTCCACCAGGCGGCGGAGTTCCCGGTGACGGTGCTTGCGCACCCAGCGGCCGGCCACCTGCAGCGCGGCCGGCAGGCCCTCGCAGCGGCGGGCCAGTTCGGCGGCGGCCTCCGGGTCCGCGACCAGCCGGGGGTCGGCGACGGTCGCGCGCAGCAGGCTCACCGCGTCCTCGCCGGACAGCGGCCCGATCGGCAGCTCCACCGACCGTGCCCCGTCCAGGTCGTAGAGCGGACCGTGGCTGGTCACGATGACCACACCGGCGGACGATGACGGCAGCAGCGGCTGCACCTCGGCCCCGCTCTGGGCGTTGTCCACCACGACCACCAGGCGCTTGTCCTGGGTGAGATCCCAGTACTGGCGGGCCCGGTCGGCGAAGCTCCGCGCCACCGCGGTCTCCGGGTCCAGCGAGCCGATGAGGCCGCCGAGCGCGTCGGCGACCTCGACCGCGCCGTCCCGCCGCAGGTCGTCCAGATCGACGTGGAGCACACCGTCCGGGCAGCTTCCCCGCTGCCGCAGTTCACGGGCCAGCCGGAACCCGAGCGCCGTCTTCCCGACCCCGCCCATCCCGCTCAGCGCCACCACCAGCGGCCCGCCCCCGGACCCCGACCCCTCCGCCACCGCCTCCAGCACCCGAGCCTGCTCGTCCGCCCGGTCCTCGAAGTGCGCCAGCTCCGGCGGCAGCTGGCACGGGGCCGACACCGCCCCCTCCGGCCCGTACACATGCAGCTGCCCAATGCTCTGCGCCTGCACGATGGACCCGGCCCGCACCTGCCCGTCCACCCTGTTCCACGTCTCCTTGGCCACCCGCCAACTCTAGGGCCGAACCGTCCGGCACGGTGCCGGTCGACACGGTTCGGCGCACGCAGTCCGACCGTCAGGCACCGCAGGCCGCACGCCGGGGCCCCGGCGGCCGGGGGGGGGGGGACGGCGGGTCTTGACCAAGACGGGGTTGACGGCGGTTTCCGGACAGGTCTATACCAGTGAGGACCCACGGCAAGTACGGCCCGCCAGTGGGTTGTTGAGCCCGGCGCGCCGCCCCCACAGTTGGCGCGGGTGGGCCTTCCCCTGCCGTTTCCTGGAGAGGTTTCCGATGGAACGCGCTCTTCCCCCACAGCGGAATCCCCAGCTGTTCGGACAGCAGACCCCCGAGCGGACCGGGCCCGGACGGCGCCGGAGCGGGCGGCGGACCGCCGTGGCCGTCGCCGGGGTGCTCGCGCTGGTGGCCGGCGGGCTCGCCGCGCTCGCCGGGACCGGGGCGGCGCTGGCCGCGGCCGGGCCCGCCGACGCGGGTACCGGGCTGGGCAGCAACTGGTACGCGTCCGCGCCGTACCTCATGCCCGAGGACAACAGCCCGCCGGACGCTGCGGCGGTGATGGACGCCACCGGGCAGAAGGCCTTCCAGCTGGCCTTCATCCTGGACAAGGGCGGCTGTAGCCCGGCCTGGGGCGGCACCTCCTCGATCGACACCGACACCACCATGCCCGCCGTGATCCAGACCATCCGCGCCAAGGGCGGCGACGTCTCGGTGTCGGTCGGCGGCTACGGCGGCAACAAGCTCGGCCAGGGCTGCGGCACGCCCGAGGCGACCGCCGCCGGGTACCAGAAGGTGATCACCAAGTACCAGCTCAAGGCGATCGACATCGACCTGGAGGAGCCGGAGTACGAGAACTCCGCCGCCATCCACAACGAGATCGGCGCCGCCCGGATCCTCCAGCAGAACAACCCGGGCCTGTACATCTCGATCACCACCGCCGGCACCAGCGCGGGCACCGGCTGGTTCGGCCAGCAGATGCTCAACGAGGCCAAGTCGCAGGGCTTCACGCCCGACAACTACTCGATCATGCCGTTCGACGGCGGCTTCAACGGCGCGTCCGCGCAGACCGACGCGCTGGTCAAGTTCAACCAGATCCTCCAGACCACCTTCGGCTGGACGGAGGCCAACGCCTACGCGCACGAGGGCGTTTCACTGATGAACGGCCGCACCGACGCCGCCGAGTACTTCCGGCAGGCGGACTTCCAGACCGTGCTCGACTTCGCCACCGCGCACAAGCTGGCCCGGTACACCTACTGGTCCGTCAACCGCGACCGCCAGTGCCCCGGCCCGGTCGACCCCGGGCTCTCCGGTTCCTGCTCCAGCGTGGCGCAGAACGACTGGGACTTCACCAAGTACACCGTGAAGTTCGCCGGCGCGACCCCGCCCACCAGCCCGAGCACCCCGCCCACCAGCCCGCCGCCGACCAGCCCGGGCACCTGCGCCGACCCGGCGTGGAGCGCCGCCACCACCTACACCACCGGCAGCAAGGTCTCCTACAACAGCCACGAGTACCACGCCAAGTGGTGGACGCTGAACGAGAACCCGTCCGCCAGTGGCCAGTGGGGCGTCTGGTCCGACGACGGCCCCTGCTGAGCGGCCGGAACCGCGTGCGAGGGGGGATCTCCCGGGCCACCTCCACCTCGACGCCGTCGTGGACGGGCAGCACATCGTTCTCTCCGATTCTCATGACCCGGCGACCCCCCCCCCCCCCCCGCGGCCGTGCCGCATTCCCGGGTGGCGAAACCGCGGCACGGGCTCGGAAACGGTCGCAGGGACGGCCACGGGAAACCGGCTCAGGACGGCGAATCGGCGAGCCGGTCGCGCAGGTTGGCCAGGATGCCGGCCGCCTCCCCGAGGTCGGCCCGGCGGCAGCGCTCGATGGCGGTGCCGAGCCTGGCCCGGGCGGCGTCGACGCGGCCGAGGTCGGTGCCCTCGATCAGCGCGGCGACCCGGACCGCCTCGGCCCGCGGCAGTTCCGCCTCGGCGCCGCCCGCCTCGTAGGCGGTGATCGCGAGGTCAGCCGAGGCCAGCGCCTCCTCGTGACGGCCGGCGACGGCGTAGACCCGGGCCCGTTCGAAGTGGGCGGCGCCGCTCTGGTGCCAGGCGGTGAACGGCTGGCCCTCCTCCTCGGCCCGCGCCCGCACGGCGTCGGCCTCGACGAGGCGCTCCAGCGCCGAGTCCAGCCCGTCGGGGCCCTCCGCGTGCATGGTGAGCCGGGCGAACTCCCGGAGCGTGGCGGCCATCTGGTCGGCGCGCGGCGCCTTGGCGTGGGCGGCGAGGGCGCGCTCGCGGGCGGCGTGCGCGGCCTCCCAGCGGCCCGCCTCGGCCAGCGCGACGGTCGCCTCGCAGGCGACCACGGTGTGGGTCTGCTGATCCTCCCAGCCCGCGACGAGGTCGGCGAGCCGCAGGTACTCCTCCGCCGAGTCCCGGAACTCCTCCAGCGCGAACAACCCCCGGGCGAGGTCCAGCCGGACCTGCGCCAGCATCCGCTCGTCCAGCTCCGCCGCGCCGGCGTCGTGCAGCACCGACTCCAGGACGGCGACCGCGTCGGCCGCCCGGCCGCTCTCCCGCAGCTGGTCGGCGAGTTGCAGCCGGACCTGGGCCGCCTCCTCGGCGCCCGCCGCACCCTTGCGGTCGTACCGCGCGGCGGCCTCGGACAGCGCCCGGACGGCCGCGCCCGTGTCCCCGAGGTGCGCGCTCGCGTGGCCGAGCATCATGTACGTCGGCGCGAACGGGTAGGAGTCGTCCGCCCACCGGGTGGCCTCGGCCAGGGCCCGGTGGAGGACCGTCACGGCCTCGGCGGACTCGCCGCTCTGGAGCAGCACCTGGCCCAGCAGACCGAGCACCCGCGGTGTCTGCCAGGGCAGTTCGGCGGCGTCCAGCTGCTCCAGGGTCCGCCGCAGCTCGGCCGCGGCCTCGGCCAGCCGGCCCTGCCGGGCCGCCGCGTCCGCGCTGTACTGGTGGGCGGTGGCGGCGCGCCGGGCCGAGCCGCGCTCGGCGCTCTCCCGCCGGTACGCGGCGACGGCCGTCTCGAAGCGCTCGACGGCCTCGGCCGGTGGCTCCGGCAGCGACCGCACCAGGTCGTGGTGGGCGGCGAAGGCCCGGCACTGGAGGACGATCAGATAGTCGTCCGCGGCCAGACCGTTCTCGTCGGCCAGCAGCTCCTCGGCGCGGTGCAGGGCCGCGTCCAGGGCGGGCCAGTCCACCGTCACGCCCTCGACGTCGCCGAGCTCGACCACCAGGGTGCGGGTGCGCACCACCAGGGCCTGGCCGAGCAGCCCCTCCTGCTCGAACAGCTCGGCGGCCTCCAGCAGTCCGGCCTTGCCGGCGGCGAAGTCGTCCCGGTCCAGCGCGGTGTGGGCCCGCTGCTCGGCGATCTCCGCGCGCAGCAGCCCGGCCGGGCCGGCCTCGGTGCCCTCCGTGTGGACGTAGTCCTCGGCGGTGAAGCGCGCGGTGACGCTCCGCCAGAGCCGGTCCGCGTCCGGGTGGCCGAGGGCGTCCAGCTCACGGGCCCTTACCACCAGGGCGGCGAAGTCCTCGGGCTCCGGCTCGGTCTCGCGGCGCGGTGCGGGCGCGGACGTGACGGCCGGGGCTCCCGCCAGCTCGGGCGAGGCGGCGGCCCGCACCCCGAGGGCGAGCGGCTCGGCGAGCAGCGGCTCCCGCTCCAGCCGGGCCCGGCGGCGCGCGCCCACCGCGTCGGTGCCGTTGCGGGCGTCGAAGCGGGCCGCCAGCGCGTCCGCCTCGGTGCGCAGGTGGGCCAGCAGCGAGTCGACCGTCCAGGAGACCCCGGGCGGGCCGCTGACGGTGAGCTCGCCGTGGCCGCGCCGGGCCAGACCGGCGATCAGCACCTCGACGCCGGTGAGGAAGTCGAGCCGGCCGATCGGGTCGCCGGTCACGTCGAACAGGTCGCGGTTCTCGGAGAGGATCTCCAGCCCGCGCGGCTCGTTGCCGGACAGCGCGCAGAACTCCACGTGCAGGCCGACCGCCCGCGCCATGCCGGACTTGCCCCGGGCGAAGCGGTAGCCGACCAGGTGGCTGGAGCGCGCCTCGTCCAGCCGGCCCTGACGCAGCAGCGGCAGCAGCGCGTAGGCGTGGCTGAGGTACGGCTCCTCGGCGCAGGTGCTCTCGCCGGCGAAGACCGGCCGCCAGGCCTCCAGCGCCCGCCGGTCGTCCCCGGCGCGCAGGTGGTGGGCGGCCTGGGAGCGGATCTCGCAGGCGTGGCAGTCGCTCAGCTCGGTACGCGGGCGGGCGGCCCACAGCTCGAAGGCGTCCTCGGCGTCCACGCCGGTGTGCGCGGCGAGGTGGAAGCGCTGGGCGTAGTACGGCTGGAGGCCGTACCCGGCGGCGCGGTAGCGCTCGCGCATCTCGGTGTGCCAGCGGCGGACGGCCGCCAGCGGGACGTCGGGCGTGCCGATCAGCGCGGTGGCCACCCACTTGAAGCGCCAGAACACCTGGTGGCGGGCCCAGTCGCCGAAGCCGTCCGGATCGGTGTCCCAGAGCTTCAGCACCCGGGCGAAGACCACCGGGGCCTTGCTGCGCTCGCCGTCGTACTCGTACGCCTCCATCAGCTCCAGCAGCGCCATCGAGCGCACCCCGGTGTCGTCGAACTGCTCGGCGGCGTCGACGATCTCCTCGGCGGTGACGGTCCGCACGCGGCCGTACGGGCGGGCGTCGTTCTCCCGCAGGGCGGCCATCACCGCGTCGGTGGTGTCCAGCATTACGACTCCTTCTGCGGGCCGGCCGACTCGTGGCCGAGCATGGCGTGGTCGAGCAGGCTGATGAACGACCGGTTGAGCAGGGCGCTCTCGCTCGACCGCAGCGGGCGGCGGGTGAGCAGCACCGCCTGGCCGTACAGGGCCTCGACGGCGGTGACGGCGAGTTCGCGGCTGGTGATGGACGCGGCCCGGCGCACCAGCGGGTTGAGGTGGTTGAGCACCAGCTGGGCGCGGGGCACCTCGGCGCGCAGCGAACCCAGGATGTCGGCCCAGAGCCCGTCCGCCTCCTCGGCGAGCTGGGCGCGGGTGCGCTCGTGCCGGGCCTCGCGGTTGTCCAGCAGCAGCGCCGGGGCGCTGGTGGGGTGGAAGCTGCGCAGGGCGACGTCGCAGTCGAAGCGGCCGACCACCTCGCGGGCGATGGTGAGGAAGGCCGAGGCGGCGAGTTCGGCGGCCGGGTCGACGGTGTCCAGGTGCGCGGTGACCGTCCCCGGGTCGAGGTCGGCCACCGAGGTGCCGGGCCGGATCTCGGGCAGCCGGTGGACGAGGTCGCGGTCGTAGGTGTAGCCGCCGTTGACGACGCCGAGGCCGGCCGCGCCGGCGATCGGGGCGACCTGGCGGAACTCCTCGACGGTGCGGGTGACCAGGACGACCGGGTGGGCGCGGGCGAACTCGTCGAGCGTGACGTTGCCGTCGGTGGTCTCGAACGGCAGCCACGGCAGCAGCATCCGCAGCAGTTCGTCGTCGTAGCGGGCCAGTTCCTTGACGGCGAGGTGGTGCACGCCGATGAAGCGGTGCAGCAGCGCCGGGTCGCTGGCGGACAGGCCGGTGAGCCAGTCGCGGATGCGCGCGCCGAGCGCGTCCCGGACGGCGGCGAGCGTCTCGTCGGCGTAGAGGCCCTCGCGGGAGGCGGTGGGGCGCAGGCTGTCGGTGTCGACCACGCAGCGGACGAAGAACGCCCACTCGGGCAGGAGTTCGTCGGCCTGGTCGGAGAGCAGCATGCCCTTGAGGTGGACCCGGTGGCCGGAGCGGCGGGACGGCGGGGCGGCGTCCGGCAGGACGTAGGCGACGCCGCGCAGGCCGACCAGCGGGAGGTCCAGCTCGATGGTGTCCAGCGGGGTGAAGTCGAAGGTGGCACGGCAGTACTCGGCCAGCGCGTCGCGGCGGGCCAGCGGGGAGCCGTGTCGGTCGGCCCACGGCGGCGTCCGGTTGACGGGCGTGGCGGTGCCGCGGGCGTCCACCACGGTCACCTCGTGGCGGAGCAGGCTGCCGAAGTCCCGGGCGAGCGCGAGGACCCGGTCGGAGCGGGTCCACTCGGCGGCGTCGGCGCGCGGTGCCAGCCGGACGGTGGTGCCGGGCTCGGGCTTGGCCTCCGGCGGCAGGGTGCGGATGGTGTAGCGGCCGTCGGAGCCGCCGCGCCACTCGATGACGGGGGCGTCCGGGGTGGCGGCGGAGCGGGTGACGACGGTGATCTCGTCGGCCACCACGAAGCAGGCCAGCAGGCCGATACCGAACTGGCCGATGAAGTCGCCCCGGGCCCGGGCCAGCCCCGCGCCGTCGAGGCGGCCCTCGGCGTCGCGCTTGGAGCTGCGGCCGATGGTGGCGAGGAAGGTGTGGACGTCGGCCTCGGTGAGGCCGATGCCGGTGTCGGTGACGGTCAGGTCGTCGCCGGCCACGACGGTGATCCGGGCGGGCGCGGCCGGGTCGAGCGCCTGCCGGGCGGAGATCGCGTCCACCGCGTTCTGCAGGAGTTCACGCAGGTAGACCCGGGGGCTGGAGTAGAGGTGGTGGGAGAGCAGGTCCACCAGGCCGCGCAGGTCCACCTGGAAGGTGTGCGCACTCGTCGGGTTCTCGGATGGGGACACCGGAGGCTCTTTCGCTCGCGTGGGTGTGGAGGTGTTCGGGGGTGTGCAGGCGTTCGGGGCGGGGCCGGGGTGCGGCCTCGGGCGGGCGGTACCAGGTCGGGCAGCTCGGGTGGCGGTCCTAGCGGGCGCACCGGTCGCGGTGGGCGCGGAAGTTGGCCACGGGGTCGCCGGCCAGGTAGTCCCAGGGCGAGTCGGTGACGGCCCCGTCGAGCGCTTCGAACAGGGTGTGCGCCGTCTCCCGCTCGTCGGCGAGCGAGAAGGCCATCGCGAAGGTGTTGTAGGCGCTCTGCCAGCCGCGCGGACGCGGGTACGCCGGGTGCAGGACGGACCGCCGGGCCGCCTCGTGCAGTTCGGCCCGGACGGCCGGGCTGGTGAGGTAGGCGTGGTCCTCGCCGTCCGCGAGGTCCAGCCAGCGCTCCAGGTGCGCGAGGGCGACCAGCTCGCCGAGCGGGCTGCCCTCGGGTGCGGCGAGCATCGAGGCGCGGGCGAACTCGTGCATCTGGTCGTGCGAGCCGCCCCACTTGGCGCACAGCTGCTGGAGCCGCTGCTTGTGCGAGGCCAGGTGCCCGGGGTGGCGGCGCAGCGCGGCCTCGAACCGGTACCGGGCGACGTCCCGGCCGAGCGAGGCGCCGCGGGCGCTGATCTGCAGGAAGTACCAGGGGGCGAGCCAGCTCGGCTCGCGCTCGGCCACCTCGAACAGCTGCTCCTCGGCGGTCTCCAGCCGCTGGTGGAACAGCTTCCACTGCTCCTCCGTCACATGGGCGGCCCGGGCCCGGGTGCGGGCCTCCCACGCCCAGGAGACGTGCCGGGCTCCGGAGAGCAGCAGCGGCAGCGCGTCGCCGGGCTCGGCGGCGACGGCCCTGTCCGTCCACGCCTCGACGCCGCCGACCTCGGACAGCGCGATCAGGATCCGGGTCAGCTCGGTGGCGTCCTCGACGGCGGCCAGCGCCGGGCCCAGCGCGACCCAGTCCCCCGCGGCCGCCTGGGCCAGCATCAGCCGCAGCTCCTCGTCGCCGAGGGCCTGGTCCAGCACCGGCTCGACGGTGCCGCGGGCGGTGGCACCGGAGGCGGTCCGTCTGCCGAATCCGAGCCCCCACCGGCCGGACCGACCCTCCGGAGCGTCCTCGTCGGAGCGGCGTCGGAAAAGCGGCATGGTGTGGCCCCCTCGAACATCATTGGCATCTTTCGCATGGCCGCACGCCGGCCACCCCAGACGCAGTACATATCACGCGCCGCCGACCCGCCGCCCGGCAGCCCCGGCCCTCCGGACCGGTGCTCCGGCCCAGGTCACCGCCGATGGGCATACCGCCGGGTGGTATCGCGGAAGGGGCTGGGGTGTGGCGGGGAGGAGGCCGGGGCGTGACGGGGGAAAGCGGGTGGCCCGGGGGGACGCAGGTGGCCCGGTGCGCGAACCGTGCGGGGAGGCAAGCCGGTCGGCCGCGTGACCACGGTAGTGAAGGCCACCCGCCCACGCGTTACGGTGACATGTTGCTGCCAGGCAGATTTGTGACGGCGGCGGGCGCGACCGGCCGGGCCGGCGATCCGTCACTCTGTGGAGCATGTACGCGATTCGCATCCATCTGGACACTCCGGATGGGCGGCCGCGGCCCGGCGGTCCGGTGGCGGCGCCGGCCGTGCGGGACGGGCTGGAGCGCGGGCTCCGGGGGCCGGCCCGACTCGACCACGCCCGGATCCGGGTGACGGCGGACGTGGTGGACGCGGTGGTGTTCGTGACGGCCGGCCGCCTGCTGGAGGCCGAGGCCGCACTGCGCGCCTCCTGCGTCGAACTGGCCGAGGCGGGTGGGACGTTGGAGGGATGGCGGCTTCGACACTGCGAGGCCGACTCCTGGTTGGCGCTGGGCCTGCCCGAGTTGCCCACCTGTCGCTGAGGCCGAAACCCCAACCTCCCCGCAGGTGAACGCAGTTGCGGCGGGCGCGGCGAGGGCTCCGACCGACGGGCGTACCGGGCGCGGCCTGGGTGCGGCCGGGGTGGCCTCAAGGCGTCACGGCACTCCGGCGCCGGCTCCGGATGCCGACACGGACACCCGCCGACGGCGAGCCGAGCGAGCCGAAGCCCCGGACCACTGGCGCTCGTACGGTGGCCCGGGGCTCGACGCGCTCTGCCCGAAGCGTCGTCACACCACGGTCGGGGTGCGCAGCGACGCGAGGGTCTCGGAGTACAGCATCTCCTTGATCTGGCCGCGCGCCGGACGGGTCTTGCCGGCCAGCGCCCGGGCCCGCTCGACGGCGGCGGCCAGCAGCCCGGCCTCGTCGGCGACCTCCTCGACGATCCCGGCCGCGAGCGCCTCGCCGCCGCCGTAGCGGCGGCCGGTGGTCATCGCCTCGTGCGCGACCTGCGGAGCGAGCCGCGCCCGGATCAGGTCCGACATGCCCCGCTCGAAGGACAGGTCGAGATCCACCTCGGGCAGACAGAAGTAGCCGCGGTCCACCCGCATCACCCGGCTGTCGTGGGCCAGCGCCCACATCGCCCCGGCGGCGAAGGTGTGCCCGTTCAGAGCGGCGACGGTGACGACCGGCGAGGCCAGCGTGCGGGCGAGCAGCGCGTGCACCCGGTCGAGGTAGGCGGCGAACCGGTCGCCGTTGTTCAGCAGCCAGTCGAGGTCCAGTCCGTTCGACCAGAACTTGCCGCTGCCCGCCGTGACCAGCGCCCTCGGGCCCGACGCGGCCTCCACCTCGTCGAACGCGGCCTCCAGCACCGTGAGCCGGTCGGGGTGGAACCGGTTCTCGTCGTCGGCGTCGAGATGCAGGACGAAGACCTCGCCGTCCCGCTCCAGCTTCGGCATGCGTCACTCCTGTCGCGTGATGGTGGCGTCCGTGCCCCACGGCACGGACGGTGAAGCGCCGGGGACGGCGGGGGGTGGACGACGGGCGGCGGCAACAGGCGACAGGTTTCAGATAACAGATAACAGATAACAGATTTCGAAATCTGTTATCTGAAACCTGTCACTTGCCATCCGTCGGCCATTGCCCGCCCAGCACCCCGCAGCCCCGAACCCCGGTGTCAGCCCGCCGACCCGGTCAGGGTCAGCCCCTCCAGCCGCCCCTGCTCGTACGCGGCCACGATGGCGCGCCGCTGGAGCTTGCCGCTGCTGGTGCGCGGCAGCTGTCCGGGCTTGAGGTAGTGCACGTCCTCGGCCCGCACGGTGACGCCGATCGCGCCCGCCAGATACTCGACGATCCGCGCCCGGCTGCCCGGTATGTCCTCGCGGGCCTCGCGGTCCACCTCGGCCAGGACGACGATGCCGGTGCCGATCTGGGCGACGGCCGTCCGGCCCTCGCGGACGAACGGCAGCCGCTCCAGGGCCTGTTCGAAGTCGGCGGCGAACAGGCTGCGGCCGCCGACTTTGATCCGGTCGCTGATCCGGCCGGTGATGAACAGCTCCCCGCCGTCGAGGAAGCCGATGTCACCGGTGGCGTAGTAGCCGTCCGCGCCCCGGATCGGGTGCGACCGGTCGAAGTAGGCCTCGGCCAGGCTGCCACCGGCCAGTTCGATCTCGCCGAGCTCGCGCTCCCCGCAGAGCCGCCCGTCCTCGCCCCGCAGCCGGACGGCGAACTCCGCCATCGGCGGGCCCACCGAGATCGCCGGCACACCGGACGGCGAGTCCACCACCCGGATCTCGCCGCCCACCGGCCTGCTCGCCACCAGCAGCACCGCCTCGGCCATGCCGTAGCAGGGCATGAAGACGTCCCGCCGCAGGCCCGCCGGTGCCATCAGGTCCAGGAAGGCCTCCAGGTTCGGCAGGTTGATGGGCTCGCTGCCCAGGTAGACCGACCGGATCCCGGAGACGTCGATCGCGGCGATCTCCTCCTCGTCCAGGCCCTCCATCAGCTTCAGCGAGTAGTCCACGGCGAAGTTCGGGATCACCGTGCCGATGGCCCGCTCCCGCCCCAGGTGCTCCCACCAGCCGCGGGCGTCGAACAGGAAGGTCACCGGCTCGGCGAGCAGCAGGTCGCAGCCGGCCGCGAAGCAGGACAGCATGCCTCCGACCAGACCCATGTCGTGGTAGAGCGGCAACCAGCTGCTGACCCGCTCCTCGGGCCGGCGCCCGTCGGTACGGGTGATCATGGCGAGGTTGGCGCGCAGCCGCCCCTGGGTGACCGGGACGCCCTTGGGGAAGGACGTCGACCCGGAGGAGAACTGCACGAACGCCGGCTCGTCCGCCCCCGGCGTCCGCAGTCGGGCACCGGCCTTGCGGATCCCGGCCGGTGGCAGCGGCAGCGGCAGCACGTCCGCCGGCGGGTCGACGGCGGCCAGGGTCGGCACGGCCAGGATCCGGGCCGCGCCGAAGTCCGCCGCGATCCGGGCCAGGAACTCCTGGTAGCCGTCCCTTGGCGTGTTCAGCACGAACGGCTTGACCGAGAGCGGGACGGCACCGAGCTCCATCAGCCCCAGGAACGCGAGGATCACCGGTAGGGAGGTCTCGTACGGGAAGACCACCCGGGTGCCGGGCTCGATCCCCTGCTCACGGAAGAAGTCCGCGTAGGCGGCGACCTGTTCGGGGAAGTCCCGGTAGGCCGTGAACTCCGGCGGGTCGTCGAACTTGTCGTACAGATAGAGCCCCCGCTCGGGCGGGCACTCCTGGTTGCGCTGGATGTACTCGAGCACCTGACCCCTCCCACTCCTCCGTCAGTGCGCACATCGCGCCTGCACCGCACTGCTGTTGATGATCCATCAGGATTTGGCGGAAGCGGCGATGAAGTCCTGCAGGGACACCAGGCACCGCTTCCCGGCGTCCAGGAAGGCCACCGTCACCAGCGCGTCCACCGCCGGGTCGCCGGAGCCGCCGGCCTCGGGCAGGTGGATCCGCTGGCGGAACCGGGCGCGGAAGGTGAGGCCGTCCTCGTCCCATTCCTCCACCGAGGGCGACTCCAGGGCGGTCCGGACCTCGACCCGGCCGCGCGGGATCTCCGCCCGGTAGTCGATCTCGGTACGGGCGACCACCGCGATCACTCGGTCGCCGTGGACGAGACCCTGTCCGCCGAGCCAGTCCCACCGCCCGGCCTCCAGGTACTCGAGGGCGACCGCGTTGTTGACGTGCCCCAGCGCGTCGAGGTCGTTGGGGCGCACCGGGAGCATGAGGCGTGTTTCGCCGAAGAACACGTCGGACCGTCCGTTTTGCTCGTGCCGAAAGAATCCTGGCCGGCCGGATACCCCGCCGGCGCCCCGCGGGCGGGGCCGCGACAACCGGGACCGCGACAACCGGGGCCGCAGCCACGTCAGTTGTCGAGGAGGTCCATCCAGGTGTCCTCGACCTCCTCGCGGGAGTGGACCTCGATTCCGGTGATCTTCTTCAGGGCGCCGCAGACCAGCTGCTCCTTCTTCTCCAGCGCCTCGGGCCGGTAGCCGGTGTCGGCCGTGTCGAGGTGGTCCCACCAGTTGACGTGGGTGCCCCGGTCCTCCTTCTGGTCCCGGGCGCTGCCCTGGAGTTCGCCGTCCTCGCGGAGGAAGAGGTGGGCCACCGCGAAGGCGTCCTTGGCGGGGTACTCGCCGCTGTCCACCAACGCCTTCGCGAACGACACGAAGTAGTTGCGGTGCTGGATCTCGTCGGCGGCGACCTGCTTGAAGATGCGGCGCAGGCCCTCGTCCTGGATCACGTGCTGGCACTGGCCGTAGTTGACCGCGGCGGTGATCTCGGAGATCGCGAGCAGCACCAGGGTGCGCAGCATGTCGTCGTCCGGGAACACCTTGCGGAACGCCAGGAAGGTCTCGTCGTCGATCGGTTCCATCCCGCTGACGTCGGCCAGCCGGTTGAAGACCGTCTCGTGGTGGGCCTCCTCCTCGTTCCAGTACCGGCTCCAGGTGCCGCAGGCCTCCATGACCGCCGCGAGCGCCGGGTTGGTCCTCTCCCAGCGGCGCACCTCGGCCTCGGCCTGGCGCTCCAGCCGGTCCGCGCCGGGCTTGGTGGTGAGTTCGGCCCGGCCGGCGTTCCAGACCAGGTTGCGGTCGAGCGGGGTGAGGCTGTCCAGGTCGACGGCGGACAGCAGCTCGACGACGCTCCACCGGCGGGACTCGTGCAGCCGCTGCTGCTCCCAGACCACGTCGACCAGGGACATCCTGCGGACGGTCAGCGCGTCCCAGAGGTCGGTGATGATGGCCGGCGGCGCGCTGGAGACGATCGGCTTTCGGATGACCGGAACGGCGGTGTCCGCCTCGCTGATGCTCACGCGGCCTCCTCCTTGGCCTTCTGCTTCTCGAACTCCGCCAGGAAGACCTGCAGCACCGTGGTGGTCGGGGTGTCGAGGGGCAGGGAAGGCAGCCGCACCCGCACGCCGTAGTCCTTGCGGAGGCCGTTGGCCGTCCGGGCGAACGCCTCCATGAGGTCGATGCTGTTGGTCATCTTCGGGCTGCGGCCGATCACCGCGGCCAGCGTCACGTCGTCGGCGAAAACCTCGTCGTCCGCGAGGCCGGCGTGCTCGCCGAATTTCTGCCGGATGTAGGACTCAACTTCGGGCGTCACCATGGCTCAGAACCATACTGGCTGGTAACCGCAACAGCCAAGTGATCCAAGTTACATAATAACTGACGGCTCATCAGTCAAAATATCCAGGCATGCCGGATCAACCCATTTCTCCTACACCGGGGTTGGCGACCGCCCTCCTCCCGGCCGCTAGGCGGGTGCCGGCCGGGCACCGCGGCGGACGGTCAGGGCGGTGAGCACCGCGACGGCGAGCGCGAAGCCGATCGCCAGATACCAGGTGGTGCGGGCCCCGCCCAGCACGTCGGCCGCGGAGGAGGTCACGATGGACACCGCGAGGGCCGTCCCGAGCACCGCGCCGAGCTGCCGGAAGGCCGCGTTGGCCGCGCTCGCGGTGGCCAGCCGGGCGGGCTCGACCCCGGCCAGGGCCACCGCGCCGAGCACCGGCCAGACCAGGCCGGCCCCGAGGCCCATCACCGCCGCCCCGGGCAGCCAGTGGGTGAGGAAGTCGGGGCTCCGTCCGCCGCCCCAGAGCAGCAGCAGGGTGCCGGCGACGTAGATCAGGCAGCCGGCGACGACCACCGGGCGGTCCCCGAACCGGTCCGCGAACCGGGTCGCCGGCCGGGCGATCAGCGCCGTGGCGATCGGCGGCGGCGTGGTGGCCAGGCCCGCCGCGATCAGCGACCAGTGCCAATGCCCGGTCAGGAAGAGGATGTTGTTCAGGATGACGGCGTAGAAGGTGACCGAGAAGAGCATCGAGCCGATGTTGCCGCCGACGGCGCTGCGCGAGCGGAGCAGGTCGAGCGAGATCACCGGCGCCGGGTGGCGGGCGCTGCGGGCCACCGCCGCGACCGCCAACAGCGCGCCCACGGCCAGCGAGCCGAGGGTGCCCGCACTCCTCCACCCCCAGTCCGGGCCCTTGACCAGCCCCAGGGCGAGCAGGCCGAGCGCGGCGCCGAGCAGGGCCGCGCCCAGCACGTCCGGGGTCGGGCCACGGGGTTCACGCTGCTCGGTGAGGCGCCGGGAGGCCCACACGGCGACGGTCCCGATCGGGAGGTTCACCAGGAAGACCGCCCGCCAGGACCAGTGTTCGGCGAGCAGTCCGCCGAGGCCGGGGCCGATCCCGGCGGCCAGCGCCGCCGCCGCGCCCCAGATGGTGATCGCGATCAGCCGCCGCGCCATCGGGAACATCGGCATCAGCAGGGCGAGTGAGGTCGGCACCAGGATCGCGGCACCCACCGCCTGCACCAGCCGGGCCGCGATGAGCACCGCCGCCGAGCCCGCGGCCCCGCAGACCACCGAGGCGAGGGTGAAGGTGGTCAGGCCGACGGCGAAGGCCCGCCGGCAGCCCAGCCGGTCGGCCGCCCGGCCGGCGGGCATCAGGAAGGCCGCGATCACCACGTTGTAGCCGTTGAGCACCCAGGAGAGGGTGGGCAGGTCGGAGCCGGAGAAGGTCTTGGCGATGTTCGGGAACGCCACGTTCACGATGGTGCTGTCCAGAAAGGCCACGAACGCCCCCAGGCAGCAGAGCAGCACCAGTCCGACGGGCGGCCTTCCGGGTGAACTCGCCACGATGTCAAGGCTCTTGTCGGAGCCGACGGGCAGGTCGGCCATGCATGCGTCCTTCCCTCGGCGGACGGGCGGACGGGCGCACACCGGTGGGCCCGATCACCATGCGCTTTGTTACCCGCCAGTGTCAATCCCCACCGTCCCGTCCAATGCCCATGCCTGATGGACCGTCGGCCTCATGCCGATACGGCTGCCGCGCCACTGCTCGCACCGGTTCAGGCGCGAGGGACGGCGAGGCCGTCGGCAGGGGCGTTCGGCGTCCGGCACACGCCGGGGAAGGCCGGCTCAGGCCGCGCCGAGGGCGGCGTCCGGGGTCCGGCCCGCCTGGGCCTGCTCGATGCGCTGGACGAACAGCACGGCGAGGCGCTGCGTCACCTGGGGATCGACGGGCTCGCCCTCGGTCGTCACGGTGGCGACCACCGTACCGGCCCGCAGCACGATGCCGACGCCCTCGCGACCGGCCAACTGACCCCGGAACGAACGGCTTTCGCTGCCGAGGGCGGCCAGGTCGATCGGCTTGTACTGCTCGCCGCCGAAGCCCGCGTACGCCTCCTTGAGCTTGTCCTTGGCGGCGGCCTTGCTCGGCAGGGTGTCGACGGCGAAGCGCACCGTCACGTCGCCGGAGGAGAACCGGGCCGTCCCGCTGAGCGGCTTGCCGCCGCACGGTTCGGCGCCGGTGCAGGTCAGGGTGTGGTCCGCGGTGTCCACCCGGCGCTTCTCCTCCTCCCAGCCGGTCATCGCCTTCTGATCGGGCAGCAGTTGCAGGACGAGCTTGTCGTCGAGCAGCGGCGTGTCCAGGTCGGCCCCGGCGGCCGGCTGGGCACCACCGCCCATACCGGCACCGTCCGTACCGGCACCACCCGTTCCGGCGGCCGGCGCGCTCGCCCCGGGCGCGGGCGTCCCGCCGTCGGCCGCTCCGGCGGTGGTCCCGCCCGCAGCGGCCGAGGGCGAAGCCGCCGCCCCGGCCCCGCCGTTCGTACCGGCGGACGCGCTCGTGGCGGACGCACCGCCCGCCGCCGCCTTCGCCGTGTCCTGGGACGAACCGGACCCTCCGGACCCGCAGGCGGTCAGGACACCCAGCAGAACCCCCGCCGCCGCCACCGCGGCCACCCTCCGACTGATCGTCCCCATCGCCCGCTCCCTCTCGTGTCAGTGGACCATCAAGATAGCCAGCCCACCCCGGCCGGCGGACGGGAACCCCTCCCCGGCGAGAACACCCCCGGAGCTCAGCCCCGATCCGGGCCGGGCGGGTTCAGGCGCCGCAGTCGGCGCAGAGGTGCTCCTCGCTCAACATCACCACCGGCTGGATCGCCGAGCAGCCCCGGCACGAACCCAGGCACGGACGGCAGTACGGTCGCCCCTGCCAGCGCAGCGCCGGCACGACGGTCTCCTGACAGCCGGCGCACCGCATCGTCACCGGGACACGGCGCCCGTGCTCGTCCCGCTCCGCCCGGGCCCGCTCCTCCGCCGCGTGCAGCGACCGGTGCCCGCTGCGCAGCTGCGCCCGCACGGACGCGGCGGCACGCCGGTACGTATCCGGTCCCGCCTGCCGGCCGTGGGAGAGGTTGTCCGCCACGTCGACCACCGTCGCGTTGGGCAGGCACTCCGGGCAGCTCCCCGAGTCGTCCAGCAGCCAGCCGTCCTCGCACGCCCCGCGCGGGCACTGCGGCGGCAGAACCAGCTCCAGGGCGATGTCGTCGGCCCGCGACAGCAGGGCCTCGCCGGTCAGGTGCGAGTAGCGCAGGAACCAGCGCCGCTCGACACGGTCACGCAGCCGCTGCGGCGCGACACCGCCCTCGATCTGACGGCCGATCTCCCCTCGCACGGTGTGCGGGATACCGCCGCGCTTCTCCAGCGCGACCATCAGCGGTCTCGGAATCGCCGCGCCCACCCAGGTGGCGGGGTGCTGGCCGTGCTCCATGAACGGGGTACTCACCCGACGAATCCTTCCGCACCGGGCCGGGGCGTGTCACCCCACCGCCCGCGCCCCCTGCCGCCCCCGGCCAACAGGGGGCGGCAGGGAGGCAGGGCCGACGGCGTCAGCCCCGCGCTCCGGTCAGAACCGGACGTCGGTGCAGGAGTAGAAGGAGTTGTCCGTGTCGGCTATCTCCCAGACCGCCACCACCACCTGGTGTCCGGTGCGGCCGCTGGGGACGGTCGCGGTGTGGGTGGTCGTGGCGGCGGGCTGGCGGCCGTTGTAGGCGACGGTCAGGAACGGGGTCAGGTCCAGACCGGCCCGCGTGATCTTCTGGGTGGCGTCGTAGCCGGGCTTGGTGAGGTAGTACTTGAACGTGGTGGTGGCGTGCCTGGCCTCGATGTTCCAGGTGAAGGTGAGCTGCTGACCCGCCGTCACCTGGGTGGTCGGCCAGTTGCCGTTGCGCGGGGCGTCCAGCGGGGCCCATCGCGCGTCTCCGCCGGCGCAGATGGTGCCGTCGGCCGGGCCCCGGCCGGGGAAGCCCTTCGGCCCCTCGACGCTCTGAGGCTCCCACTGGATGTCGCCGCAGTTGGTGACGACGCCCGCGCCGCAGAGCGCGGACCGGCTGGGCGGCAGGTTGATGAAGCCGTGCGACTGCGCCGGCAGGGCCAGCGTGAGCGGTATCGCGATCGCGGCGACGGCCGCGCCGGCGAGATGACGTTTGCGCATGATGCTCCTCCGTGGGGGTGGATGGAGAGTGCGCCGGACACAGACGCGCGCGCGTGGGGGTGCGGCGGCCTCCGGAGATCGTTGGCATGCCTGCGCCAGGTCGGTGCCCACACCGTAGAATCCGCCACCCGGGCCGTCAATGGTCTGAACCATTTCCGGCTCTGCTCCCGGCCCGCTTCGCACGACGTCGCCCCGCCGAACAGCTGCCCGGCGGGGCGACGTGATCAGGACTCCGTATTCACCGACAGCGCCCGCTGCACGGGGCCGGGGCCATCGGTCGTGGACTCGGACTCGGGCTCGGACTCGAACTCCGGCTCGGGCTCGGGCTCGGTCAGTCGCTCCCGCCGGACTGCCCGACCGGCGCCACGACAGGGGTGACGAGCATCCGCCCGGCCAGGGCCGCGCCGGCGGTGCCGGCCGTCAGGGTGGCGTCGTAGAACGGGCGCAGGTTGCGCTCGTGCCACAGGGCCTGTGCGGTGGCCCAGGCGGCGTCATTGGCCCGGACCATGGCGAAGCTGCCGACGATGTGCTTCAGCGGTTCGGCGGCCCGGGTGGCGACCTTCCCGATCTCGGCCTCGAAGGAGGCCCGGACCTCGGCCTCGGCCTGGGCGAGCAGGTCGTTGACCGTCAGATAGTCGGCGTGGACGGGCGGGGTCTCGGGCGTGGTGCGGCATTCGATGCAGGTGGTGACGAGCGCCAGCGGGAGGTCGTGGCTGATGTGGGCGTTCATCCCGGCGAAGGCGAACTGGATCGGCCAGACGGTCCGGTCGGCGCGGGCGTCGTACAGCGGCTGCCAGGCCTCGTTCGGCTGCCGGCCGGCCTCGGCGGCGTCCACGGTGTCGAAGTAGAGGTTGGCGAAGATCACGTCCAGGCGCTCGACGAACGTCCGGTCCTGGAAGGTGCCCGCCCGCAGGTTCCGGCCGACGAGTTCGGTCACCCGCAGGTACATACGGTTGAAGCAGGCCACGCCGTCCCGCAGGTCCAGCCGGGCCTCGATCGCCCGCATCCGCTCGATGACCTCCTCGACGCTCCGCGCGGCCCGGATCTGCGAGTGGGTCATACCTGTTCCTTCCGTGGTGACGGGCGAGCGGCGTTCGGCTCGCCTGCCACGTATACACACCGCCCGCCACCACGAAAGGCCGCGCTGCGCGGACACCGCCCGGCATCACCCGAACCGCCCCACCACGCCGCGCCCGGGACCGCCCCGCCGCCCGGCTCAGGACGGCACGGCGCCCGGCGGGAACGGCTCGACGCCCACCACCCGGCGGATCCGCGACGGCTCGACCAGGACGACGACCCGCCGCTCGCCGGGCACGATCCACTCGTAGTGGTCGGCCCCGAGGTAGACCCCGGCGAGGTGGTCCATGTTCCGGTCCGCCTCCGGCCCTTCGACGAAGCGGACCACCCGGCCCCGGATCTGCACCCGGTCGTAGGGGTCGGCCGCGTCCGCGTGGGAGAGACAGACCCGCGGATCGCGGCGCAGGTTGCGCTCCTTGACGCGGCCCACCGAGGTGTTGAACAGCACCAGGTCCCCTTCGGTCCCCACCCACATCGGGCTCACGTGCGGTGAGCCGTCGGCGTTGACCGTGGCGACGTACCAGATGTGGCCCGCTTCGAGCCGTGCGCGCACGTCCTTCGAGATTTCGACCATGCGCCCAGCCTGCCCGACGCCGGCCCACACCATGCGGAGCCGGGGCCCGCGTCGGAGCCGGGGCACGCCGTGGAAAGCCACCGCGACGGCCGCACGAAGGCGCGGGGCCGGGCCCCGAAGGACCCGGCCCCGCGAGACCGCCTCCGCCCGGACGTGGCCTCCGTTCAGGCGCCGGCCTCCGCCATCCGCCGGCGCAGGCTGAGCGGACGCATGTCCGTCCAGATCCGGCCGATGTGGTCGAGGCACTCCTCCCGGGTGCCGGTGGTGCCCTCGGGGTGCCAGCCGCTGGGCAGTTCGCGGTCCGTCTTCCAGATGGAGAACTGGTCCTCGTCGTTGCGCACGACCAGGTAGCCGGTCCCGTCGGTGTCGGTGTCGCTCATCGTTGTGTGTCCTCCTGTACTCGCTCGTCTGCGAGCCCAGCGTGCCCTGGGCCGGCCGGGCGGGCCCAGGGGCAAACACGCGGCGGGAGCGGCGCGCGTCGCTGCCGGTTCTTCTCTGGTGGGTGCGGTGCCCGGCCCGGCAGTGTGCTGCCAGAGGGCGCGTCCCACGGATCGGACGGGCCCGGGCCGATCCGTAGCAGGCGCCCAAACCCGCCGAACCCCCTGGAAGGAGTTCCGCCATGTCGGACGTCCCGGAGAAGGAGCACGTCCCGGTGAACGTGCAGTTGCCCGCCGGGGGGTGGCGGCTGTGGGAGCACTTCGCGCTGCGCGGCCCCGGCTTCCCGGCCGAGGGGGTGCTGCGCCTGGCGCCGGCCGGACTCGGCCTGGCCGCCGACAAGTTCGGCCCGCAGGACGCCCTGGCGGGCCCGGAGTGGCAGGCCTTCGGCGCGGCCTTCGACACCGCCGCCGTGCACACCGCCGAGCTGCTCCAGGAGATCGCCGCCCTGCCGCGCTTCCGGGCGGCGGTGGCCTGGCAGAACCCGGCCGTGCTCCGTACCGGCATCGCGCCGTTCCTGAACTGGACGCCCACCACCGCGGGCCGCACCAGCATGCCCCGCCAGCGCGAGGAACTCGTCGCCCACTACTGGCAGCGGTTCTGCGTCAAGAACGACACCATCGGCTTCTTCGGCCCGGTCGGCTGGGGCCGCTGGGACCTCGCGAGCCGCGGCGTCACCGTCGATCCCGGCACCGGCTTCCTCGCCGACTCCCGGGTGTACTTCGCGAGTTGGGCGATCGACGCGCTGGCCAAGGCGCTCGCCGAGGACGAGGCGCTGCTGGCCTGGATCCCGCCCTACCGGGTGTCGTTCGTCCGGGTGGTGGACGGCGCCGTCCGGCTGCCGGGCCGGCCGCCGCAGGAGATCACCGAGGCGGCCCGGGCCGTGCTGGAACTGTGCGACGGCACCCGGACGGTGGCCGCGATCGCCGGGGCGGTCGGGACCGGGGTGGCGGAGGCCACCGAGACCGTCCGGTGGCTGGCCGGGAAGCGGTGGGTGCACTGGCGCCTCGACGTACCGGCCGACACCTTCCCGGAGCGCGCGCTGCGGGCCGTCCTGGAGCGCGTCGGCGACCGGGAGCCGCGCGAGCGCGCGCTGGCGAAGCTGGCCGTGCTGGAGCGCGGGCGCGACGCGGTGCAGGCCGCCGGGACGGACGCGGACGCCCTCACCGGGGCGATCGCCGCACTGGAGGCGGACTTCGCCGCGCTGACCGCGACCGACGCCCAGCGGGCCAAGGGCGAGCGGACGGCGCCGTGCCGCGGGCTGGTCTACTCCGACGCCCGACGCGCGGCGACGGCCACCGTCGGCACCGCCGTCCTCGGGGAACTGGCGCCGCTGGAGCTCTGCCTGACCGCGGCGCGCTGGATGACCAACCGGTTCGCCGAGGCCGTCGGCGCCCGGATCCGCGCGGTGTACGAGCGGCTGCGCGCGGCCGGCGGGCCGGTGGACCTCGGCTCGATGTGGCTGGAGTGCCTGCCCTCCCCGCACCCGGAGGCGGCGGCGGACATCGCCGCCGTCCAGGCCGAGCTGCGCGCCAAGTGGGCCCGGATCCTGGCGGTGCCCGAGGGCGCGCGCACGGTCCGGTTCGCCGCGGCGGACCTCGCCGACCGGGTGGCGGCGGAGTTCGGCGAGCCCGGCGCCGGCTGGTCGCTGGCCCGCTACTTCAGCCCGGACGTGCTGGTGCTGGCCGAGGACCAGGAGGCGGTGGCGCGCGGCGAGTTCGAGCTGGTGCTGGGCGAGATGCACTGCGCGCTGAACACCATGGGCGCCTCGCTCTTCGTCCACCAGCACCCCGACCGGGCCGAGCTGGTCGCCGAGACCACCCGGGACTTCCCCGGGCCGCGGCTGCTGCCGATGCTGGCCAAGGAGCTGCCGCTGAAGTGGTCGGCGCGCAGCCGGCCCTCGCTGGACCGGCCGCAGGACTACTACGTCGCCCTGGTCGACCAGACCGGCGACCCGCACCGGCCGCGCACCGTGCTGAGCGGCGACGTCCTGGTCGAGGAGCGGGACGGGCGGCTGGTCGCGGTGCTGCCGGACGGCGCGGAGTTCCCGCTGCTGGACGCCTACGCCAACACGCTCACCCAGCGGGTGATGGACCGCTTCACCCTGCGGCCCGAGGGCGACCACACGCCCCGGATCACCATCGACAAGATGGTCGTGGCACGGGAGACCTGGACGTTCCCGGTGGCCGGCCTCGCCTTCGCCGAGGAGAAGACCGAGGCCGGGCGCTTCGTCCGGGCCCGGCACTGGCAGCGGGAGCACGACCTGCCCCGGTTCGTGTTCGTCGTCTCGCCGGCCGAACCCCGGCCGTTCTACGTCGACTTCGACAGCCCGGTCTATCTGACCATCCTCGCCAAGGCCGCCCGCCGGCTGGCCCGCAAGGACCCGTCGGCCCGGCTGAAGATCAGCGAGATGCTGCCGACGCCGGAGCAGGCCTGGCTGACCGACGACGAGGGCGACGGCTACACCTCCGAGCTGCGGTTCGTCGCCGTGGACCGGAGCGTCACCGAGGCCACCGGCACCGGCACCGACGCCGCCACCCCCGAGGGGGCGTGATGCGCACCTTCGTCGACGGCCTCGCCGCGCACGCCGCCCGGCACCCGGGGCGGGTGGCGCTCAGCACCCCCGAGGGCGACCTCAGCTACGCCGGACTCGTCTCCCGGATCGACACCCTGGCAGCCGCCCTGCGCGCCCGCGGGGCCGGCCCCGAGGTGGTCTGCGCGGTCGCGGTCGAGCGCGGCGCCGACGCCGTGGCGGCCGTCGCCGCCGTGGTGCGGGCGGGGGCGGCGTTCCTCGCCCTGGACGTCGAGCAGCCGCCGGCCCGGCTGGCCGCGCTGGTCCGCAGCGGGCAGGCCGATCTGCTGCTGACCACCTCCGGCCTGGCCGAACGCCTCGAACTGCCCGTCCCCGGGCGGCCGTTGCTGCTGGACCGGCTCTCCCCCGGGGCAGCCGCCCCCGGCGGGTTCCCCGCGCCCGGGCCCGACACCCTGGCCTACGTCAGCCACACCTCCGGGAGCACCGGCGAGCCCAGTGCCGTCCTGATCGAGCACCGCGGCCTGGACTCCTATCTGCGCTTCGTCGCCCGCGACTACGGCCTCGGCCCGGACACCACCGCCCTCCAGGTCGCGCCGCTCGGCTACGACGCGTCCGTCCGGGACACCTTCGCCCCGCTGCTGGCCGGCGGCCGGCTGGTGATCGTCCCCAGGGCGCGGCTGCTGCGGCCCGAGCCGTTCGGCGAGGCCGTCCGCGCCCACGGCGTGAACACGCTGCTGAGCGTCACGCCCTCCTTCCTCGCCTTCCTGGCCGGGCAGCCGGAGCCGCGGCGGCTGCTCGCCGGGGTCCGCCTGGTGGTCTCCAGCGGCGAGTCGCTGCGGCCCTTCCTGACCGCCGGCGGCCGGTCGCTGGTCGGCGGCGCCCTGGTCAACCAGTACGGCCCGACCGAGTGCACCATGACGTCCACCCGCTACGCCGTGCCGCCGGAGCCGGACACCACCGCCGACCTGGTGGGCACGCCCATCGACGGGGTGGTGGTGCGGCTGCTCGACGACGCCCTGGCGCCGGTGCCCGAGGGGGCCGTCGGCGAGGTGTGCATCGGCGGGACGGGGGTGGCGCGCGGCTACCGGGGGCAGCCCGCCAGGACGGCCGAGCGCTTCGTCCCGGACCCGCTGGGCCCGCCCGGCAGCCGGCTGTACCGCACCGGGGACCTCGCCACGGCGGGGCCGGACGGCCTGCGCTACCTGGGCCGCGGCGACCGCCAGGTGAAGATCCGCGGCTACCGGGTGGACCCGGCCGAGGTCGAGGGCGCGCTGCTGACCCACCCCGGGGTGGCGGGGGCGGTGGTCACCGCGCCCAGCGACGAGCAGGGCCGGGTGTACCTGGTCGCCCATGTCACCGGCGAACTGGCGGAGACCACCGACGCCGCGCTCCGCGCCCACCTGGGCCGCACCCTGCCGCCGCATCTGATGCCGCGCCGCTTCGTCCGGCTGGCCGAACTGCCCACCACCCGCGGCGGCAAGGCCGACCGCCGCGCCCTCACCCCCGTGGGAGGCACCGCATGACCACCGCCACCGGTCTCGGCCCGGCCGACGTCGGGGCCGCCGCCGAACGGATCGCCGGGCACGTCCTGCGCACCCCGCTGCTGCCGGCGCCGCCGGTGCTGCCCGGGCTGCTGCTCAAGGCCGAACACCTGCAGTACGGCGGCTCGTTCAAGCTGCGCGGCGCGGCCAACGCCGTCCTCGCGCTGGGGGCCCGGCGCATCGTCACCGGCTCCTCCGGCAACCACGGCATCGCGCTGGCCGGGCTCGCCGCCGGGCTCGGAATCCGGCTGACCGTCGTCATGGCGGCCGGTGCCAACCCGGCCAAGGCGGCCCTGATCCAGGCCCTCGGCGCACACACCCTCGCGGTGGCCGGCGGTGTGGCCGAGCGGGAGGAGCGGGCCCGGTCGCTGGCCCGGGAGACCGGCGCGGTGTTCGTGCCCTCCTCCGACGACGCGCTGGTGGTGGCCGGCCAGGGCACGGTGGGCGGCGAGATCCTGACGCAGGCGCCCGACCTGGACACCGTCTACGTCCCCACCGGCGGCGGCGGGCTGCTGGCCGGCGTCTGCCTGGCCGCCCAGGGCCACCCGGTGCGGGTGGTGGGCGTCGAGCCCGCCGCCGCCGCGCGCTACGCCCGTTCGCTGGCCGCGGGCCGCCCGGTGCGGCTGCCGCCGAGCAGCACCGTCGCCGACGGGCTGCGCGGGCAGCAGCCCGGCGCGGTGACCTACCCGATCATCCGGGACCGGGTCGACGACCTGGTCGCGGTGGACGACACCGACATCCTCGCCGCGGCCGCCCTGCTGGGCCGGTACGGGATCGAGGCCGAGCCCAGCGGCGCCGTCGCGCTGGCCGGGGTGCTGGTCGCGGGCCACCGGGGCCGCGCCGTCGCCATCGTCTCCGGCGGCAACACCACCGCGGCCCTGAGCGCCGCGGCGGCCCGCTCCCACCCCGGCGCACACCGCGATCCGCCTACCGGTTCCCACCCGGATTCCCACCACGTCACCCCCCTCGATTCCCGCCTGAAGGAGATCTCATGAGCACCGCCACCACCCCGGCCGGCACCGCCGTCAGCACCGAGGACCTGCTGGTCACCGTCTACCGGGAGACCCTGGGCGCGGCCCGCCTCGACCGGGACAGCGACTTCTACGAGGCCGGCGGCGACTCGCTGAGCGCCTTCCAGATCACCGGCCGGCTGCGCGAGGCGCTGGGCGTGGAGGTCCCGGTCGCCCTGGTCTTCGCCTACCCCTCGCCCGCCGACCTCGCCGCCGTCGTCGACGCCGACTTCGCCCAGTCCTGAGGAGCCCGCCGTGACCGACACCTTTCTGCCGGGCGGCCGCTGGCGGCTCTGGGAGCAGTTCGCGCTGCGCGGGCCGGGGTTCCCGGCCGACGGGGTGCTGCGGCTGGCCCCGCCCGGCGTCGCCGAGGCCGCCGACAAGTTCGGCCCGCTGGACGGGCTTTCCGGCGGTGACTGGGACGCGTTCGCCGCCCTGTTCGCCGAGGCCGCCGTGGAGACGGCGCACACCCTCCAGGAGATCGCCCGGACCCCCGCCTTCCGGGAGGCCGTGGCCTGGCAGAACCGGCCGGTGCTCGACTCGGGCATCGCGCCGTTCCTGAACTGGACGCCCACCGCCGCGGGCCGCACCAGCATGCCCCGCCAGCGCGAGGAGCTCGTCGCCCACTACTGGCAGCGGTTCTGCGTCAAGAACGACACCATCGGCTTCTTCGGCCCGGTCGGCTGGGGCCGCTGGGACGCCGGCACGGCCGGGGTCGCGGTGGACGCCGGGACCGGACTGACCGCCGGGTCCACGGTGTACTGGGCCAGTTGGGCGATCGACGCGCTGGCCGCGACGGTCGGCGCGGACCCGGCCCTGCGGGAGTGGGTGGCGCCCCGGCGGATGCCGTTCGTCCGGCTGGACGGCGACGGCACCCGGGTGACCGTCCCGGGCCGCCCGCCGCAGACCGTACCGGCGCGGACCGGCGCCGTGCTCGCGCTCTGCGACGGGGTCCACCCGGCCCGGGAGATCGCCGCCGCACTGCCCGGGACGGACGTGCCCGCCGTGCTGGCCGACCTGGTGGCCCGCCGCTGGGCGCACTGGCGCCTGGACGTACCGGCCGGCACCCACCCCGAGCGCGACCTGCGGGCCTGGCTGGACACGGTCGGCGACCGGGCGGCGCGGCAGCGCGGCCTGGCCGTGCTGGACGCCCTGGAGCGTGGCCGTGCCCGGGTCGGCGCGGCCGCCGGAGCGGACCAGCTGGTCGCCGAACTGGCCGCGCTGGAGCAGGAGTTCGTCGCCATGACGGAGACCGCCGCGGTGCGCGAGAAGTCGGCCGGGACGGCCCCCTGCCGGTCCCTGGTCTACTCCGACTGCCGGCGTGCCGCCACGGCCAGGCTCGGCCCGGCCGTCCGGGGCGCGCTGGCGCCGCTGGAGCCGCTGCTGACCAGCGCGGGCTGGCTCACCGCGCGGCTGGCCGAGGCGGTCATGGCCCGGGCCCGGGAGGTGTACGCCGAGCACGCCGCCCGGGGCCCGGTGGACCTCGCCAGCTTCTGGTTCGCCTGTATGCCCGTCCTGCACGGCGACGCGCGCACCGCGACGGCCGGGCTCCAGCAGGCGTTCCGCGACCACTGGGCGGAGATCCTGGCACCCCCGCCGGGCGCCCGGCGGGTCCGTCTCACCCTGGCGGACATCGCCGGCCCGGTCCGGGAGCGGTTCGGCGGCCCGGGCGGCGGCTGGACGGCGGCCCGCTACCTCAGCCCGGACGTGATGATCGCCGCCGACGGGGCGGCGGCGGTGGCCCGCGGCGACTTCGAACTCGTCCTCGGCGAACTGCACCTGGCCTCCAACACGCTGGGCGCCTCGCTCTTCGTCCACCAGCACCCCGACCGGCGCGAGCTCACCGCCCTCACCGACCGCGACCACCCCGGCCCCCGGCTGATGCCGCTGCTGCCCAAGGAGCACCGCTCCCGGCTCTCCGCGCGGGTCCGGCACGCCCTGGTCCGGCCGGAGGACTACCAGGTGGCCCTGGTGGACTTCACCGCCGACCCGAACCGCCCGCGCACCGTGCCCAGCGCGGACGTGACGGTCACCGAGCGGGACGGCGAGCTGCTGGTCGTGCTGCCCGACGGCGCCGAATTCCCGGCCGTGGACGTGTTCTCGCACGTCCTGACCACCCTCGCGATGGACCTCTTCCAGGTGCTGCCGGAGAGCGAGCACTCCCCCCGGGTCACCGTGGACCGGCTGGTGGTGGCCCGGGAGACCTGGCGGCTGCCGGCCGCCGGGCTGGACTTCGCCGCCGAGAAGGACGAGGGACGCCGGTTCGTCCGGGCCCGCCGCTGGCGCGAGGAGCACGGCCTGCCGCGGTTCGTCTTCGTGGTCTCGCCCACCGAGTCCCGCCCGTTCTACGTGGACTTCGACAGCCCGGTCTACGTCACCGTCTTCGCCAAGGCGATGCGCCGGCTGGCCCGCAAGGACCCGGACGGCCGGGTCGTCCTCACCGAGATGCTGCCCACCCCCGAGCAGACCTGGCTGACCGACGACCAGGGCCGTTCCTACACCTCAGAACTGCGCTTCGTCGCGGTCGACGAGGGCCGACGGGGGGAGCCTGGAGAGCAGAGCTGACAGGGACGACAGCACCGCCGGCGCGGCGGGCGGACCGGAGGCCCCGGTCGGCCCGCCGCGCCGGCGTGTCCCCCGGCCGGGACGGACGCGCAGGGCGGGCTGCGTTCGGGGCTGCGTCTTCTTCCCTGGTGACCGGCCTCCCCCGGACGGCAGTCTGCTGGAAAACACGGCATGGAGGCCCACAGTGACTGCAGGCGCAGCCGCCCCCGGCGGGGCGAAGCACGGTGACGACACGCGTAAGGCATCTTTCGCCCAGCGGCGGCTGTGGTTCACGGACCAGCTCGCCCAGGACTCCTCCGGCTCGCTGCTCCCGCTGGCGCTGCGGATCCGGGGCCCGCTCGACGAGCCGGCGCTGGAACGGGCGCTGGCCGGAATCGTGGACCGGCACGAGGTGCTGCGCACCCGCTTCACTGCGGTCGGCGGCGAGCCGGTGCCGGTGGTGGACGGGCCGGGCGGCGCCGTGCTGGAGCGGACCGAGGCCGGCAGCGTCGAGGAGCTGTTCGCCCGGGAGCTGGCCCGCCCGCTGGATCTGGCCACCCAGCACCCGCTGCGGATGACACTGGCCCGGATCTCCGCGGACGAGCACCTGCTGCTGGTCGTGGTCCACCACATCGCCGTCGACGGCTGGTCCTGGGACGTGCTGCTGCGCGAACTGGCCGCCGGCTACCGGGGCGAGACGGTGGCGCCGCCGCCGCTGCAGTACGCGGACTTCGCCCGGGCCCAGGCCGAGCGGCTGAGCGGCCCCCGGATGGAGCGGCTGCTCGGCTACTGGCGCGACCGGCTGACCGGGGCCGCCCCGCTCACCCTGCCCTCCGACCGTCCCCGGCCCCGGTTCTGGGACGGCTCCGGTGACGTCGTCCGGTTCAGCCTGCCGGCCGAGCTGGTGGCCGGGGTGGACCGGGTCGCCCGCGAGCACCGGGCCACCCGCTACATGCTGCTGCTCTCCGTCTACCAGGCGCTGCTGAGCCGGTGCAGCGGCCGCACCGACATCGCCGTCTGCACCACGCTCGCCGACCGCGGCCACGGCGAGGTGGCGGATCTGATCGGCCCGTTCGTCAACACCGTGGTGCTGCGCACCGACCTCTCCGGCGGGCCGTCGTTCGGCGCGCTGCTGGACCGGGTCCGCACCGATGTGCTGAAGGACCTCTCGCACGCCGACGCGCCGTTCGACCGGGTGGTCGGCGCGGTGGGCGGTGAGCGCGACCTGTCCCGACACCCGCTCGCCCAGGCCTCGTTCACCCTGCTCAACGCCGCCCACCAGCCGGTCCGGCTGCCCGGCCTGGACGTGGAGCTGGTGCCGCCGCCGCTGACCGGCACCGCGCTGGACGTCTTCCTGGACCTCAACCTCCTGCCGGACGGCAGCATCGCGGCCCGGCTCCAGTACGCCACCGCCCTGTTCGACCCGGAGACCATGCGGGCGTTCAGCGCCGCCTACGTCGAGCTGCTGCGCGCGGTGCTGGCCGAACCGCAGGCCCCGGTGCGGGAGCTCGCCGGGCGGCTGGACCCGATGCCCGGCGCGGCGCACGCCCTTCCCGCCGAGGAGTGGTCGGCCGCCGCCGACCGTCCGCTGGGCGGGGCGCCGCCGGTCACGGTGGCCGGCCGGCCCGGGGACGTCGCACTGGTCTGCGCGGACCAGGAGGTGACCTACGCCGAACTGGACGGTCTGACCGGCGGGCTGGCGGCCGCGCTGGCCGCCGCCGGGGTCCGCCCCGGGCGCCCGGTCGGGGTGCTGCTGCGGCGCGGGGTCTGGTCGGTGGCCGCGCTGGCCGCGGTCTGGCGGGCCGGCGGCGTGTACGTCCCGCTCGACCCCGATCTGCCCGCCCAGCGGCTGGAGTTCATGGTCGAGGAGGCCAATCTGGCCTGCCTGGTGGCCGACCCGGCGACGGCCGCGCTGGCCGCCTCGCTCGGGCCCGCCGTCGTCCGGGTGGACGCCGTGCGGCCGGATCCGGACGGCCCCCGGCACACCCCCGACCCGCGCGAGCTGGCGCACGTCATCTTCACCTCGGGCTCGACCGGCCGGCCCAAGGCCGTCGGGGTCGAGCACCGCTCGCTGGCGAGCCATGTCGCCGCCGCCCGGGCCCGGTTCGGCATCACCGCCGGGGACCGGGTGCTCGCCTTCGCCTCGTTCTCCTTCGACGCCTCGCTCGACCAGCTGCTCCCCGCGCTGACCTGCGGCGCCCGGGTGGTGATCCGCCCGGACGAGCCGTGGCTGCCCACCCAGGTCCCCGAGGTGGTCGAACGGTACGGCCTCACCGTGGTGAACGTCCCGCCGACCTACTGGACCGAGCTGGCGTTCGCGCTGGACCGCCGCGCCGCCGCCGCGCTCGCCCCGCTGCGGCTGCTGATCCTGGGCGGGGAGTCCGTCCCGGTGGGCGCGCTGGCCGCCTGGCGGGCCGCGGTGCCCGAGGTCCGGGTGGTCAACGCCTACGGCCCGACCGAGACCACCGTCACCTCGGCCACCTACGAGGCCCACGGCCCGCTGGAGGGCCGGGTGCCGATCGGCCGCCCGCTCGGCGGACGCCGGGTGTACGTGGTGGACGAGGACGACGAACCCGTCCCCGTCGGCGTCCCCGGCGAGCTGCTGATCGGCGGCCCCGAGGTGGCCCGCGGCTATCTCGGACGGCCCGCGCTGACCGCCGAGCGGTTCGTCCCCGACCCGTTCGGCGGTGACGGCGGCCGGCTCTACCGCACCGGCGACCTCGTCCAGTGGCTGCCCTCCGGCGAGCTGGAGTTCGTCGGCCGCCGGGACGACCAGGTCAAGATCCGCGGCTTCCGGATCGAGCTCGGCGAGGTCGAGGCGGTGCTGCGCGAGTACCCCGGGGTGGTCGCCGCGGCCGTCCGGCCGGACACCGCCACCGGGCAGAGCCTGTCGGGCTACGTCGTCGGCGGACCGTTCGAACCGTCCGCGCTGCGGGCCTGGTGCGCCGAGCGGCTGCCGCGGTACGCCGTGCCCTCGGACTTCCTGACGCTGGACGCGCTGCCGGTCGGCGCCTCCGGGAAGCTGGACCGGGCCGCCCTGCCGGACACCCGCCCGGACCGGTCCGCGAGCGGCGCCGCCTACACCGCGCCGCGCACCGACGACGAGCGGATCATCGCCGCGATCTGGGCCGATGTGCTCGGCGTGGACCGGGTCGGCCTCGACGACGGCTTCTTCGACCTGGGCGGCCACTCACTGCTCGCCACCATGGCGGTCTCCCGGGTCGCCGAACGGCTCGGCCGCGACATCGAGCTGCGCACCCTGTTCGAGAACCCCACCGTCCGCGCGTTCGGCCCCCGGGTGGCCGCCGCCCGGCAGGCCGCCGGCGGCGCGGTCGTCCCGGTGGACCGCTCCGGCCCGCTGCCGCTCTCCTTCGCCCAGGAGCGCCTCTGGTTCCTGGACCGCACCTCGGACGTCGGCGACGAGTACGTGCTCTGGTTCTCCTGGCGGCTGCGCGGCGGCCTGGACCGCGCGGCCTGGCAGGGCGCGCTCGACGACATGACGGCCCGGCACGAGGTGCTGCGCACGGCCCTGGTCGAGGTGGACGGCCGCCCCGCGCAGCAGGTCTGCGACCCGATGGGCGTGCCGTTGGAGTGGCACCGCGCCCCGGAGGGCGCGAGCGAGGCGGCCCGGCTGGCCGCGGTCCGGGAGCGGGCCTCGGCGCTGGCCACCCGCCGCTTCGACCTGGACCGCCCGCCGATGCTGCGGGCCGGGGTCTGGGAGCTGGCCCCGGACGACCACGTCGCCGTCCTGGTCTTCCACCACGTGGCGACCGACGGCTGGTCCAAGGACGTCTTCATCGAGGAGCTGACGGCCTACTACCGGGCCCGGCTGACCGGGCGGGCGGCCGTGCTGCCGCCCGTCCCGGTGCAGTACGGCGACTTCGCGGTCTGGCAGCGCGACCGGGCCGAGGGCGGCGGGCTGGACCGGCAGCTGGACTACTGGGAGACGGCCCTGGCCGGCGTCCCGGTGCTGGAGCTGCCGGCCGACCGGCCGCGCCCGGCGGGCTGGTCGGGGCGCGGCGGCGCGGTGGACCTGGCGCTGCCGCCCGGGCTCGCCGCCCGGCTGGACGCCTTCGCCAGGGAGCACGGGGCGACCAGGTTCATGGTGCTGCTGGCGGTGGTGCAGATCGTGCTGGCCCGCTGGTCGGGGCAGCAGGACGTGCCGGTGGGCACCCCGGTGGCGGGGCGCGGCCGGGTGGAGCTGGAGCGGCTGATCGGCTTCTTCGTCAACACCGTGGTGCTGCGCGGCGACCTGTCCGGCGGGCCGACCTTCACCGAGCTGCTGGACCGCGTCCGGGGGACGGTGCTGAGCGCCTTCGACCACCAGGACGTGCCGTTCGAGCGGGTGGTGGAGCGGCTGCGGCCGGAGCGCGACCTGTCCCGCAACCCGCTGTTCCAGGTGATGGTGGACGTCCAGGAGAGCGCCACCGGCGGGCCCGGGATCGAGGGCCTGGAGGCCGCCGACTTCACCCTGCCGTGGGGCTCGGCCAAGTTCGACCTGACCACCACCTTCCTGCTGTACCCGGACCGCTTCGCGCTCAACGTCGAGTACGCGGCCGACCTGTTCGACGCCTCGACGGCGAGCCGCTTCGCCGGGCACGTGGGCCGGGTGCTGGCGGCCGTCCTGGCCGACCCGGGCACGCCGGTGGACCGGGTGGACCTGCTCTCCCCGGCCGAGCGCGCCGAACTGGCCGGACCGGCGACGGACGGACCGGCCGTCGCGGTGCCGCCGTTCACGGTGGCCGGCGAGCCGGACGCGGTGGCGCTGGTCTGCGAGGGCCGCTCCCTGCGCTACGGCGAACTGGACGGCCTGACCGGCGGGCTGGCCGCCGGGCTGGCCGCCGCCGGGGTGCGCCCGGGCAGCCCGGTGGGTGTCTGTGTACGGCGCGGGACGTGGTCGGTGGCCGCGCTGGCCGCGATCTGGCGGGCCGGCGGCGTCTACGTCCCGCTGGACGCCGGCCTGCCCGCCGAGCGGCTGCGGTTCATGCTGGACGAGGCCGGGGTCGGCCACGTGGTGGCGGACGCCGCGACCGCCCCCGCGCTGGCCCCGCTCGGGGTGACGCTGGTCCCGGTCGAGGAGGTGCGGCCCGCCCCGGACGGCCCCCGGCACACCCCCGACCCGGGGGATCTCGCCTACACCATCTTCACCTCCGGCTCCACCGGCCGGCCCAAGGCCGTCGGGGTCGAGCACCACGCCCTGGCCGCCCATGTCGCCGCCGCCCGCGAGCTGTTCGGGATCACCGCCGGGGACCGGGTGCTGACCTTCGCCTCGCTCTCCTTCGACGCCTCGCTGGAGCAGATCCTGCCCGCGCTGGGCACCGGCGCCCGGGTGGTGATCCGCCCGGACGAGATCTGGTCGGTGGAGGAACTGGCCGCCCGGGTGCGCGCCGAGGGCGTCACCGTCATGGAACTCACGCCCTCCTACTGGGAGGAGGTGGTGGCCCGGCTGGACGTGGTCGCCGCCGACCTCGCGAGCCTGCGGCTGCTGGTCACCGGCGGCGAGGTGCTGCCCGCCGGGCCGCTGGAGCGCTGGTTCGCCCATCTGCCCGGGGTGCCGGTGGTCAACACCTACGGCCCGACCGAGTCGGTCATCTCGGCCACCGCGTACCGGCTCACCGACCCGGTCGAGGGCCGGGTGCCGATCGGCCGCCCGCTGGGCTCGCGCCGCGCGTACGTGGCGGACCCGCACGGCGCCCTGGTGCCGATCGGCGTCCCCGGCGAACTGCTCGTCGGCGGGCCGGAGTTGGCGCGCGGATACCTGGGCAGGCCGGGCCTGACCGCCGAGCGGTTCGTCCCCGACCCGTTCGGCGAGGAGGGCGACCGGCTCTACCGCACCGGCGACGTGGTGCGCCGACTCGCCTCGGGCGACCTGGAGTTCGTCGGCCGCAGCGACAACCAGGTGAAGATCCGCGGCTTCCGGGTCGAACCGGGCGAGGCCGAGGCGGTGCTGCGCCGCCACCCTGGCGTCCACTCCGCTGCCGTGCTGGTCCGCGAACTGCGCGGCGAGCACGCCCTGGTGGGCTATGTCGCGGGCAGCGGACTGGCCGCCGACGCACTGGCCGCGCACTGCCGCTCCGAACTCCCCGGCTACCTGGTGCCGAGCGCGTTCGTCCTGCTCGACGCGCTGCCGCTGACCGTCCAGGGCAAACTCGACACCGCCGCCCTGCCCGAGCCCGAACTCCCCGCCCCCGCGGTCTTCGTACCGCCGCGGACGCCCACCGAGACGGTGACGGCGCAGATCTGGGCCGAGGTCCTCGGCATCGCCCGGGTCGGCGTCCACGACGACTTCTTCGCCCTCGGCGGGCACTCGCTGCGCGCCGTGGCCGCCGCGTCCCGCCTGCGGGCCGCCTTCGACTGCCCCATCCAGGTGCGCGACCTGTTCGAGCACCCCACCGTCGAGCTGCTCGCCGCCGAGGTGGAGCGGCAGCTCGTCGAACTGATCTCCGCGATGAGCGAGGACGAGATCGACCTCTCCCTGACGGTGGACTACCAAGACTGAGATTGGACGGAACGCGCCATGACCACTTCGGAGATGCAGCCCGAGACCGCTCGCGCGGGACTGTCCCCGGCCGCCCGGCGGCTGCTGGAGCAGCGGCTGCGCGGACTGACCGCCGCCGCGCCGGCCGGGATCCCCCGGCTCGACCCCCGCCCCGAGTACGCCCCGCTGTCCGCCGCGCAGCAGCGCCTCTACTTCCTCGACCAGCTCGACCCCGGCGCCACCACCTATCTGCTGCCCGCCGCCTGGCGGTTCAGCGGCCCGCTCGACCTGGCGGCGCTGGACGCGGCGGTCGGCGACCTGGTCGCCCGGCACGAGCAGCTGCGGACGACCTTCCCGGCCCAGGACGGCGTGCCCGCCCAGCGGGTGCACCCGGCCGACGGGGCCGGCCTGGACCTGGTGGACCTGACCGGCGCCGCGGAGCACGACCTCGCCGAGGCCGTGCGGGCGGCCGCCGTCCGCCCCTTCGACCTCGCCGCCGAGCCCGCCTTCCGGGCCACCCTGCTGAAGGCCGCCGAGGAGGACCACGTCCTGGTGCTGGCCATGCACCACATCGTCTCGGACGGCTGGTCGCTGGACCTGCTGGTGCGCGACCTGCGCGAGCTCTACCGGGCCAGGACGGCGGGCGACGCCCCCCGGCTGCCCGAGCTGCCGATCGAGTACACCGACTACGCGGTCTGGCTGCGCGGCGCCGACGAGAGCGCCGACCTCGCCTACTGGCGCACCCGGCTGGCCGGGCTGACCCCGCTCGACCTGCCCACCGACCACCCCCGCCCGGCCACCCCCTGCCACACCGGCGCGGTGCACACCACCGTCCTGCCGGCGGAGCTGTCGGAGGCGCTCGCCGCCCTCGGCCGGCGGACCGACACCACCCCGTACATGACGGTGATGGCGGCGTTCCAGGCCGCGCTGGCCTTCCACAGCGGGCAGAGCGACATCGCCATCGGCACCGTGGTCGCCAACCGGGACCGGCCCGAGACCGAGCAGCTGGCCGGGTTCTTCGTCAACACGCTGGTGCTGCGCGCCGACCTGTCCGACGACCCGACCCCGGCGGCCCTGCTGGCCCGCACCCGGGAGAGCGTCCTGGGGGCGCTCTCGCACCAGACCCTGCCGTTCGAGCGGGTGGTGGACGAGCTGAGCCCGGAGCGCGACCTCACCCGCAACCCGCTGTTCCAGGTGCTGTTCACGCACGCCGCGGTGGAGCGCGGCTCCCTCGTCCTCGGCGGGGCCACCGGCCGGGCGTTCCCGATCGACCTCACCACCGCCAAGTTCGACCTCGCGCTGGAGCTGCGCGAGAGCGGCGGCGCCCTGGAGCTGGTCTTCGTCCACCGGCCCGACCTGTTCGAGGCCTCCTCGGTGGCCGCCCTGGCCGCGCACACCGTGGCGCTGCTGCGCGCCTTCACCGAGGCGCCGGACGCCCCGCTCGGCACGGTCGACCCGCTGACCGCCGAGGAGCGGGCCCGGCTGCTGGGCCCCGCTGGCCCGGCCAACCCGGACACCGGCGCGGGGCCCGCCCCGCGCACCGCACCCGAGCGGCTGGCCGGGCACATCGCCCGCACCCCGCACGCGGTGGCCGTCAGCGGCGGCGGCCGGACGCTCACCTACGCCCAGCTGGACGCCGCCGCCTCCGCGCTGGCCCGGCGGCTGCGCGCGGCCGGCATCGGCCGCGAGTCGCTGGTCGGGGTCTGCCTGGGCCGCTCGGTGGACCTGGCCGTGGCGCTGCTCGGCGTCTGGCGGGCCGGCGCCGCCTATCTGCCGCTGGACCCGGCCCACCCCCGGGCCCGCCGGGAGTTCACCGTCGCCGACGCCGGGGTCTCCTGGGTGGTCGTCGACGAGGCCGGCCGCGCCGCCGTCGAGGGCCTGCCGGTCGGGGTGATCCCGCTGGACGGCGCCGGACCGGCGGCCGAGGGCCCGGACACCAAAGAGGGCCCGGACACCGGGGACGCGCGGCCCGCGCCGCGCGACCTCGCCTATGTCATCTACACCTCCGGCTCCACCGGCAGGCCGAAGGGCGTCGAGATCACCCACGCCAACCTGGCCTGGCTGCTCGGCGCCGCCGACCAGCACTTCGCGTTCGGCCCCGCGGACGTCTGGACGCTGGTGCACTCCCCCGCCTTCGACTTCTCCGTCTGGGAGCTGTGGGGGCCGCTGAGCAGCGGTGGGCGGGTCGTGGTGCTCACCGAGGACGAGGTCCGCGACCCGGCCGCCGTGCACGCCGTCCTGCGCGAGCAGCGGGTCACCGTGCTCAACCAGACGCCCGCCGCGTTCAAGGGCCTGCGCGCCCATCTCGCCCAGCAGGGCGCCGACTTCGCCGACCTGGCGCTGCGCACGGTGGTCTTCGGCGGCGACGCCTTCGACGTCCGCGACTACCGCGACTGGTTCGCCGCCCCCGAGCGGCGGCGGCCCGCGCTGGTCAACATGTACGGGATCACCGAGACCACCGTGCATGTGACGTACCGCCTGATCACCGCCGAGGACGTGGCGGGCGAGGTCCGCTCCCCGATCGGCCGGCCGCTCGCCGGCCAGCACGGCTACGTGCTCGACGCCGCCGGCCGGCTGGTCCCGCAGGGCACGGCCGGCGAGCTGTACGTCACCGGCGGCGGCGTCGCCCGCGGCTACCGCAACCGGCCGGAGCTCTCCGCGGAGCGCTTCCCCAGCGACCCGTTCGGCCCGCCCGGCGCCCGGATGTACCGCACCGGGGACCTCGTCCGGGTGCTGCCCGACGGCCAGTTGGCGTACGTCGGCCGGGCCGACCACCAGGTGAAGATCCGCGGCTACCGGATCGAGCCCGGCGAGATCGAGACCGCGCTGCGCGGCCAGCCCGGGGTGGCCGACGCCGCCGTGGTGGCCCGCTCCGAACCGCACGGCGGCGCCCGGCTGGTCGCCCATGTGGTGATGACCGAGGGCCGGCCGCTGGACGCGGCGGCGCTGCGCGAGCGGCTGCGGCTCACCCTGCCCGAGTACATGGTGCCGGCGCTGTTCGTCCGCCACCCACGGCTGCCGATCACCGCCAACGGCAAGGTGGACCGCAGGGCGCTGACGGCGGTGGCCGGCGACGGCACCGCCGCGGCCGGCGGCCACGTCCCGCCGGCCGGGGCGACCGAGATCGCGCTGGCCCGGATCTGGGCCGAGGTGCTGGGCACCGAACGGGTCAGCCGGACGGCGAACTTCTTCGACCTCGGCGGCGACTCCATCCTGGCGCTGCGGGTGATCGGCCTGGCCCGCCCGGCCGGCCTCGGGCTGACCGTGGCCGACCTGTTCCGGGCCCGCACCCTGGCCGACCTCGCCCGGCTGACCACCGAGGCCGTCGAGGCCCCCGACCCGGTCGCGCCGTTCTCCCAGCTGGACCCGGCCGACGCGGCCCGGCTGCCGGACGGCCTCGACGACGCCTACCCGCTGACCATGCTCCAGGCCGGCATGCTGCACGAGATGCTCGCCGACCCCCGGCGCGGCGCGTACCACAACGTCACCGACCTCAAGATCACCACCCCGGAGGGCTTCGACCTGGACGCCTTCCAGGCCGCGGTGGACGCGGTGGTCCGCGGCCACAGCATCCTGCGCTCCTCGATCGACCTGGTCTCCTACCGCGAGCCGCTCCAACTGGTGCACACCGAGGCCGCGCTGCCGGTCGGCTACACCGATCTGCGGGAGCTGCCGAGGGAGGAGCAGCGGGCCGCCCTGCGGCGCTTCGTCGACGAGGAGTTCGCCCGCCGCTTCGACCTGGCGGCCCCGCCGCTGGTCCGCATCCACCTGCACCACCTGACCGACCACGAGCTGCGGCTGGTGCTCACCGACTGCCATGTCGTGCTGGACGGCTGGAGCCTGACCTCGCTCATCGCCGACCTGCTCGACCTGCACCGGCGGGCGGTCGCGCACGGCCGGCCCCCGGCGCCGCCCGCGGCCCCCGCCTTCGCCGAGTACGTCGCCCTCGAACGGGCCACCCTGCACAGCGAGGAGGCGCTGGAGTTCTGGCGCTCCTCCCTGGCCGAGCTGCGCCCGGTCCGCTTCGCCCGGCGCGGCGCCCCCGCCCCCGACGACGCGCCCGTCCACGAGGTGCGGCGCTCCTACGACGCGCTCGCCGAGCCGATCGGGCGCCTCGCCCAGTCGGCCGGGGTGCCCCGGCGCACCGTGCTGGCCACCGCCTTCCACCACGTGATGAGCCTGTTCGCGGAACGCGACGAGGACGCGGCCGGCCACTCGATCGGCCTGGTCACCAACGGCCGGCCCGAGGTACCGGGCGCGGACCGGATGCGCGGGCTGTTCCTCAACACCGTGCCGTTCGGCGTGGCGCGTCCGCGCGGCAGCTGGCTGGAGTACCTGCGCGCGGTGTTCGCGGCCGAACAGGAGATGCTGCCGCACCGCCGGATGCCGCTGGCGCGGATGGCCCAACTGCGCCCCGGCGAGCCGAACATGGTCGAGGCCGTCTTCAACTACGTCAACTTCCACCGGCTCTCCCACGACACCTGGGACGAGTCCCTGGAGATCGCCCGCACCATGTTCCCGCTGATGATCAACGCGAGCGTGGGCGCCTTCACCATCGACGTGGACCCGGAGTACGTCTCCCCGGCCACCGCGGAGCAGCTCGCGGACGTGCTCCACACCCTGCTCGCGACGATGGTCGCCGACCCGCACGGCAGGGTCACCCCGCCCGCACTGACCGGCGCCGCCCTCGACACGGCGCTGGCCCGGGGCAACGGGCCGGCCCGGGAGAACAGCCCGCTGATGTTCCACGAGCACGTCGCCGCACACGCCGCGCGCACCCCGGACGCGGTGGCCGTCGAGCACGGCGACCGGCAGGTGACCTACCGCGAGCTGGACGGGGCGGCCGGGCGGCTGGCGGAGCGGCTGCGCACGCTCGGCGTCGGCCCGGAGACCCCGGTCGGCATCTGCACCGACCGCGGGCCCGACCAGGTGTGCGCCGCCCTCGGCGTGCTGAAGGCGGGCGGCGCGTTCCTGCCGCTGGACCCGCAACACCCCGCCGACCGGCTCGCGTTCATGGCCTCGGACAGCGGGATGCGGGTGCTGCTCACCCAGACCTCGCTGGCCGGCACCGTGCCCTTCGACGGCCCGGTCCTGCTCCTGGACGACCCCGCCACCTGGACCGCGTCCACCGGCCGCCCCCCGGCGCGGCCGGCCTTCGCCCCGGGCCCGGACACCATGGCGTACGTCATCTACACCTCGGGTTCCACCGGCACGCCCAAGGGCGTCGCCGTCCCGCACCGCGGCCTGACCAACATGCTGGAGGGCCAGCGCGACCTGGTCCAGCCGGGCCCGGACGACCGGGTGCTCCAGTTCGCCTCCTTCGGCTTCGACGTCTCCGTCATGGAGCTGACCTGGGCCCTGGCCAACGGCGGCCGGCTGGTCACCGCGTCCAAGGACGACCTGCGGCCGGGCCCCGACCTGGCCCGCACCCTGCTCGCCCACGGCGTCAACCGGGCCATGTTCCCGCCGAGCGCGCTCACCGTGCTGGGCGAGGACCGCTTCCCCGCGATCGAGGTGCTCCAGGTCGCGGGCGAGGGCTGCCCGGCGGAGCTCGCGGACACCTGGTCGCGCGGCCGGCGCTTCCACAACGCCTACGGCCTCACCGAGACGGCCGTGTGGTCCGTCGCCACCGAACTCTCCCCGGGCCAGGGGCGCCCGTCGATCGGCACGCCGATCCGCAACACCCGGGTGCTGGTCCTCGACGAGGACCTGCGGCCCGTCCCGGTCGGGGTGACCGGTGAGGTCTACCTGGGCGGCCAGGCCATCGCCCGGTGCTACCTGAACCGGCCCGCGCTGACCGCCGCCACCTTCGTGCCCGACCCGTACGGCGCCCCCGGCGAGCGGCTCTGCCGCACCGGCGACCTCGGCACCGTCCGGCCCGACGGCGCGGTGGAGGTGTTCGGCCGCCGGGACACCCAGGTCAAGCTCCGCGGCTTCCGGATCGAACTGGGCGAGATCGAGCACGCGCTGCGGCAACTGCCCGACGTGCGCCAGGCGGTGGTGCTGCACCGGACCGACCTGCCCGGCGAACCGGCCCTGGTCGCCTACGTGGTCGCCCGGGGCGGCACCAAGCCGACGGTCGAGCGCTTCACAGGCGCGCTGCGCACCACCATGCCCGCCTACATGGTGCCGGGCCGGTTCGTCTTCCTGGACGAGCTCCCGGTCAACCGCAGCGGGAAGATCGACAAGCGGGCGCTGCCGCTGCCCCCGGCCGAACGGGCCAGCACCGACACGGCGTACGTCGCCCCCGCCACCGCCACCGAGAAGGTGCTGGCCGAGATCTGGCGGGAGGTGCTCGGCCTCTCCCTGATCGGGGTGCACGACGACTTCTTCCGGATCGGCGGGAGTTCGCTCTCCACCGTCCGGGTGGCCGCGATGGCGGCCGAGCGCGGACTGACCGTCTCCGTCCGGGATCTGATCGAACGGCCCACCCTCGCCCGGCTCGCCGCCCGCGCCGAGGCGACCGCCCCGGACGCCGCCCCCGTGGCGGTCACCTCGGAGGTCCGGCTGCGCGAAGGCGAGGGCGCCCCGCTCTGGTGCGTCCACCCCAGCGGTGGCAGCGCCGCCTGGTTCGTACCGCTCGCCCGGGAGCTCCCGCCCGGCCGCCCGGTGCACGCCTTCCAGGCCCGCGGCCTGCTGGGCGGGGTGGACCCGAGCACCATCGCGGGCATCGCGGCCAACTACGCCGGGGAGATCGCCGACCACGGCGGGCACGGCCCGCACGACCTGCTCGGCTGGTCGATGGGCGCCAACATCGCCCTGGAGATGGCCACCCAGCTGCACGAGGCCGGCCACACCGTCGAGCCGCTGGTGCTGATCGAGCCCTATCTGCCCAACCCGGCGGCCCGGGCCCGCCTCGCCGGCGTCGGCCGCGACATGCGGGACGCGCTGCGGATGCGCGACCGGCTGCGCGCCCTGCCGCCGACCCCCGGGCGCGACACCGCGGCGGCCGAACTCACCGCCCTGCTGCTCGGCGCGGGCATGAGCCCCGGCGAGGCGGCCCTGGTCGAGCAGGCCCCGATCGAGGTCTGGCACTCGCTGCTCACCGCCCTCGCCGACTACGAGGTCCGCCCCTACCCCGGCCATGTGCACCTGGTGGTCGGCACCCAGGCCGCCGGGCTGCCGGCCGGCGAGCCGATGCCCGGGCTCGACGTCGACTACCGGGCGTACGTGGACCACTGGCGCGAACTGGCGCTCGGCGGGCTCACCGTCCACATCAGCGAGGGCGACCACATGTCCATGCTCGCCGAGCCCCTGGTCCGCGGCCTCGCGGCCCTGCTCGACACCATCGGCACGAACGGCACGAACGGCACGAGCAGCATGAACAGCACAAGCGACACCACCGGCGCGAGCGGCACGGGCTCGGCCACGACCGGCGCGGAGGCCCGGCGATGACCCTCACCACCGTCCGCTTCACCGAGCGGTACCTGCTCGACCCCGCCGTCAACGCGGACCCGTACGAGTACCTCAACACGCTCCGCGACCACCGGCCGGTGTACTGGAGCGCCATGCACCGGGCCTGGCTGGTCACCGGCTACGAGCCGGTGATGCAGTGCCTGCGCGACCCGGCGGTCTCCGCCGACCGGGTCCGGCCGCTGATGGACGCCGTCCCGCAGGGCGCCCGCGAGGACGCCGAGCGCGCGTTCGGCATCCTCTCCCGCTGGATGGTGTTCAACGACCCGCCGACCCACCGCCGGCTGCGCCAGGTGTTCCAGGAGCAGTTCGCCGCCCGCGCGGTGGCCCGCTACCGCGGCTTCACCGAACGGGCCACCGGCGCCATGCTCACCCGCCGGGCCGCCCCCGGCCGCACCGGCGACCTCGCCGCCGACATCGCCAAGCCGCTGCCGGCCCTGGTCTTCGCCCGCTGGCTGGGCGTCCCGCAGTCGCACAGCCCGTCGTTCTGGTACTGGAACGCCCGGGTCGCCGACCTCGTGCTCGGCGCCGCCCAGGAGGAGCGCGAGTACCGCACCTCGCTGCAGTCCCTGGTCAGCCTGGAGGAGTACCTGGGCGGGCTGGTCACCGAGCGCCGCGCCGAACCGAAGGACGACCTGATCAGCTCCGTCCTCGCGGGCGGCCGGATCGGCGACTCGGTCAGCGAGGAGGAGTTCGTCGGGATGCTCACCCAGATGGCCTTCGCCGGCGGGGAGACCACCAGCAACCTCATCGCCAACACCCTGCTCGCGCTGCTCGGGCAGCCGGAGCAGCTGGCCGCCGTCCGCGCCGAACCGGAGCTGGTGGCGGCGGCCGTGGAGGAGACGCTGCGGCTGGACGGCCCGTCCAAGATGTCGATCCGCAACGCCGCCCGCGACTTCGAGCTGGACGGCCGGACCATCCGCGCCGGGGACCGGATCTTCCTGGTCACCGCCGCCGCCAACCGCGACCCCGGGCGGTTCCCCGACCCGGACCGGTTCGACCTGCACCGCGAGGTCACCACCCACCTGGGCTTCGGCTTCGGCGCGCACTTCTGCATCGGCGCCGCGCTCGCCCGGCTGGTGGCCGGCGTGGTGGTCGCCACCCTGCTGCGCGACTACCCGGGCCTGGCCCTGGACGGGCAACGGCTCAACTGGCAGCTGTCACTGCTCAACCGGAGCCTGACCGCACTGCCCGTCCGGTACTGAGCGCCCCCGGCAAACCGCTGCCGGTCCCGCCGTCGGGGCGGGCCCCGACCCGCCCCGACGGCGCTGCCGCACCTTCCTCCCTCCCGCTCCTTCTCCCACTCCTCCTCCCGCCCTCCTCCCGCCCTCCACGCGCCCGACGAAAGGTCCGACCATGGCGACGACCACGCTGGCAGGCGCCGGCCCACGGCTCTGGGCACCCGCCCGGCTGCCCTCCTTCCGGCTGCTCTGGCTGGGCCAGTCCCTCTCCCTGCTCGGCGACGGCTTCAGCTACATCGCGTTCTCCTGGATCACCCTGAGCCTCACCCACTCCACCCTCGCCCTCGGCTATGTGCTCACCTTCCAGGCCGTCCCCCGGGCACTGCTCACCCTGGTCGGCGGCTCGCTCAGCGACAAGTGGTCCACCCGCACCCTGATGATGTCCTCCAGCTGGGCCCGCGCCGCCCTGATGGCGGCGGTCGGACTGGCCGGGCTGAGCGGCACCCTGACGGTCTGGATGCTCTGCGCCGCGGCCGCCGCCTTCGGCGTGGTCGACGCCTTCTTCCAGCCCGCCCGGGTCTCCATCCTGCCGTCGGTGGTGGAGAAGGAGCTGATCACCCCGGCCAACGCGCTGCTCGGCGTGGGCACCCGGGTCTCCGCCGTGCTCGGCCCGGCCGTCGGCGGCCTGGTGGTCGCCGTCTCGGACGCGCCGGTCGCCTTCGTCGTGGACGGCGTCTGCTTCGCCCTCTGCGGCCTCTGCGTCTCCCGCGTCCGCACCCTCCCGCGCCGCCCGGCGGCCGACCCTGGCGACCCTGCCGACGTACCCGAAGCGCCCGCCGCCCCGGCCGCCGAGGACTCGCTCCGGTCCCGGATCCGGGTCGGCCTGCGCTACACCTGGGAGGACCCGCGGCTGCGCACCGTGCTGGCCGTCGACACCGCCGTCAACTTCTGCTACGCCGGGCCGTTCACGGTCGGTTTCGCCACCCTCGCCAAGGAGGCCCTGCACGGCGGCTCGACCACCCTCGGCCTGCTCAACGGCGCCCTGGCCGGCGGCGCGATGCTCGGCACCCTGGTCGGCGGCACGGTCGGCGGCCGCCCCCGGGTGGGCCTGCTGATCGCCGCCCTGGTCGGCTGGCTGGCCGTCGGCATGGGCCTGCTCGGCGCGCTCGACAGCCTGCCCGCCGCGGTCGCCACGGTGCTGGCGATGGGCTTCGGCATCGGCTTCCAGGGCGTCTTCGGCCTGAGCTGGATCCAGCGCACCATCCCCCAGGAGGTGCTCAGCCGGGTGATCTCGGTGGACATGGTCCTCGGCTACGCGGCCGCGCCGCTCTCCCTGATCGTCTGCGGCGCCCTGGCCCAGATCGGCACCGGCGCGATGTTCACCGGCGTCGCCCTCGTCCTGACCCTCACCGGCCTCGCCGTCCTCGCCTCCCGCCGCGTCCGCGAGATGCGCTAGCTGCTCCGACCGCACAGGTTCGCCGGGTCGGTGCCGGCCTTCCCCTCCGGAAGCCCCGGGCGGGGAAGGAGCTCCACACACTCGTCACGGGGAGCGGCGGCCTGCACCGCGGCGGGCCGGGCCACCGCTGCACTGGTGGGCGGGGCGGTCGGCTCGGCGGCCGCCGCGGCGGCGGCGGCGTCCCCGGGCAGCCGCCGTGCGAGCGTCCGGTTCTCGTCCCATGCTGGGAGAGAGGGGGGTGCGGCGGCAGAGGGAGTGGTGGGGATGGGGATGCGAACCGTTGTGGACCTCACGCGTTGCCAGGGCTACGCACAGTGCGTTTTCCTCGCGCCGGGGGTGTACCAGCTGCACGGTGAGGAGGGACTGCTGTACGCCCCGGCCGTCCCCGACGACCAGGTCGGGCGCGTGCGCCAGGCCGCGGCGGCGTGCCCGGTCCAGGCCATCCTCCTCGGTGAGGAGGTGAGCGCCGATGACCGGTGACCTGAAAGAGGGCCGGATCGTCGTCGTCGGCGCGTCGCTGGCCGGGTTGCGGGCCGCGGAGGCCTTGCGGGAGGAGGGCTTCACCGGCTCACTGACTGTGGTCGGCGACGAGCCCCATCCGCCCTACGACCGGCCGCCGCTGTCCAAGCAGGTGCTGCTCGGCCTGGCGGCGGCGGACACCACGGGGCTGCCGATGCGCCGGGATCCGGACGCCGAGTGGCGGCTGGGCGTACGCGCCACCGGCCTGGACCCCCTTGGGAAGCGGGTGATGCTGGCCGACGGCGAGTCGCTGCCGTACGACCGGTTGTTGATCGCCACCGGGACCAGGGCGCGGCCCTGGCCCAACCCGCGGGAGGCCGCTCTGGACGGGGTGTTCACCCTGCGTACCCGCGAGGACGCCGGCGGCTTGGCCGAGCGGTTGGCCGCAGGGCCACGGCGGGTGCTGGTGATCGGCGGCGGCTTCACCGGCTCGGAGATCGCCTCGGCCTGCCGGGAACGCGGACTGGACGTCACCGTCGCCGAACGCGGTCCCGCACCTCTGGTGGGCGCGCTCGGCGGCACCCTGTCGAAACTCGCGGCCGCCATGCAGCGCAACCACGGTGTGGACCTGCGCACCGGAGTGACGGTCACCGCCCTGCGCGGGGACGACAGCGGCCGCTTCACCGGCGCGGAGCTGTCCGACGGCAGCCGCGTCGAGGCGGACGTGTGCGTCGTGGCGTTGGGGGCGGTCCGCAACGTCGAGTGGCTGGCGGACTCCGGACTGGCGGCGGGCCCGCGCGGAATCGCCTGCGACGCCGGGTGCCGCGCCTTCAACATGTACGGAATCGTCACTGACGACCTCTTCGTCGCCGGCGACGTCTCCCGCTTCCCCCACCCGCTGTTCGGTTACCAGATGCTCTCCCTCGAACACTGGGGAAACGCGGTCGAGCAGGCCGGGGTGGCGGCCCACAACATGGTCAGCCCAGGGCCCCTGCGGCGCCCGCACCTTGCCCTCCCGACGTTCTGGTCGACCCAGTTCGGGCTCAACATCAAGTCGGTGGGCGTGCCCACCTTCTCCGACCACGTGGTCATCGCCCAGGGTTCTTTGGAGGCGCGCCGTCTGGCGATGGTCTACGGCTACCAGGGGCGGGTCACCGCGGCGGTCACCGTCGACATGGCCAAGTCGCTCGACTACTACCGGCACCTGATCGAGACGGCTGCTCCGTTCCCGCCCCCGCCCGGCGCGGCGGACCGCGCGCTCGCGGCGGACATCCCGGTCCCGTCCGACGTGCCGGATCCGAAGAGGCTGTCCCACGGCCCCACCGTGGCGCTCACCGGATATCTGCCCGACCGCCGACTGACCGTGGTGCGGCCCAACGGCTGACCCACGTCCCGCCCAACGACGAGGAGCCACCATGGACTCCGACACCTTGCTGGCCCGGATCACCGACTACGCGAACCGCCCCAACCCCTACCCGCTGTACGCGGAACTCCGCGAGGCCGGTCCCGTTGTACGGCAGGCGGACGGCAGCTACCTGATCGGCACCTACCACGAGATCGCCGCCCTGCTCCACGATCCACGGATGAGTGTCGATCCCCGCACCCGTGGCGAGACGACGCACAAGCCGCCGTTCCTGCGGCTCGACGACCCGGAGCATCACAGACTGCGCACCCTGGCCATGCGGCCGTTCGGCCCCCCGCACAGCCCGCACCGGGTCGATACCATGCGCGACGAGATCGCCCGGCTCACCGAGGAACTGCTGGAGCCCTTCCAGGCGGGCCGCCGGATCGACATCGTCGACGACTTCGCCTACCCACTGCCCGTCACGGTGATCTGCCGCCTGCTCGGCGTGCCACGTGAGGACGAGCCGCTCTTCCGGGCGTGGTCCGACGCGATCGTCGCGTCCGCCGACGTCAGGCCCGAAGAGGACTCCACCGAGCGGGACAAGGAGGGCGACCAGGCGCGGGGCGAGATGGGCCGGTACCTGGTGGACCTCGCCGAGAAGCGCCGTGGCAGTCCAGGCGACGACATGCTCTCCGCCTTCGTCAACGAGCCGGACCCGGCCCTGCGGCTCACCCGGGAAGAACTCGCGGAAACCGCCGTGCTGCTGCTCATCGCGGGACACGAGACCACGGTGAACCTGATCACCAACGGGGTGCTCACCCTGCTGCGCCGGCCCGAACATCTGGATCAGCTGCGTCGCGAACCGGACCTGCTGCCGCGAGCGGTGGAGGAACTGCTGCGCTACGAACCCCCGGTCCACATGCGCGAACGCGTCCCCCTCGCCGACATCGACGTCGCCGGCACCACCATCCCCGAAGGCACCTCCGTCGTGCTCGCGCTGGCCTCGGGCAACCGCGACCCCAAGCGGTTCCACGAGCCCGACCGGTTCGACCCCGCCCGCCCGGACAACCAGCACCTCGGCTTCGGCAGCGGTATTCACCTGTGCTACGGCGCACCACTCGCCCGCATCGAAGCCGAGGCCGCGCTCGGTGCGCTGATCTCCCGCCTCGGCACAGCACGCCTGGTCCAGGACCCGCCCCCCTACCGGCAGAACGCCATGCTCCGCGGCCCCCGCCACCTGCCCGTCCAACTCTGAGGCCGCCTGGCGGGGCGTGCCGGCGATCGGGCTCTGTTCCGCGGGTGCGCCGCCAGGTGCGCCGACCTTCCAGCGGAACCCGGAGAGCCAGGCAACGGCATCAAGGCTGGACCGGACTTCGAGCGGGACGACGACTTCGATCCCGGCGTGGTGTCCGTCGTGCTCACCCGGCCGGCCCACCACCTCCTGCCGGCCGTGGCCGCGGTGGCTGCGGCCGTCGTTCCGCGCGTGCGGGGTCGGGGCTGCACAGCCAGCCGTTGACGGCGAAGCGGCTGTCCGCGTGCTGCCTGCTCGGGCAGCCGACCGGCCGGACCTCGTGCCAGGCGGTGGGGCGGAAGAACACGATGCTGTCGTGCTCGGGCTCCCAGTCCCGCCAGGTGCGCTCCTCCCACTTTCCGGTCGTCCCGGTGTACAGCGGCAGGGCGGCGTCGAACACCCGCAGCTCGCCCCCGTCGAAAGGCCGGGGCGTGCGATGCAGGTAATAGACGAACGTGAGCAGCCGCCGGGGGGAGAACTCGGCGCTGGTGTCCTGGTGCGGCCGGTAGAAGTCGCCGTCGTTGTGCACGTTGAGGCTGTAGCTGGGTTCGGTGTTCCGGCAGGAGACTCCCAGCGTGTGCTCGACCGCCTCCAGGACCTCGTCGATGGCCGCCATCAACTCGGGCGCGGCGAAGTCCTGGCACGACCGGGAGCGGCGAAAGTCGGGGACCACCTCCCGGTCCCGGATCATGGAGGGCTTCAACGTGTCGCCGGCGGAGGCGATGGCGCGCTCCAGGAGGGCGCCGGCCGTCCGCTCGCCCAGGAACTGGGTGATGCGACAGACCGTCACCGGAAGCCGCCAGATCGCGTCCGTACACACCGGCGACCGCTGATCCACCGCCTCGGACGGTCCCGTCACGGTGTCGTGTGGTGCCAAGGTTTCCTGCCTTCCGGATCGCGACGAGGGTTCCGCGGGGGCCGACTCCCCCGAGTCGCCCAGGGATTGGGCGCCGCCGTCACGCGGCCCCGGGCGTGTGCACGCCCGCGGCTGCTCGCAGCCGGTCCACTTCGGCCGTGAGTTCTTCCACGCGGCGGTGCAGTGCCTGGACGCACACCAGGGCGACGCCGAGGCCGTCGACGACGGGGATGGTGGTGTCGTCCCGGTTGAAGCCGAAGGCGGCGTGCCAGTCCTGGGCCATCGGCCCGAGGTGGCGCACGTCTTCGGGCTCCCAGAGGTAGCGCCAGGTGCTGACGGGCAGCGCGGCCACGGTCTCCAGGACGGCGTGGCCGTTGACCGCACCGACCGGGGCCACCCCGCCGTTCTCCTGTGCCCCGGCCGGACGACGGGCCGGGACGGTGTGGTCGGCCGCCCGGGACGGCCGGCGGAAGAGCCGCATCCCTACCGGCTCCAGTCGACCGGGACCACGTCCTGCTTGAGCCCGCGGTCACTGCAGACGGCGCACGGGGAGCCCGGGACACCGGGGCCCTGGTCGGTACCGATGGTGATGGCTCCGTGGGCCCCGGCCGGGGCGTGGACGCCGTCGCCGACCATCGCGGCTTCGTAACCGCCCAGCAGCTCCTGGAGCGTTCCGGGGCCCAGGTTCTCCGGGGCGGTGATCGCGGCCACGCCGTCGTAGTCGGTGTAGGCCGCGCCCAGCGTCCGGCCGCCGACGGTGGCGAACACGATCCGCGCACCGCGGATGGGCTGCCCGGTCACCGCGTCGCTGGCCATCGCGTAGATGTTCTCCAGCTGCATCTGGGTGATGTTCAGGCTCGCCTGACTGGCCGTCAGCCTGGTCGGCTTCAGGCTGGGGCACTCCTCCCCGCTGCACGGCGCGGCCGCCGGGGTGGCCGCGGACGCGGTGACACCGCTCCCCGCGCCCAGCGACGCCAGAGCCGCGGCCATCACCGCGATGGTCTTACGACCTGCAGAACTCATGTCCACTCCCACGGGAACTGCCCGGGCGTGAACTCCGCACCAACGCACGACGGCCGGGACGACGGGCTGCCGCCCCCATTCGGACGACGCGACCGAGCGTATCCACGCCCACCTGGCCCAACCGGCGAACAACCACGAGTTCGCGCGATCTGATGAACCGCCACCAGAACGGTGACGAACGCGATCGACGAACGCGAACCAATGAGCGCAGAACCTATCCCGGCCCGGCGGCGGCCGAACGGGCGCAGAGGGCGGTGCGGTTGGGCTCGTCGGTCTTGGTGATCAGGCTGGCGATGTGCTTCTCCACGGTGCGCGGGGAGATGTAGAGGCGGTCGGCGATGTCCTTGTTGCTCAGGCGCTCGGCGAGCAGGACGAAGACCTCGTACTCGCGGACGGTGACGCCGAGGGCGCGCAGGTCCTCGGGGATGCGGCTGGTGCCGGTGCGGTGCTGGTGGACGGGTGCGCCGAGGCGGCGCAGGGCGGCGCGGCAGGCGTTGGCGACGGCGGCGACGTCGTGCTGGTGGAAGTGGTGCTCGGCCCGGCGCAGCCAGGCCACCGGCTCGCCCCAGCCGTCGGCGTGGGCGGCGTCGGCGACCAGCCGCAGGCCGAGGTGGAGGGTGGTGGGGTAGGGCTCGGCGGCGCGCAGGGCCTCGGCGACGGCGGCCGCCGCCTCCTGGGGGCGGCCCTCGCGGCCGAGCAGGACGGCGTCGGCGAACAGTACGAACTGGCGGTTCCAGCGCATCCGGCCGGGCGCGGTGGCGGCGGCCTCGTCGTGCCGGGCGCGGCCGGCCCGGCCGTCCAGGCCGTCCAGGACGTCGAGCAGCAGGCCGATCCCGTGCCGGCCGCTGAGGTAGTAGGTGGAGGGGTTGTCCCGTTCGAGTTCGCCGACGGCGTGCAGTTCGCGCCGGGCGGTCTCGCGGTCCTCCTCCATGAGCGCGCAGAACGTCCGGGCGAGGCCGAGGGTCAGCGGTTCCTCCTGGGAGCCGGCGCCGTCCCAGGCGGCGAACGCGGCGAGCGCCTCGTCCATCCCCGCCCGGTCGCCGAGGTGGGCGGCGAGGGTCGCCCGCGCCATCAGGACGTAGCGGACGGCGGGGGCGAGCCGCAGGCGCCGGACGACGGTCAGGCACTCCTCGGCGGCGGCCCGGGCGGCGGCGAACTCGCCGCGCAGGACGGAGTCGAGGATCAGGATGCCGTCGATGGTGTAGACGATGGTGGCCGAGCCGAGCCGCAGGGCCTCGTCGCGGGCCGTGGCCAGTCCGGTGGCGTCGCCGTCGGCGAGCCAGCCGTTGCCGCCGATCCGGGTGAGCGCGTACATCCGCTGGAGCGGCAGCCGGTGGCGTTCGGCGGTGGTCAGGGCCCGTTCCAGCATGGCGTGGGCCTCGGCGGGGTCGCGTTCGCGGGCGACCGAGGCGAGCAGTTCCCAGGCCTGGCAGACGACGGTGGGCAGGTCGTGCCGCTGGGCCGCCTCGACGGCCGAACGGGCCAGCTTCTCGGCCTGCTGGGTGCGGTCGGGGCCCGGGGTGTCCAGCGCGAGGTAGGCGGCGGCGACGTCGACCGGCGCCGAGGCTGCCTCGTCGGGGGACGGGCCGAGGACGGCCCGGGCCCGGGCGATCTGCCGGTTGCCGTCGGCCCAACGGCCCGCGGTGTGGGCGACCTTGGCGAGCCGGGTGTGCAGCGCGGCGAGCCGGGGGGCGCTCAGGCCGGCGCCGCCGAGCGCGTGCAGGTGTTCGGCGAGGTCGAAGGCGCGGGTGAAGTCCCCGGCCTCGGCGAGCGCGGGCAGCAGCGACTCCAGGACCTCGGCCCGGCGGGCGGGGTCGGCGCTGCCGGCCAGCAGCCGTTCGGCGCGGTCCAGCAGGGTGATGGCGGAGCCGATCGCGCCGTCCGCCAGGGCCCGTCGGCCGGCCTCCGCGAACAGCCGGCCCGCCTCGGCGCGTTCGCCGGCCTCGGCGCGCAGCCCGGCGACCAGCGGGCACCATTCGCCGGTGAGTTCGGGGTGCAGGGCCTGGACGGCGTCGGCGGCCCGGCCGGCCAGTTCGGCCCGGGTGCCGGGGGTGAGCTGGGTGAACAGCGCCTCCACGGTGAGCGGGTGGCGGAAGGCGTACCAGTCCGGGGCGGGTTCGTCGGGGACGACCAGCTGGGCGGCGACCCCGGCGTGCAGATGGCTGAGCAGGCTGCGGTCGTCGATGCCGGTCATCCGCTGGAGCACGGTCAGCGGGAAGCGCCGGCCGAGCACGGCGGCGGCGGAGAGCAGGGTCTGGCCCTGCGGGCCGAGCCGGTCGATCCGCCGCAGGATGCCGCGGGCGAGGGCGGTGGAGACGTCGCTGCGCAGGTCGCCGACGACCCGCCAGCCGTCGGTGCCCTGGACCAGCGCGCCGCCGCTGATCATCGACTGGAGCAGTTCCTCGATCAGGAACGGGCTGCCGGTGCTGTCGTCGCAGAGCCGGTCCAGCACCGTCTCCGGGACGCCGTCCGGCTCGGTGCCCAGCTGGGCGGCGATCATGTCGCGGACCTGCGGGCGGGTGAGCGGGGGGAGTTCGATGAGGGTGCCGACGCCGCGTCGGCGGGCCGAGCCGGCCAGGTCGAGGGCGTCGCAGAACTCGGTGCGGATGGTGGCCAGGAGCAGCACGGGCGTGTACTCCAGGTTGTCCACCAGGTACTCGACCACGGCGAGCGTCTCGGGGTCGGCGTCGTGCAGGTCCTCCAGCAGCAGCAGTTGGCCGCGGCCCTTGGCGGCGCCGATGAGCAGCCGCAGGACGGCCTCGCCGAGGATGACCATCGAGCTGTTCTCGTGGTCGCCGGTGTTCCAGTCGGGTATGAGCCGGCCGAGCACCGGCCGGTAGGGGCCGAGGGCCAGGTCGTCCACCGGTTCCCCGCTGCGGAACAGCGACATCAGGGCCTCGGTGAGCGGCCGGAACGGCACGGTGGGCCCGGTGGTGCTGCTGCGGCCGCGCAGGACGCGCATGCCGGAGTCGAAGGCGGTGCCCACGGCCTCGGCCGCGAGGCGGGACTTGCCGATACCCGCCTCCCCGACCAGGAAGACGACGCCGCCGCGCCCCTGCCGCGCGTCGGACAGCGCCTGCTGGAGGGAACGCAACTGTGAGTCACGTCCGACGACATACGGCGCATGGGAACGCATGACCGGTGAGCATAGTTGATGCGGGCCGCTCAACGTCAGACCGCGTGCCGCCCCGGCAGGGACGCGGACGCGGCGGTGCGGGCCCGCTGCCTGCGCGGACCCGCACCGCCGTCGTGACGATCCGTCGTGACGATCCGTCGGGGTGCTCAGATGTGCGGCGCGGAGACCGTGGTGTCCAGGCTGCTGAGGGTGATCACGATGCCGCTGGTCAGCACCATGCCGGCGAGGACGCGGGCGCGGGCGCAGGCGCGGTTGCGGCCCGAGAGGCGGATCCCGCCGGCCGGGTCCTGCTCCTGGCCCTGGACCTGCTCGGCGGCGGCAGCGGTGGCGGCGGTGGCGGCGGTGGCGGTCGGCTTGTTCATGAGGGTGGATCCCTTCTGGTGGCCTTGCGCGGGTACGGGGAGCGGATCGGGGGAGGTGCGGCGGTGCGGCGGAAGGTTCAGCGGGTGGTGCGGTGCGGGCCGCTCGTCGCCCGGGGGGCGTGGTCGAGCAGCAGGACGGAGGGCACGGTCCCGGGGAAGCCCAGCCGGAGCAGGGCGTAGCCGATGCCGGAGAGGCCGGTGAGCAGCCCGGGGGACGGCACGTGGTCGGGGGTCGCGCAGCGGTGGCCCTGCTGCTCGATCAGGCCGAGCACCTCGCCGGTGCGGTGGGTGAGCGCGTCCCGGGCGCCGGGGTGGCCGCGTTCCGCGAGGACGGTCAGCGCCTCCAGCGCGCCGAGGGTGCCGTGGCCGAGGCTCAGGTCGTCGCTCCCGCCGGGGGCGGAGAGCAGGCGGACGCAGTGGTCGAACCCGTCGGCCAGGGCGTCGTCGGCCACCGCGGCGTCGGTCAGGGTGTCCGCCGCGGCGAGCGCGACGCCGGCGAGGCCGGAGTACCAGGAGAGGTCGCCGCCCGCCCCGGCCCGCACCGCGGCGTCCAGCGCGGGGCGCAGCAGCGCGGCCCCGGCGGTGGCGTACGGCCGCCCGTCCGCGCCCGCCTCACCCCGGACGGCGGCGTACCTCAGCAGCGCCCAGCCGGTGCCCGCGTCGCCGTGGGCGAGGCCGGTCGCCCCGGAGCCCGCCCCGGTGAGGGCGAGCAGCCGGTCGGCGAGGCGCCGGGCCTGCTCGGCCGCCCGCTCGGCCACCCGCCGGTCGCCGGTCGTCCGGCAGAGGGGCAGCACGGCGGCGAGCGCGCCGGCGAGGCCGTCGGCCAGACCGGTGACGGGTCCGGTGGCACCGGGCCCGTCGGGCAGGGCGTCGGCGGCGTGGGCGAGGGCGGTCAGCGCGTCGGAGAGGCAGCCGTCGAGCTCGGCCCGGACGCCGTCGCGGTCGCCTTCGCCGCCCAGCAGTTCGGTGAGCCGCAGCAGTGTGTGGACGATGCCGCCCAGCCCGTTCAGGGCGCCGGGCCCGACGGCGGCGCTCAGCTCCGGGTCCGTGACCAGCGCGGAGAGCAGCGTCGGCAGCGGCCGGACCGCCTCCCGGGCCAGCGCGGTGTAGCGCGGGGCCCCGGCGAGCGCGCCGGTCTGGGCCAGGAAGAGCGCCACCCCGCAGTAGCCCTGGGCGAGTCCGCCGCCCATCGGCAGCACCGCCCAGTGCGCCCCGGCCACCCGTTCCAGGCCCAGCCAGTTGGCCCGGCCGTCGCCGTGCACGGCCCGGGCGGTGATCTCGTCGGCGATCCCGCAGGCGGCGGCGAGCAGCCGGGGCGACTCGGGCACGACGGCCGGTACCCGGACCGGGGCCAGCTCCGAACGGGGCCCGGCGTCAGGCGAGTTGGCGCTGGAGACGGCGAGGGTCGCGGAGATGACCCACTCCTGGTCGTGGCGGTCCACCTCGTCCATCGCGGCGATCTTCCCCTGGACGGCGACCAGGCTGGGCACGGGCAGGATCCCGTCCACCCGGACGTCACGGCCGGTCCAGACCGCCGTGCGCCCCGGGCGGTGGAAGAACAGCGGCACGTCCCCGCGCCAGAGTTCGGCGATCTCGTGCTCGATCAGCCGCTGCCGGGCCGGGTCGTCGGCGGACTCCGTCCAGAGCACGGCGAACACCGAGTCCCGGGCCAGCGCGTCGTGCAGCAGGTCGGGGTGGGTGGACTCGTCCAGCAGGGTCGTGTAGAGCCGGGTCGAGCGGACGAGCAGCCGGGCGGGCGTGTGCGCCCAGCGGCCCAGCAGCCCGTCCGTGCCCAGCGCGCCGGCCGCGCCCGGCAGCCCGTCCGTGCAGAGCAGGCCGTCCGTGCCGAGGAGTTCGGCGCGGTGCGCGGTGATCGCGTCGTAGCCGGCCCGGAACCCCTCCAGCAGCGCGGCGCGGTGGTCGGCGTGCCCGGCCGTCCGGCCCTGCGGCAGCGGTTGGTTCTGCCCGGCCGGGCTCTCCACCGGTCCGCGGACGGCCCGCATGGTGTCCGTCCCGGCGTCCTCCCAGCGCAGCCCGTCGCTCGGGTACGCGCCGCTGTCGGCGCGGCCGAGGGCGGAGATGTCCAGCGCGCCGTTCTCGCCGATCAGCAGGTTCGGCAGCAGGCAGGTCCGGTGCACCGAGGCCTCCAGTGCCCCGGCCGCCGGGTCGGCGCCCGCGGTGGTGGCGGCCGGCAGGCCGGTGTGGAACAGGGTCTCGGCGTCCACCAGCACCGGCTGGTCGCCGGAGGCGATGACGTTCTCGTAGTGCATGTCGGCGCCGTCCACCGCGTACAGCAGGGCGAGCAGCGCGCCCTGGCGCCGGTAGAAGCGGTCCGCCGCGGTGACCGAGCCGCACCAGTGGTGCTCGACGAACTCCAGCCAGCCGTACCCGGCGCCGCGCACCGACCGGGGGGTGCGCAGGCCCAGCCCGGCCACCTTGCCGTTGAGCCAGCCGACCGCCTCGTCCAGCAGCGCGTGCTGCCCCAGCGGCCGCGGCTTGTAGACGACGGCGCCGCCGTCCGCGAAGTGCAGCAGCGCGACGGAGCGGTTGCCCTGGTGGGCGTCGCCGCGGCCGAGCTCCAGCCGGACCAGCGCGCCCGGGTCCTCGCCCCGGAAGAGTCCGGCGACCAGCGCGGCGCGGTCGGTGTGGAGGCGCTCCGCCAGTTCCAGCACGGCCTCGGCCGCGTCGGCGGCCGTCCCGCCGAGGATCCGGGCCAGCACCGGGTAGCGGGTGAAGAGCCGGGACAGCCCCGGCCCGGTGCCGAGTTCGGCGGTGAACGCGGCGAACCGCTCCGGCCCGGTGGCCCCGGTGAGCCGGCCCTCGGCGCGGGCCTCGCTCAGCTCGCGGACCAGCGTCCGGGCCGCCCGCCGGACCAGCTGGTGGCCGAGCCGCTGCTCGAACGCGGCCCGGACGGCGGCGTGTTCGCCCTCGGGCAGGGGCAGCCGCGCGGCCACCCCGGCCCAGGCCTGGGTGATCAGCGGGCGCAGCACCGGCAGGAAGACCTCGACGCCCTCGCCGTGCGTCTGTTCGGGCGCCCCCGCGGCCGCCGGGGCACCGGCCACCGTCCGCTCCACGTACCGCGCCCACCGCGGCTTGGCCGACCGGGCGGCCAGGCGGTCGGGCAGTTCGTCCCCGAGCGCGAAGGCCTGCCCGTCGCCGAGGCCCAGGCTCGCCAGCCGGGCGGCGAACCCGGCGCGGTCCCCGGCGGACCACGGCCCGGGGCCGCGGCCCGGGGCCGCGGCCGGCCCGGCCACCGGGAGGCCCGGCGTGGCGAGCCGCTCGCGCAGGGTCAGCCCGCGGGCCCACCACCAGCGCGGCAGGGTCGGGGTCCGGGTGTCGGGGGGAGTGGCGGTGTCAGTCACAGGACCAACGTCCCAGAGCCCCCCACCCCCCACATGGGGGCCGGTTCCCCATATTCTCCCGCCACTACCCAGGAGCCCCCAGGTTTCGCCCACCCGGGGCACCGGCCTCCCGGGGACCGCCCCCACCAGGGCGGGAGCGCCGGGCCACCGGGCGGCGCGGCCGGGCGGCGCCGCCCGCCCCCGCCCGGCCCGGCCCGCCGTCACCGGGGCCGACCCGCCGTCACCAGGCCCGGAGCACCCGGTCGCCGGGGTCCGCCGCCGTCCGGTCCGCACCCCGCGCCCCGGCCGCGGGCAAAGCTGGGGGGCCGCTCCCGATGCCACCCCCACCCGCCGGCCCGCAGTCTCTGTCCAGTACCACCAGCTGTTGCGCAGCACCCCTGCCCCGCTCAGCCCGTACCTGTCCCGCGCACCGCCCCGACCGGGCGGATGACCTTCGGAGGACCCGGTGGGAGAACCCGTACCTGTCAGCGTCGTCGCCCTCGACCCGGTGCTGGAAGCCGGCACCAAGAGCACCCTGTACGCCTGCCCGGACGTGACCGTGACGGAACCGGACACCCCGGGCGCCCCCGGCGGCCCGGCCGCGGAGCCGCGGGTGGTGGTCATGATCGTGGACCGGTTCGCCCGGGCCGAGCTGGACATGCTGCGCGCCACCCGCGACACCGCCGGCCGGCCCGCCGTCGTCCTGGTGGCCAGCGATCTGACGTCCGGTGACGCGCTGCACGCGCTGGCCGCCGGGGCCCGTGCCCTGCTGCGCCGCCGGGAGGCCGACGCGCCCCGGCTGTCCCGCGCGGTGCTGGCCGCCGCCCGCGGCGACTGCGCCCTCCCCCCGGACCTGCTCGACCAGTTGCTCAACCGCTCCGGCGCCGCCGGTGACGCCCCCGGGTGGGCGGCGGCGGGCCTGTCCGAGCGCGAGCGCTCCGTGCTGAGCATGGTCGCCGACGGCCACGAGACCAGCGAGATCGCCCAGCGACTCGCCTACTCCCAGAGAACCGTGACCACCGTCGTGCACGACATCACCCAGCGGTTCCGGCTGCGCAACCGTGCCCACGCGGTCGCCTACGCGCTGCGGGCGGGCCTGCTGTGAGCGCCTTCCTCGCCGAACGTGCCCCGCAGGCCCCGGCCCCGCGCGCCCATGTGCTCGCCGGCCCGGCCGCGCCCCGGCTCACCTCGATGCTCGGCCACGCCGGGATCGCCACCTCCCCGCACCCGGGCAGCGGCACCGTCACGGTGGCCGCCGCGCCCAGCGTCGAGGAGGCCGTCCGGACCGGCGCGGCCACCGACCGCCCGCAGCTGCTGGTCTGCGACACGGTGACGCCCGCCGGCCTGCGGCTGGCCCTGCACGTCGGCGTCGCCGCCGTCCTGCGCTCGGCCGGCCTCACCCCGCCCCACCTCGCCGCCGCCGTGCACGGCGCCCACCACGGCGACGGCCGGATGCCGTACGCGGCCCTCGCCCAGCTGCTCACCGACGCCGTCTCCCCCGCCGTCCGGCCCGCGGCCCCGCCGGCCGCGCCGGCCCCGCTCACCGCGCGCCAGACCGCGGTGCTCGACCTGATGGCCGAGGGCCACGGCAACGCGGTGATCGCCCGGACGCTCCGCTGCTCCGAACACACCGTCAAGAACGTCATCTACGAACTGATGGCCCGGCTCCAGGCCCGCAACCGCGCCCACGCGGTCGCCCACGCCGTCCGCCTCGGCCTGATCTGACCCGATCCAGCCGATCCCGATCCTCTCCCCGGAGCCCCCCATGACCGCCCCCGCCCTCGCCCTCGGCTCCCCCGCCGCCGCTCCCACCCGCCCGCGGACCTCGCGCCCGCGCCGCATCCTGATGTGCCGCCCCGAGTTCTTCGAGGTGAGCTATGCGATCAACCCCTGGATGAACCCCGACCGGCCGGTCGACACCGACCTCGCGACGGCCCAGTGGGAGCGCCTGCGCGCCCTCTACACCGAGGCCGGCCACACCGTGGAGCTGATCGACCCGGTCCCCGGCCTGCCCGACATGGTCTACGCGGCGAACGGCGCCACCGTCATCGACGGCAAGGTCCTCGGTGCCCGGTTCCGCAACCCCGAACGCGCCGCCGAGGGCCCCGCCTACCTCGACTGGTTCCGCGACCGCGGCTTCACCGAGACCCGCGACCCGAGACACGTCAACGAGGGCGCGGGCGACTTCCTCGCCACCGACAGCTGGATCCTGGCCGGCCACGGCTTCCGCAGCTCCCCCGAATCCCACCGCGAGGCCCAGGAGTTCTTCGGCCGCCCGGTCCTCGGCCTGGAGCTCACCGACCCCCGCTACTACCATCTCGACACCGCCCTCGCCGTCCTCGACGGCGACGAGATCATGTACAATCCGGCCGCCTTCTCCCCCGCCGCCCGGGCCCTGCTGGACCGCACCTTCCCCGACGCCCTCCTCGCCACCCCCGAGGACGCCGCCGTCTTCGGCCTCAACGCCTTCAGCGACGGCCGCAACGTCTACCTCCCCGAACCCGCCCACCACCTCGCCGCCCGGCTGCGCGCCCGCGGCTTCCGCCCCCGCCCGGTCGACCTCTCCGAACTCCTCAAGGGCGGCGGCAGCATCAAGTGCTGCACCTTGGAGCTGCGCCCCTGACGGGTGCCGCGCACTGCCGGTGTCGCTGCGCTTCCTTCTCTGCCCGGCGGCGGCCCCGGCGGGCACCATCGAGGTACTCGAACAGAACGCCAACAAGCGTACGGAGGACCGGAGATGACCGACGAGAGAGGTCACCGCGCGGTGCGCGGCGGCGAGCCGAGGCACTCGACCCGGCAGGGGCACTGCGACGCGCGGCACACGCGGCCGCGGCGGCGCCCGCTCGGTCTCCGCCGGTCCACCGCGCACGTCTGACCCCGGGAGGAAACGACCATGCGGACCACCACTCTTCCCGAGCTCTGGGACCCGACGACGTTCGACGCGCTGCGCCGCCGGCTGATCCCGTCCTTCGACCTGCTGTACGGCAGCGCGGCCGGCGCGGTCGCGCTGACCGTCGCCGAACGGCCCCGGATCCTGGACCTCGGCGCGGGCACCGGACTGCTCAGCGCGGCCGTGCTCGACCGGATCCCCGGTGCCGAGCTGCTGCTGGTGGACCACTCGGCCGGGATGCTCGGCCAGGCGGTCGACCGGTTCCGCGGCAACCCGCGGATCGCCACCCTGGTCGGAGAGTTGACCGCCGCGCTGCCGGACGGGCCGTTCGACGCCGTCGTCTCGGGCCTGGCGATCCACCACCTCCCGCACGAGGAGAAACGGGACCTCTTCGCCCGGATCCACCGGGTGCTGGCGCCCGGCGGGGTGTTCGTCAACGTGGAGCAGCTGCTCGCGCCGAGTCCGCGCCTGGAGCCGATGTACGACCACCGGCACGAGGCCCATGTGCACGCGTCGGGCACCCCGGCGGAGGAGTGGGCCGCGGGGCGCCGGCGGATGGCGTACGACATCTGCGCCGATCTGGACTCGCAGCTGACGTGGCTGCGGGAGGCCGGGTTCCAGCAGGTCGACTGCCTGGCCAAGGACTGGCGGTTCGCCACCTACGCGGGCTGGCGGGCACTGTGACCGCCGCCGGGCCCGAGGGCCTCTACCAGGCCGTGCGCGCCGTCGCGGACCGCCGTCCCGACGCGTGCGCGATCCAGCGGACCGACGGCGGTACGGCCGGCTACGCCGAACTCCTCGGCCTGGCCGACCGGATCGCCGGCGGGCTGGCCGAGCGCGGCGTCCGGGCCGGCGACTGCGTGGCCTACGCGCTGCGCGGCGGCATCGGCTACGTGGCGCTGATCCTGGCCACCGCCCGGCTGGGCGCCCACTACGTCCCGCTGCTGACCGGCTTCTCCGAGCCGGAGGCCAAGGAGGCACTGCGGCTCACCCGGCCGGTCCTCCTGGTCACCGACCCCGCCACCCCTGCCGACACCACCGCCCCCGCCCGCCGCGCCGTTCCGGCGGACGCCCCGGCCGCCGTCCCGCTCGACCGGCTGGCGTCCGCCGAACCGCTCGCGGACGACACCCCCGCCCACACCGGAGTCTTCCGGGTGCTCTGGTCCTCCGGCTCCACCGGCTTCCCCAAGGGGATCGCCTGGCGCCAGGACACGTTCGTCCGGGAGCGGCGGCGCTGGATCGCCGACACCGCGATCCGGGACACCGACGTGGTCTTCTGCCGACACACCCTGGACGTCGCCCACGCCACCGACCTGCATGTCTTCGCCGCGCTGCTCTCCGGCGCCCGGCTGGTGCTCGCCGACCCGGACGCCCCGCCCAGGGTGCTGCTGCACCAGCTCGTGCGGTACCGGGCCACCGTGATGAGCGCGCTCCCCCGGCACTACGAGGAGCTGGCGGACGCCGCCGCCCCCGGCACGGACCTGGCCGGGATCCGGCGGGCGCTCTGCGGCGGGGCGTATCTGAGCCCGGCCGTGACCCGACGGGCCAGGGAGACCCTGGGGCTGAGGATCCGCGAGATCTACGGCTCCACCGAGTTCGGCCTCGCGCTGGGCGACATGGCGGACGGCCCGGCGGGCGACGGTCTCGCCCCGGTGGCCAGGGTCGGCGTCCGGATCGCCCCGCTGCCCGGCGCCCCCGGCACGAGCGGCACACCCGACACCGGCGAGCTGGTGCTCCGCTCGGACTGCACCAGCGAGGGCTATCTGGAGCAGGACGCGGCCAACGCCCGGACGTTCCGCGCCCCCGAGTTCTGGACCGGCGACATGGCGCACCGCACCGCCGACGGCCGCTACCGGATCCTCGGCCGGCTGACCGACGCCCTGGCCACCCCGGCCGGCCCGGTGCTCGCGCCGGTGCTGGACGAGGAGATCGAGGCCACCGGGGCCGTCGCCGAGGCGGTGAGCCTGCCGCTGCACCCCGGCGCCTACCGGAACGAGGTGCTGGTCGCGGTCCGGCCGCGCGGCAGCGTGGCCGAGGCCTCCACCGCCGCCCGCGCGGTGCTGCGCCGGCACGGTCTGCACGGCCGCGTCGAGCCGGTCGACGCGGTGCCGCGGACCGAGGTCGGCAAGGTCGACAAGCCGTCCCTGCGCGCGCGGCTGGGGCTGACATGACCGGGTACGAGCCGCACGGCACGGGGACCCCGCTGGTCCTCGTCCCCGGACTGGCCGCCACCGGGCGGTTCTTCGCCCCGGTCGCCGGGGAACTGGCCGCCGGGCACCGGGTGGTGACGGTCGAGCTGCCCCGGCACGGGCCGGCCACCGTCCGGCGGGCGGCCCAGGAGCTGGCCGACGTGGTCGACCGGCTCGACCTGCGCGGGGCGGTGCTGCTCGGCTGGTCGCTCGGCGCCACCGTCGCCTACGAGTACCTGGACCGCTTCGGCGCCGGGCGGATCTCCGCGCTGGTCTCGGTCGAGCAGTCGCCCCGGCTGACGGTCGGGCCCGGCTGGCCGCACGCGGCCTTCGGCGGGCTGGACCCGGCCGGTGTCGAGCGGCTGCGGACGACCGCCCTGACCGACCCGGCCGCCTTCGCCGACAGCCTGGTCCGGGGCTCGTTCGCGGCCGGCACCGAACCGGACGAGGCGCTGGTCGCCGAGCTGACCGCCGAGGCGCTGCGCTGGAGCCCGGAGGCCTGCGCCACCCTGTTCGCCGACGCGGCCGGGCTGGACTTCCGGGCCGGGCTCGCCGCCGTCACCGTCCCGACCCTGCTGGTCCACGGCGCGCGGAGCCGGGTCTACCCCACGGACGTCGGCCGGTGGCTGGCCGGCACCGTCCCCGGGGCCGAGCTGCGGGTCTTCGCCGACAGCGGCCACCTGCCCTTCGTCGAGCAGCCGGACGACTTCGTCCGCACGGTCACCGACTTCATCGCGAGGAGTGTCAGCCATGCCTGAGAGCACCGTGCGCCGCGTCTGCTGGATCTACCCCGAACGCGCCAGCGCCCACCAGCGCGCCTACGAGGACCGCGCGGTCTGGGACACCCTGCGGTCGCTGGCCAAGAACCTGTCACTGGAGCTGAGCCTGCACAAGCCCGAGGACGTCTCGGTGGACGCCACCGACCCGGCCCGGCCGAAGGTCTACCTGAAGGGCGAGCGGGTCACGCCCGAGGACACGGTCTTCGTCACCATGCTGTGGTCGCTGCCGCACCAGACCCAGGACGTGGCCAACCAGCTCTTCCTCTACACCGTCCTGGAGCGGCTCGGCTTCTACCTGCCGATGCCGCCACGGCTGAGCTACATCGTCGCGGACAAGATGGCCACCGTGCTGCACCTGGCCGGCAGCCCGATCCCGCCGATGCCCACCGTGAAGATCGGCACCGGCCGGGACGCGATGACCGGCCACTACGACCCCGCGTTGGACGCGCTGGACTTCCCGGTGCTCGTCAAACCGGCGAACTGGGCGATGGGGCTGGGCGTCTCCGTCGTGCACAACGTGCACGACCTGCGCGGGGTGATCGGCCTGGCCGGCGGCTCGGAGACCGCGCTGGTCGCCCAGCCGTACATCGCGAACCCGCGCGAGACCAGGGTCTACGTGGTCGAGGGGCAGGTCCGCGCCGTCCTGAGCGGGTGGAAGGAGGGCTACTGCGGGATGGTCAACCGGACCATCGGCGCCAAGCGCCAGTGGGCCTACGCGGAGCTGCCGGAGCGGATGCTGAGCACCATCGCGTATGTCGCCGAGCGGCTGCCGACCCCGTACTTCACGGTGGACTTCATCTCCGACGGCGAGCGGGAGTGGCTCTCCGAGGTCGAGTTCGACGGCGGGGCCGCGTTCGGCCTGGACGAGGAGTCGGACCGGGTCGCCGCCGAGATGGTCGAGGACCGGTTCCGGGCCTACCTCGCGGGCCACGCGGCCAGGACGGCGGTGGCGTCGTGACCATCGGCGAGCTGCCCTGGGAGCGGGTGCTGGACCAGGCCCGCGAGCTGGAGCAGCACGGCGGGGCGCCGGTGCCGGCGACCGCCGGGAGCCTGGCGGACCTCGTGGTGACCGGCCCGGCCGAGATCTTCGAGGTCTCCCGCCGGCTGACCGCGCCCACCGGATCGATCGTCCTGTCCAGCGGCGGCACCACCGGCCCGCCCAAGATCACCTATGTGTCGTACGACCAGGCGGTCGGCCGGCTGCTCCGCGAGTGGCGTCCGCTGCGGCCCGAGAGCGTCCTGCTGAACCTGTTCACCCCGGGCCGGATGTGGGCCTCGCACTACTACATGCAGGCCCTCGCCGAGCGCAGTGGCTGCCGGGTGGTGCCCAGCGGACCGCTGGAGGCGGGTGAACTCGCCTACTGGCTCGACGCGTTCGAGAGCCTCGGGGTGGACGCGGTGGCGGCCACGCCGAGCGCGCTGACCGACCTGGCGCAGGCCGTGCTCGACGCGGGCCGGAGCCTGCCGCTGCGCACCGTGATCTGGATGGCGGAGCCGTGGACGGAGGCCGCGGAGAAGACGGTGCGCGCCGCCTTCCCCGAGGCCGGGTTCTGGGGCAACTACGGCGCGGTGGAGACCTATGTGATCGCCACCAACACACCGGCCTGCGACCTGCGGACGCTCCATCTGATGCCGGATCAGATCATCGAACCCGACGACGAGGGAGCCCTGTTGAGCCGGGCCGGCGAGGGCTGGACGGTCCCGGTGACCCGCTACCGGCTGGGCGACCGGCTGGCCCCGGCACACTGCCGGTGCGGGCGGCCCGACGGCCTGCGGGTGCTCGGCCGCGCCGACGACACGTTCAAGCTGCACGGCAGCCTGCTGGCCATCGGCGACCTGATCGAACTGGCCACGGCGCTGCCCGGGGTGGCGCAGGCCCAGCTCGAACTGGTCCGCGAGGAGGAGTCCTGGCACGGGGTGCGCCGGCTGGCGGTGCACTTCACCGGCACCGCCGAGCCGGCCGCGCTGCGGCAGCACCTGCTGGACGGGTCCGCCCGGCTGTTCGGCATCGCCCTGCACCACCCGGAGGCGCTGGCGGTCGCCCGCGTCGACCGGCTGACCCGGGTCGAGCGCACCGGCAAGGTGCCGCCGATGATCTGGCGGCAGCCGTGACGACCGCCGTCCGGGGCCGGCCCTGGGCCGTCCTGACCGTGGTCTCGGTGGCCTTCTTCCTGGCGCAGCTGGACGCGCTGGTGGTCACCGTCGCGATCCCGCGGATCCGCGAGCAGCTCGGCGCCTCGCTCGGCGAGGCGGTCTGGGCGCTCAGCGGCTACCTCCTCGCGCTGGCCGCCGGGCTGATCACCGGCGGGCGGCTGGGCGACCAGTTCGGGCACCGCCGGGTCTTCCTGACCGGGCTGGCGGTCTTCACCGTCGCCAGCCTGGCCTGCGGGGCGGCCCGGTCGCCGGGCCAGCTGATCGCGGCCCGGGTGCTCCAGGGCGTCGGCGCGGCCCTGTTCTCCCCGCAGACCATGGCGATGCTGGTGCGGCACTTCCCGGCCGAGCGCCGCGGTACGGCCTTCGGGGTCCGGGGCGCGGTCGGCGGCGTCGCCGCGGTGGCGGCACCGGTGGTGGGCGGCGTGCTGGTCGGCGCGCTCGACTGGCGGTGGGTCTTCCTGGTGAACGTCCCGGTCGGGGTGGCCGCGATGGTGCTGGGGCGGCTGGCGATCCCGGACGCCCGGCCGACCGGCGGGCAGCGGCCGGACCTGCCGGGGGCGGCGCTCGCGGCGGCCGCGCTGCTCTGCCTGAGCTTCGCGGTCACCCAGGGCGCGCAGTACCGGTGGAGCGGCTGGATCTGGGCGCTGTTCGCGGCCGGGGCCGCGCTGTCGGCCGGCTTCGTGGCGCAGCAGCGGCGACGGCAGGAGCACGCGCCCCTGGTGCCGTTCGCGCTCTTCGCCGACCGGGCCTTCACCCGGATGACCGCCTGCGGGGCGGTCGTCGCCACCACGGTGACCGGGCTGGTGGTGCTGCTGTCGATCTACTTCCAGTCGGTGGCGGGCTACGGCGCGCTGCTGGCCGGGCTGGTCCTGGTGCCGGCCTCGGCCTGTTCGATGCTCCTCAATCCGGTGGCCGGCCGGCTCTCGGGCAGGGTCGAGGGCAGGCTGCTGGTGCTCGGCGGGCTCGGCGCGACCGTGGCGGGCATGCTGTGGGCCGCCGCCGCGATGCGCACCGGCGCGCGGTGGCCGGAGTTCGTGGCACCGATGTGCGTGATCGGGGCCGGCAACGCCTTCCTGCTCACGCCGCTGGTGACCGCCGCACTGCACGACGTGCCCGCCCGGCTGAGCGGAGCCGCCTCCGGGGTGCTCGGCACGGCCATGCAGGTCGGTTCGATGGCCGGCGCCGCCGTCGTCGGACCGCTCGTCCGGACCACGCCGTCCGCCGGTTCGGTACGGCTCGCGCTGGTCCTCCTCGCCTCCGCGGCGTCCGTCGGCGGGCTGGCCTTCCTGGCCGCCCGGACGACGCCGCGGGTCCTCGTCGGCAGCGGATCCCCGGAGAGGGGGTGAACACCATGAAGAAGCGCACCGTCCAGAACGACAGCACCGCCGAGAGCGGCCGCTGGATGATCCACGCGGCCCCGGCCGCCCAGCGGTGAGACCGGCAAGGCCCGGCCACCCGCACCACGCCGCGGGTCCCGGTCCGCGGCGGATCCCCGGAGAGGGGGTGAATCCGATGAAGAAGCGCACCGTCCAGAGCGACGACAGCACCGCCGAGAGCGGCCGCTGGATGATCATGGCCGCCCCGGCCGCCCAGCGGTGACACCGGCAAGGCCCGGCCACCCGCACCACGCCGCCGGCCCCGGTCCGCGGCGGATCCCCGGAAAGGAGGTGAACACCATGAAGAAGCGCACCGTCCAGAACGACAGCACCGCCGAGAGCGGCCGCTGGATGATCCACGCGGCCCCGGCCGCCCAGCGATGACACGAACGAACCGGATGTCGCTTCCCGGGGCCCGGAGCCGTGCCGGGCCCCGGGAGCGGCGCCGACTCGACCTGGAGGAACAGGCGATGAAGATCCTGCTCGTGAACATGCCGTGGGGGTCGATCGAGGTCCCCTCCCTCGCGCTGGGGATCCTGCGCACGGCCGCCGAGTCCGGTGGCCACGAGGTCCAGGTCCGGCACGCGAACCTGGACTTCGTCGACTGGGTCGTCGGGCGGACGGCGTTCGGCCTCGGCGACTACACCTACTACTCGACCTCCTCGTACTTCCAGGGCGCCGGCGACTGGGTCTTCTCCAGCGCCCTGTACGACCGGCCCGGCGACGTCGACGCCTTCTCGGCCTTCCTCGCCGCCAACGGCGCCGGGGCGGCGGAGATCGCCATGACCACCGCCCTGCACGGGCTCGCGCCGGAGTTCACGGCCCGGCTCGCCACCGACCTGGCCGGGGAACGGCCGGACGTCGTCGGCTTCACCACCACCTTCCAGCAGAACACCGCGAGCCTGGCCGCCGCCCGGCTGCTCAAGCGGCTGTCGCCGGGCACCCGCATCGTGTTCGGCGGCGCCAACTGCGACGGCGAGATGGGCGCGGCGCTGCACCGGAGCTTCCCGTTCGTCGACCACGTCGTCCGGGGCGAGGGGGAGACGGCGTTCCCGGCCCTGCTGGCCGCCCTCGCCGAGGACGACCCGGGGACCGCCGGGGCTTCCAGGACTTCCAGGACTTCCAGGACTTCCAGGACTTCCGCGGCTTCCGGGGACGACACGCTCGCGGGCATCCCCGGACTCTGCTGGCGGGACGGCTCCGGCACCTCCCGGGCGAACCCGATGTCCCGCCGCCCGCTGGCGCCCGGCCAGATCCTGGCCCCCGCCTACGACGGCTTCTTCGAACGGCTGGACGCCTCCCCGGCGGCGCGCTGGGTGCAGCCGAAGCTGCTCGTCGAGGGCTCCCGCGGCTGCTGGTGGGGCGAGAAGCACCACTGCACCTTCTGCGGGCTCAACGGCTCGTTCATGGAGTTCCGCAGCAAGAGCCCCGACCGCTTCTACGACGAGGTGACCGGGCTGGCCGAGCGCCACCAGGTGCTGGACTTCGTGGTGGTCGACAACATCCTGGACATGGGCTACTTCGACACCGTGCTGCGCCGGCTGGCCGAGTCGGACCACGACATCCGGCTGCACTTCGAGGTGAAGTCCAACCTGCGCCGCCACCAGTTCCAGCTGCTCGGCGAGGCGGGCGCGGTGATGGTGCAGCCGGGGATCGAGAGCCTCAGCACCCCGGTGCTGCGGCTGATGGACAAGGGCGTGACCGGCTGCCAGAACGTCCGCGCGCTGCGCGACGCGCAGAGCGCCGGGGTCAGCTCCTGCTGGAACTACCTGTACGGCTTCCCCGGCGAGGCGGACCAGGACTACCGGGCGGTCATCCGCCAGATCCCGCTGCTGCACCACCTCGAACCGCCGGCCGGGGCGTCCCGGATCGCGATCGAGCGGTTCAGCCCGTACTTCGACAAGCCCGAACTCGGCTTCCCCGACCTGCGACCGGCCCAGCAGTACGCCGAGATCTACCGGCTGCCGGAGAACGAACTCACCGACCTGGCCTATCTGTTCTCCGCCGCGCCGCAGGGCATCGACGAGCCGCTGGCCGCCGAGCTGTCGGCGGCGATCGACACCTGGCACCAGCGGTACCCGGCGAGCCGCCTCACCTACCAGGACCTGGGCACCCGGATCGTGCTGGTCAGCCGCCGGCAGGCCTACGACTGGACGGTCCTCGAACTGTCCTCGCCCGAGCGGCTCGTCCTGTTCCGCCTGCTCGACCAGCCCCGCGGCCTCGCGACACTGACCGCCAGGGCGGGCACCGACGAGCCCACCGTACGGGCGGTGCTGGACGACTGGATCCGGCGGGGCCTGGTCTTCCAGGAGAACGACACCTTCATCCAGGTGGCCGTCGAGGCCGGCAGCCAGGTGCTGTTCCGGCTGGACGACGCCCGGCCCGGCGAGGAGAAGTCCGCAGAGCAGAACGAGCAGCAGGAGGCACGCCATGCCCTCGCAGTTGGCTGAACCGCCGAGCCCGGCCATCACCGTCGAGGCCTGGCGCGACCACGACCCGGCCGCCCGGACCCTGCCCGGCATGGCGCTGGGCCGGCTGGAGCTGGCCGACGCCGCCCGGCCGGACGCCGAACGCCTGTACCGCGCGGGTGCGCGGCACGTCCGCCTCCCGCACCCCGTCGACCTGTGCGCCGCGACGGCGGGCCCGGAGTCCGCGCGGGCCCTCCTGCTGCTGCGCGAACTGACCGGCCGCGGCCTCGCGGTGGACTGGGTCGCCCGCTGCGCCGACGGCTGCGCGGCGGACGGCGCCCTCGGCCACCTCTACCCGCCGAGCCGGATCGAGGGCGCGCCGCCGCAGGCCGCCGGGGCCTGGCGCGCCGGGTACTTCCCGGCCAGGTGCGTCTACCGGCACGGGCCTGGCTTCATCGAGGTCAGGGACCGCCGCTTCGGCCCGCTCGACCTGTTCACCATCGACGAGCCCCACTTCCTCACCGCCGTGGCCGGGTTGCTGGAGGGATCACCCACCGGCACCGTGCCCGACGACGTCCGCGCGGAGCTCGCCGACGCCCGGCTGATCGCCGAACACGCCGGCCGGCTCTGGTGGCTGCCGACCCGCCCCTACCGCTGGCCCCTCGGCTCGCTCGGCCTCTGACCCCGGCGCGCAGGCCCGCCCGGCCCTGCGCCGTCAGTCCAGGCTTCGCCACCCGACCCGGACACCCCGACCCGCGAAGATCCTCAACTCCTTTTGCTTGCACTTGACTTGACGATGCATCAGGCTCAGGGGAAGGGGGCACCACCGGAGGGGGAACCGAACAGATGAGTCCAGGCCGTCGTCTTCGCCACGCCTGCGCCGTTCTCGGCCTGGCCACCGCCCTGTCGATCGGCGCCGGTGGGGTGTTCCCCGCCTCGGCCGCCGGCCCGGAGGGTGTCGTCCGGGGCGCCGGGTCGCCGAACGCCGTCCCGGGCAGCTACCTGGTCGTCCTCAAGGAGCAGGCCGGAGCGGGCGGTTCGCTCCGGAGCGCGGCCCAGGCGCTCGCCCGCTCGTACGGCGGAACGGTCCGGCGGACGTACGACGCGGCGCTGCACGGGTTCGCCGCCGACCTCTCCGCGCGGCAGGCCCGCCGGCTGGCGGCGGACCCGTCGGTCGCCCTGGTCTCGCAGAACCGCCGGGTGCGGGCCGACGACACCCAGCCCGATCCGGAGTCCTGGGGGCTGGACCGGATCGACCACCGGCGGCTCCCGCTCGACCGGCGGTACGACTACCCGGCCACGGCGGGCCGGGGCGTGACCGCGTACATCGTCGACACCGGCGTCCGGGTCACCCAGGAGGAGTTCGAGGGCCGGGCCTCCAACGGCTTCGACGCCATCGACGGGGACAACGTGGCGCAGGACGAGCACGGCCACGGCACCCATGTGGCCGGAACGGTGGCGGGCAGCACCTTCGGGGCCGCGAAGGCCGCGTCCATCGTCGCCGTCCGGGTCCTCGACGACAGCGGATACGGCACCACCGAGCAGGTCGTCGCCGGGATCGACTGGGTGACCGGGCACGCCGTCAAGCCGGCGGTGGTCAACCTGAGCCTGGGCGGCGAGCCGGACGAAGTCCTGGACGCGGCGGTACGCAACTCGATCGCCTCGGGCCTCACCTACGCCGTGGCCGCCGGGAACGACGGCACGGACGCCTCCCAGCACTCCCCCGCCCGGGTGCCCACCGCCCTGACGGTCGGGGCCACCGACCAGGACGACGTCCGCGCGTCCTTCTCCAACTACGGCCCGCTGGTGGACCTCTTCGCACCCGGCGTGGACATCGTCTCGGCCCTGAGCTGGGTCGACGTCGGCGGGATCGGCACCACCATGTCGGGCACCTCGATGGCCACCCCGCATGTGACCGCCGCGGCCGCGCTCCACCTCGCCGCCCACCCGGCCGCCACCCCGGCCCAGGTGGCGGCGGCGCTCACCGCCGCGGCGACCACCGGCTCGGTCCAGGACGCGGGCCCCGGCTCGCCCGACCGGCTGCTCTACACCGGCACCGCGCCGGTGCGGGCGCCCGGGCCGCTCTTCACCAACGGCACCGACGTCGCCATCGACGGCACCGTCGAGTCCGCGATCACCGTCACCGGAGTGCCCGGGCACGCGCCCGCCGACCTGGACGTCCGCCTCGCCATCAAGCACGGCTGGCGCGGGGACCTCACGATCGACCTGATCGCCCCGGACGGCACGGCGTACCGGCTGCGGGACGAGGACATCGCGGACGGCCGCCCGGACCTCACCGCCCTCTACGGCGTGGACGCCTCCGCCCGGACGGCCAACGGGGTGTGGAAGCTGCGGGCGACCGACCGCTACGGCTACTTCCCCGGCTTCATCGACAGCTGGTCCCTGCGGTTCTGACGGTCCCGCCCGGCCCCGACACCCGGGGCCGGGCGGGACCGCGCCCTCGCGACACTCCGACCGAATGCGAAAACCGCCGCGCCGAAGACGGGCGGCGGCGAAAAGTCGCCAAAAAACGCAGAAAGGCCGCTTCCACCGCTCTCGGCGGAAACGACCTCAGACCCGTGCGAACACCGGTCGAGACGGCGACCCCACACCCCCACCGCTCCTCGCCCGGGCGGTCCCTGTGTCCTTCCCGCCCTGAGGGCCGGGTGAGGGCTTCACGATCGCGAGCCGCGAAATCGGGTCTCCTGCTTCAAGTAGCCCCATATCCACCTCCGCCCGGTCGACCTGCCGGCTATTGATCCCGGCACAATCCAGGATACTCCGCGCGGCCGCCATTCGGTCGGCCTTTCCGGCGGGCACCGCGCACAACTCCACCGCGCACACTCCGCTGTGCGCAACGTACAGAAAACGGCCCACCCGCCACAATTCCTCCGCGCGATCCGGAAAGGCGCCCGACAACGGGCACCCGGCCCCGGCGGCCCACCGACGACCCGCGAACCCGCCATCCCTCCGGCACGGGACCCGTCGATCACAATGAGCGATGTGACGGATACACAGCGGGGCGACAACCACGGCGGCGAGCGGGAGAGCGGCGCGCCCAGCCCGTCCGCGCTGCTGCCGACCCTGGACGAGGAGCAGTTGCGGGTGCTGCGCCGGGTCGGCGAGCAGTGGGACCGGGTGGCGGGCGATCCCGAGGCATGGCAGCGCGCCCTGCCGGTCGACCCGGACCTGGGCCGCTACCCCACCGAGGTCCGGCCGGCCAGGTTCGGCCGGTTCGTGCCGATCCCCCCGCTCGACGGCGGGCCGGCCACCGCCGTCGAGGCGACCGAGGACGCCGATGCCGTCCCGTTCTCGCCGCTCGGCCGGGCCGGCTCCCGGCTGCGGCGCGTGCTGTTCGGGGCTCCGCTCAGGAGCACCGCGATCGCCCACGAGCGGATGCGCAAACTGGTGGCGCTGCCGGTGCTCTCCGCCGACGCGCTGTCCTCCGTCGCCTACGGCCCGGAGGCGATGCTGGCGGTCCTCGTCCTCGGCGGCGCGGCCGGGCTGCGCTACGCCCTGCCGGTCGCCGCGACCATCGCCTTCCTGATGCTGGCGGTGGGAGTGTCGTACCGTCAGACGATCCGCGCCTATCCGCACGGCGGCGGCTCGTACGTCGTCGCCGGCGACAACCTCGGCCGGCTGCCGGGGCTGGTGGCCGCCGCCGGGCTGATGACCGACTACATCCTGACCGTCGCCGTCTCGATCGCCGCGGGCGTCGAGGCGATCACCTCCGCGATCCCGTCCCTCACCCCCGACATCGTCCCGATCGGTGTCGGGGTGATCGCCCTGCTGCTCGCCGGCAACCTGCGCGGCATCCGGCAGGCGGGCGTGCTCTTCGCGGCCCCCACCTACGCCTTCATCGCCGCCGTCCTCGCCCTGGTCTGCGTCGGCCTCTACGACGCCGGCGGGCGTGGCTTCCACCCGACGCCGACGCCCGCGCTGACGGCGACCGAGGGCCTCGGCGTGCTGCTGGTGCTCCGGTCGTTCGCCTCCGGCTCCACCGCGATGACCGGCATCGAGGCGATCTCCAACGCCGTCCCGGCCTTCACCCCCGTCACCTGGCGCAACGCCCGGACCACGCTGACCTGGATGGTCGGCCTGCTGATCGCCATGTTCGCGGGCATCATCGCGCTGATCCGGCTCGACGGCATCGTGCCCAGCGGCACCGAGACGGTCCTCTCCCAACTCGCCCACCGCAGCTTCGGGAACGGGGTCCTGTACGTGCTCACGCAGGCGGCGACCGCGGCGATCCTGCTGCTCGCGGCGAACACCGCCTACAACGACTTCCCCCGGGTGCTGTTCCTGCTGGCCCGCGACCACCACGCGCCGCGGCTCTTCCTCCGGCTCGGCGACCGCCTCGCCTTCAGCAACGGGATCCTTCTGCTCTCGGCCGCGGCGACGCTGATCTTCGTCGCGTTCGGCGGCCGGACGGCACCGCTGATCCCGCTGTTCGCCGTCGGGGTCTTCCTCGCCTTCACGCTGTCGCAGGCCGGCATGGTGGTGCACTGGTGGCGCCTGCGCGACCGGCACTGGCGCAAGAGCCTGTTCTTCAACGCCACCGGCTGTCTGCTGTCGGCGGTCGTCTTCATCACCGCGGGGGTCACCAAGTTCACCGAGGGCGCCTGGGTCGCCGTGCTCGCCGTCGGGCTCTTCCTGTTCGTCGCCCTGCGCATCCGGCACCACTACGAGCAGGTCGCCGAGGCCGTCGCGCTGCATCCGCACGCCGTAGAGGTGCCCGGGCGGACCCTCGCCCCGCAGGCCGGCGGGCAGCCGGCCGAACCGGGCCCGCCGCGCGGAGCCGGCCCGGCGGCGGAGGGCGAGGAGGAGAACAGGGCGGCGGAGGACGAGGAGGCGCCCGAGGAGATCCGCCACCTGGCCGTCGTGCCGGTCGCCGCCCTGGACCTCCCCGGCATGCGCGCCCTGGCCTACGCCGCCTCCCTCCAGCAGCCCGTCCTGGCCGTCCACGTCAGTCCCACCGAGGAGGAGGCCGAGCGCTTCCGCGGGTACTGGCGGCTGTGGGGCGACCACCTGCCGCTGGAGGTCATGCTCTCCCCGTACCGCGCGATCGTCGCACCGCTCGTCAACTACCTGGAGGCCCTGCACCGCCAGCGCCCCGACGTCACCCTGACCGTCATCCTCCCGGAGCTCGTCGTCCGGCACTGGTGGCACCGCGTCCTGCACAACCAGCTCGCCGGGCGGCTGCGCCGGGCGCTGCGGAATCTCCCGAAGGTCGTGGTCACCACCGTCCCCTTCCATGTGCGGCCCCGGTCTGTCCGGCCGGGGCCGCACATGCCGAGGGGCCCGCACCGCGCGTGAACGCGGTACGGGCCCCTCGCCGCCGGGCGGGTGGCCCGGTGGAAAGCTCGCTGCCGAAAAGACTACAGCGGGCGGATGTTCTCGGCCTGCGGGCCCTTCTGGCCCTGGGTGAGGTCGAACTCGACCTTCTGGCCCTCAAGCAGCTCGCGGAAACCGCTCGCAGCGATGTTCGAGTAGTGGGCGAAGACGTCGGCGCCGCCGCCGTCCTGCTCGATGAAGCCGAAGCCCTTTTCCGCGTTGAACCACTTCACGGTGCCAGTAGCCATAATAATTTCTCCTTCAAAGGACTGTTCGAAATCCGCACTGTGCGGATATCGAGTCGCCGCGATGAGGACCCGTCCCGGGAAACGACCGGGAAACAAAAATGCGCCTGCGAGGCATCAGCAGGCGCACACAGAGTTCATGGGAACCAAAACTGCAACTACCACGACTGTAGCAGGGTTCGGGCCCGAACGGCGTTTTTCGTGCGCCGGCCGGGTAGGACGCGGGTTCGACCGCCACGGACCGTCACGGACCTCCGCCGGACCGCCACCGGGCTGCCGGCGGACCTCCGCGGGGCCCGCCGCCGGTGCCGGTGCGGGCCACGACCGCCCCCACCGGGTGCCGAAGACACGCCGAGCCGCCGAAAATCGATGCCCAGACACGGTCCAGAACCCCGAAGTTGGGCGCATACTGGCCAGGATGACGAAATCAACCTCACCCCGGCGCCCCCTACCCACCAGTCCCTTCCGCCCAACCCCTCCGGAGCCACTCAAAGAGTTCGCCGTCGGAGACCGGGTCTCCCATGACCAGTTCGGCCTGGGCCGGACCATCGCCGTCGAGGGCGACGGCCAGACCGCCGTCCTCGTCGACTTCGGCTCGCACCAGCAGCGCATCACCCAGCCCTACTCCAAGCTCTTCAAGCTCTAAGGCGCCTGCTACGGCAGGGGTGCCGAGGTCGTCGTGAACGGCCGGGGCCCCGGGAGCGCACACGGCGCTTCCGGGGTCCCGGCCCGACCGGGCCTCAGGAGTGGGCTCCTCCCCGGGTCGAGACGGCGACGTACTGCACCCGCATCGGGTGACCGGGCTCCGTGGCCGGTCCCGCGGTCCCGCCGAGCGCGGCGGGCAGGTGGCCGCCGATCGCCACGTTCAGGATCAGGAACAGGCCGTGGTTCACCGCGCGGTCCCAGGTGGCCGCGTCCATCTGGGTGGCCGTCACCCGGTGGAACTCGCGCCCGTCGAGGTACCAGCGCACCTGTTCCGCGCCGGCCGTCAAGTCGGCCTCCACCGCGTACGAGTGGAATCCCGTCCGGCAGTCGGGGCACGGCTGGTCCCCTGAACCGAGCCCCTGCGGCTCCTTGCAGGGCCCGCCGTCGAGCGTGCCGCAGTGCATCGTCCCGAAGACGGAGTCACGGCCGTTGACGGCCTCCATGATGTCCAGCTCGCCGATCGCCGGCCAGCCGGTGTAGCCGTCGCGCAGCGCGCCGCCGAGGGTCCAGAAGGCCGGCCAGTAGCCCGCCGCCGCGGGCCCGGTGACGTCGGGCAGGGCGATCGAGGCCTCGACCCGCATCACCCCTCCGGGCGGCGGCTTGAGGTCGGCCCGGCGGGACTCGATCCGGCCGGAGCTCCACTGACCGTTCTCCAGGGTGGGGACGATCTCCAGAACGCCCTTGCCGTCGAGGCGGACATTGGCGGTCGAGTCCGTCATCGTCTCGATCTCGCCGGTGCCCCACTGGGCCGCCGGGCAGCCCGGGTAGCAGGTGCCCAGGTCGTACTGCCAGTTCTCGGCCGAGGGGCGGCTGCCCGCCGGGCCGTCGAAGTCGTCCCGCAGGACCGTGGTCCAGCCGTCGGCGCCCGGCGCGGTGCGCGCGGGCACCGCCCCGGCCTCGGTGAGCAGCCGCTCCAGCCGGGGGGTGAGGACGACGGCCGCGACGTTGGTCAGGTGCGCGTCGTCGCGGTACAGCAGGATGCGCTCCAGGACGGCCGGGCAGCTGCGGCCCGAGCCGGGGCAGATGACCGAGTTCACCTCGACCGTCCGCACGCCGGGCAGCCGGCCGGCCGCGATCGCCCCGGCGAGCGGGTCCGGCCACTGGGCTCGGCCGCGGTCGAACTCGCAGGCGGCCGGGTGGTCGGTGTGTCCGGAGACGCAGGCCGGGATGTCCGTTCCGGGGATCGGGGTGTCCTGGAGGTAGACGATCGGCACGCCGAGCGCGCGCAGCGGCGTCAGCGTCTTCTCCCAGGCCTCCAGCAGCAGTTGCTGGTCGTCGGTGTAGCGGTTGAGCGAGGCCACCGCGATCAGCTTGGGCTTGGGGCCGTTCTGCAGCCGGGCCAGGCTGTTCGCCCGCCAGGTGTCGCACTCCCGGTACGTCCGACCCAACTGCGGGTTGACCACGGTCAGTTCCGGCAGCGGGCAGCCCTGCTTGACCAACTCCTCCAGCGCCCAGTGGCGTTCTGCCGCGATGGCCAGCATCGGGGAGAACCACTGGCCGGCGTGCGAGTCGCCGAGCAGGACGATCCGGTCCGGGCTGCTGGTCACGCCGAACAGGCAGGCCGGGCTGGTGGTGCTCTCCGGGGCGACCTCGCACTCGCCGTCCGGCGGGAAGTCCTTGCGGGCCTGGACGGCGTCCGGGACGACCGGACCGCCCTTGAGCGGCCCTGCGGTCCTGGCCAGCAGGGAGGTGCCGTCGGGCGAGCCGGGCGGCAGGCCCTGCAGGTCGACCGGGGCGGCCGGCCCGAGCAGCCGGAGCGTCCCGGTGCCGACGACCAGCGCCAGCACCACCGGGATGACGACCGCCGCGAGGCCCAGCGAGAGGCCCCGCCTGGGGAGTTCGGAGACGGTGCGGTTACGGCGCAGCGGCTGCTCGATCCAGCGCAGCGCCGCCATCGCGGGCAGCGCGGCCGCCACGGTCAGCGCGGTCCTGGCCGGCCAGCCGAGCGTCCCGAGCCGGGCCTCGGCGAGCACGAGCACCGGCCAGTGCCACAGGTAGAGGTTGTAGGAGAGGCGGCCGACGGCGCGCGGGGCCCGGGTGCCGAGCAGCCGGGCCACCCCGAAGCCGCCGCCGTTCGCGGCGGGGGCGCCGTCGCGGTCGGGCGTGCCCGCCAGGACGACCAGGGCGGTGGCGAGGGTCGGGACCAGCGCCGCGTATCCCGGGTAGGGGGTGGTGGCGTCGTACCGGACGACGCACCAGACGATCGCCAGCGCTCCGGCCCAGCCGCAGAGCAGGCGCAGCGGGCGCGGTCCGCGCAGCCGGTGCCAGGGCAGCAGCGCGAGCAGCGCCCCCACCCCGAACTGCCAGCCCCGGGACGGCGTGCCGAGGTACGCCAGCGAGACGGAGCCGTGCGTCCAGTGCAGCGACAGGGCGAAGGAGCCGACGGTCAGCAGCACGGCGACGGCGGTCAGCGCGAGCCGGACGGCCCGCTCGCGGCGGACCGCCCGGACCGCGAGGAACACGACCAGGGCCAGCAGCGGGCCCCAGAAGAGGTAGAACTGCTCCTCCACGGCCAGCGACCAGAAGTGCAGCAGCGGGCTCGGGTCCCGCCCGGCCGCCAGGTAGTCGGTCTGCTGGGCGACGAAGCGCCAGTTGGCGGCGGACAGCGCCGCCGCGAGGACGTCGTACTCCAGGTCGGTGCGGCGCAGCGGGACGGTGAGCCAGGCGCCGGCCAGCGCGACGGCGGCGAGCACCACGGCGGCGGAGGGCAGCAGGCGGCGGGCCCGGCGGGAGAAGAACTCCCCCAGCCGGATCCGTCCGGTGGTGACCGCCTCGCGCAGCAGCAGGCCGGTGATCAGATAACCGGATATGACGAAGAAGATGTCCACGCCGACGAATCCGCCGGCCAGGCCGGGGAGGGAGGCGTGGAAGGCGAGCACCGCGAGCACCGCCACCGCGCGCAGGCCTTCGATGTCGGGGCGGAAGCCCGCGGAGCGGGGCGTCCGGCCCGGGGAGCCGGCGCCCGGGGTATCGGAGCCCCGGGAGCCGGAACCGCCGGGCGGGCGGCCGGGAATGGTGTAGGTCTCCGGACGGATCTCCGGAGCCACGGTCGAGTCCATCGGTGTGACGACCTTTCAACCCAGCCAGGGCAGCATCGGGCTGACCCAGCCGGAGGCGAGCAGGGCGGTGAGCACGAGAGTGACGGTGGCGGCCAGCGCTTCGGGCCAGCGCCTGGGCAGCATGCCGCGACGGGCCTGGCGGGCGGCCCGCGCGTCGGCGCGTGCCGCGGCCCGGGCCGGGTCGGCGGGGCGCAGTTCGGCGACCAGGTCGCGGATCAGCGGGAGGCTGATCTGGCACTGCACCGCGAGGTACAGCCCGAGGCCCCAGTTGGGCAGCCAGCCGTTGCGGGCGACGGCCAGGGCGAGCCCGACGGCGGCGGCGCCCACGGAGACGCAGAGCCAGCCGAGCGAGACCAGGACGACCTGGCGGGCCAGGCCGCCGGGCTTGGCGCGGCCCGCGCCGGTGGGCACCCAGGCGGCGCTGCGGCCGCGCAGGGTGTGCCAGAAGGCGGCGCCGGCGGCCACGCTCATGAGGACGTTGGAGCGGATCACCTCGACCCGCCAGCGGGTCCGGCTGATCCGGGGCAGCAGGACGTGCCAGAGCCAGAGCGGGGCGAGCAGCGGGAGGACGTGCCAGGGCCGGATCTGGTCCGGGTACCAGAACATCATCACCAGCGGCGGCAGCGGGGCCGCGAAGATGTTGACGGCGGTGGTCAGGTAGCCGACGACGCCCTCGTAGAAGCAGAACCGCATCCGCCAGGGCGCGCGGATCCGCTTGAGGACGGGCGTGCCGAGCAGGTGCAGGTTGCCCATCGCCCAGCGGTACTGCTGGTTGACGAAGGACGCGAGGTTGTCGGGCGAGGTGCCCTTGGCGACCAGGACCGGCACGTAGAGGGTGCGGAACCCCTGCTCGTAGAGGGAGAGCCCGGTGAACAGGTCCTCGCTGTGGTCGAGTTTGGCGAAGCCGCCGGCGGCGTCGATCGCGGAGCGCCGGTAGACGGCGTTGCTGCCGCAGCAGATGGCGGCGTCGCTGGCGTCCCGGGAGGGCTGGATCCAGCGGAAGAACCACTCCTGGGCCGAACCGGCGGCGCGCTGGATCCAGCCCATCGTCTCGTCGGTGTCGAAGCACTGCGGGCTCTGCACGATGCCGATCCTGGGGTCGGCGAAGTACGGCACCAGGTGGCGCAGGAAGTCCGGCCGGGGCGCGAAGTCGGCGTCCAGGATGGCGATGTACTCGGCCTTGCTCCGGGTGAGCGCGTGGTTGAGGTTGCCGGCCTTCTTGAGGTGTCCGCGGTCGGGGCGGACGACGTACTCGAAGCCGTGCGCGGCCGCCAGTCCGGCGACCTCGGTGCGGTCGGCGTCGTCCAGGACCCAGACGGTCAGCGCGCCGGGCCAGTCGACGGCCGAGACCGCGCGGTAGGCGTTCTCCAGGACGTCGAGCGGCTCACCGCAGGTCGGCAGATAGAGGTCGACGGTCGGCAGTTCCGCCGGTTCCCAGGCGTTGACCAGCACCTCGTGCGACTGCCGGGTGAGCCGGCGCTGGCGCAGGCTGTTGACCGAGGACAGCGCGAGCGCGACGAGGTTGAGCACGAGGACGGCGAGAAAGGCCCACAGGGCCGGGGTCCGCAGCGAGAAGGTGAGCATGGTCGCCGCGGTGAACACGAAGGCGAGCGACGTGCAGATCAGCACCCAGCGGCGCTGTGGCCCGAAATACCAGTAGAGCTCCCGGTCGGAAGGTGGTTGAGGAAGGTGATGGATAGTCATGGGGCCCCCACAGCCGCGTGTCTGACAGCATCCTGGGGCCACCGTACCGCAATTGGTATAGACCATTGGACCATGGACCAGGGCCGGAAGTCCCCGGCACCGCGACCGCCCACACTCCGTGATCATTTCACCGTCCGGACCGGTGCCCGGCGGGAATCAGCAGGTCGCGCGGGGGTTAACAGTCGTCCAACTTCCCTGCGGGGCCGCCCTGCGGGCCGCAGCGGCGGGGCCGGGACCTGACGCTCGGTAATGAGCGGACAAGTCGTCAAAGCGGGTTCGTCCGGGGGGAGGCGGGCCGAGGACGGCGTGGCGGACCGGCATGCCCGGCACGGACCGGCCGGGCGGCGGCGACCGGGCGGCAGAACGCACCGACGGGTCCCCGATCCGGGTGCCGGGATCTCCCGCGCCGGGGAATTCGGCCGGGCGGCCCGCTGACGGAGGCGAGCGGGCGGGCCCGGGAGCAGCGGTTCGAGCGGACTCCGTGGTGGCCGTCGGCAGCAGCCCCACGCTGCCGACCCGAGGGGGGGGGCACCTCCCGCCCCGAGGTCGTGCTCCCGGAGAGCTACGGCACGCACGGCAGCTGCATGTCGATCGTCCTCGAAGCGGCCTGAGCCGTTCGAGGACGGGGCCGCGTGAGACCACACGTACGACGGCCCCGGCCCGACGGTCCCGGATTCCGGGGACCGTCGGGCCGGGGCCGCCGTACGTGCGCGGGCGGTCGCGCCCGCACACGGTCACTTCGCCGCGAAGGCCTTCTCGATGTCCTGGACGACCTTCTCGACCGCGATCGGGCCGGAGCTGCTGCTCCACACCTGGCCGTCCACGCCCGCGACCTGGCCGTTCCCGACGGCCTTCAGCCGGGTGAAGGCGTCCTGCTTGCGGGCGGCCTCCAGGGCCTTCTCGCCCTCGGCGTTGAGGGTGGCGACGAAGATGCGGTCGGCGTCGGCCTTGCCCAGGTTCTCCAGCGACAGCGGGTCGGAGTGCGGCTGGGCGCCCAGGCCGTCGGCGATCGGCAGGGTGGTGGCGCCGGCCTTCTTGAGCATGGCACCCGGCATGTTGGCCGAGTTCATCACGATCGGGCCGTTCGGCATCCATCGCATGACCACGGCGGAGCCGGTCTTCCCCTCGCCGGCCTTCTCGGCGCGCTTGTCCAGGGCGTCGAGCTTGGTGTCCAGGTCGGCCTTGTGGCCCAGCGCCTCGCCGTAGACATCGAGCACCGCCCGCCAGTCGCCGGCCTTGGGCACGACGGTGGGCGCCACCGCGGAGAGCTGGTCGTACTGGGACTTCTCGATCCCGGCGGCGGTCAGGATCAGGTCCGGCTTGGTGTTCAGGATGGCCTCGATGTTGGGCTCCTTCACCGTGGCGACCAGCGGGATGCTCGCGGCGTCCAGGTAGGCGGGCGCGGTGTTGCCGCCGCGGCTGGCGCTGGTGCCCACGGGGGTGACACCCAGGGAGAGCGCGGTGTCCAGGGGGGTGTCGCCGAGGGCGACGACCCGCTTGGGCTCGGCGGGCACCTCCACCGCGCCGAAGGCGGTGGTGACGGAGCGGCGGCCGTCCTTGGCCGAGTCGCCACTGCCACCCGCGGAGTCCCCCGACCCTGAGGAGCCGCACGCGGTCAGGCCCAGGGAGAGGGCGCCGATCACGGCCGCGCCGAGGAGGGACTTCGTAAAGCGGGTGCCAAGCATGAGCGATCTCCGAGCAATGATAGTTTATGGACGAATCACTTGTGAGGTTAGCCTAACCATAGATCAGGCCCTGACGGGGAGGCCCGGTGTGACATTCCGATCAATCCTGCTGCGCGGTCTGCTGCCGGCCGGAGCGATACTGCTGGCCGCCGTTCTGGCGAGCCTGCTGCTCGGCGCCGGCGATGTCGGACCGTCCCGGGCCGCCGCCGCCCTGCTCGGCGGCGGCGACCCGGACTCCCGCTTCACCGTGTTCGACCTGCGACTGCCCCGCACCGCCGTGGCCCTCGCCGTCGGCGCCGCCCTCGGCGTAGCGGGCGCCGTCCTCCAGGCCGCCGCCCGCAACCCGCTGGCCGAACCGGGCCTGCTCGGGGTGAGCACCGGCGCCTCCTTCGCCGTGGTGGTGGCCATCGTGTCGGGCGCCAGCGCGGCCACCGTCGGCCCGTACGTCGCGGTGCTCGGCGCCGCCGCCGGCTGTCTGCTGGCCCTGGGCGCCGCCCGGCTGCGCGGCACCGGCGACGACCCGGTCCGGCTGGTCCTGGCCGGCGCCGCCTTCAGCGGACTGCTGACCGCCGGCTCCTCCGTCCTGCTGCTGGCCGACGCGCGGGCCGCCGACGAGATCCGCTTCTGGACCATCGGCTCGGTCGCCGGCCGCGGCACCGACCAACTCCTCTCCGTGCTGCCGATCCTGCTGCTCGGTCTGGTCCTGGCCGCGGCCGTCAGCCCGTCCCTGACCGCCCTCAGCCTCGGGGACGACGTCGCCACCGGCCTGGGCCACCGGCCCCGGCGGGCCCGCGCCCTCGCGATGACCGCCGTCGCCCTGCTGGTCGGCGCCGCCACCGCGGTGGCCGGCCCGGTCTCCTTCGTCGGTCTGGTCGTGCCCTTCGCCGCCCGTGCCCTGGTCGGCCCCGACCTGCGCCGCCTGCTCGCGGTGTCCGTCCTGCTGGGACCGGCCGTGGTGCTGGCCGCCGACGTCGCCTCCCGGCTGGTCGCCCGCCCCTACGAGATGCCCCTCGGCGTGATGACCGCCCTGTTCGGCGCACCCGTCCTGGTCGCCGTCGTCCGCTCGCACAGATTGCCCTCGCTGTGAAGACGCTCCCCGCCCCGGCCGCCCCCCGGCCGGCCGCCGTGTCCGCGCCACCCCCCGGCACCCGGCTGATCGGGGTGCGCGGCCACTCGGTCCTCGTCCCCGTCCGCGCGCTGCTCGGCTGCACCGCGCTGCTGGCCGTCGCCGTCGCCGTCACCGCCGTCTATCTGGCGGTCGGTGAGACCGTCCTCAACCCGCTGGACGCCCTGCGCGCGGCCTTCGGCAACGGCTCCCCCCGCGACGTGCTGGTGGTGGAGAAGCTGCGGCTGCCCCGCGCCGAGGCCGGACTGGCCGTCGGCGCCGCCCTCGGCGCCGCGGGCTGTCTGCTGCAGAGCCTCGCCCAGAACCGGCTGGCCACCCCGGACACCATCGGCCTCAACGACGGCGCCACCGCCTTCGCCGTCGCCTCGGTCACCGGCACCGCCACCCAGCTGCTGCCCTCCGCCGCCGCCCTCACCGGCGCCACCACCGCCGCGGTGCTCGCCCTCGCGCTCGGCGGCGGCGCGGGCCGCAACGGCTACCGCTTCCTGGTGGTCGGTCTCGGGATCGGCGCGGTCTTCGGCGCCGTCACCGACCTGATGCTCTCCCGGGCCGCGATCGACTCCGCCAACGCCGCCTTCGCCTGGACGGTGGGCACCCTCAACAGCCGCGACGCCGACGCCGTCGGCTACCTGGGCATCGGCCTGCTGGTCTGCCTGCCGGTGGCCGTGCTGCTCGGCCGCCGGCTGGCCCTGCTCCGGTTCTCCGAGGCCGTCGCCACCGGGCTGGGCGTCCGGGTCCGCGGCCTGCGGATCGCCGTCCTGCTCACCGCCGTGGTCTGCGCGGGGCTGGCCGTGGCCGTCGCCGGACCGCTCGGCATGATCGCCCTGGCCGCCCCCGAGGCCGCCCGCCGGATCGCCGGACCGCGCTGCGCGGTCCCGGTCCTCACCTCGGCCGCCGCGGGCGCCGTCCTCGTGCTGCTCGCCGACCTGATCGGCCGCACCGCCCTGGCGCCGCTGGAGGTGCCGGTCGGCCTGGTCACCGCCGTCGTGGGCGGCCCCTACCTGCTGTGGCTGCTGCTCACCACCCGTACCCGGAGGACCGCATGACCGCCCCCACCGCCACCGACGCCGCTGCCGCTCCGGGTGCTCCGGGTGCTCCGGGCAGCACCGACAGCGGCACCGCCCCCCGGCTGGAGGCCAGCGCGCTCACCCTGGGCCACGACCGCACCACCGTGGTGCACGAACTCGACCTCCGGCTGCCGTCCCGGCAGGTGACCGTCATCGTCGGCCCCAACGGCTGCGGCAAGTCCACCCTGCTCAGTGGCCTGGCCCGCACCCTCGCCCCCCGCTCCGGCGCCGTCCTGCTGGACGGCAAGCCCCTGCCCTCGCTGTCCACCCGCGCGATCGCCCGCATCATCGGCCTGCTGCCGCAGTCCGCCACCGCCCCGGACGGGCTGACCGTCCGGGACCTGGTCCGCTACGGCCGCCAGCCGCACCAGGGGCTGCTGCGGCAGTGGTCCGCCGGCGACGCCGAGGCGGTGGAGCGCGCCCTGACCGCCGCCGACCTGCACGACCTGGCCGACCGCCCGCTGGACACCCTCTCCGGCGGGCAGCGGCAGCGCGCCTGGATCGCCATGGCCGTCGCCCAGGACACCGACATCCTGATGCTGGACGAACCCACCTCGGCCCTGGACATGGGCCACGCCCTGGAGGTGCTGGAGATGGTGCGCGGTCTGGCCGACCGCGGCCGCACCGTCATCCTCGTCCTGCACGACCTCACCACCGCCTGCCGCTACGCCGACCACATGGTCGCCATGCGCGACGGCCGGGTCGCGGCCCAGGGCGCGCCCCGCGACATCGTCACCCCCGACCTGGTGCGCGAGCTGTACGGGGTGGAGAGCGCGATCCTCACCGACCCGGTCCACGGCACACCCGTCGTCTGCCCCGTCGGCCTGGCCTCCCGCCCCACCGCCCCGACCGGCTGAGGGCCCGTCCGGCGGCGCCGGCCCGCTCCCCGCACAGCCCTGGCGATCTTGCCCGGGCTGTGCGGGGGCACCAGGGCGTGTCTGGCAATTCTCGGCGGATCAGCGTGCGGCGTTGGGGTGCGTGCATCGCAAGGCCGCCCCGCCCGCAGGCCGTGGCTGAGCCGGCGTGCCCGGAGCGGTGGGCAGGCCCCTCGGGCGAGGAGGGAGAGGCGGCCGTCCCCCACCGGGCCCCTCTCCCTCCTCTTGCCGGCTCCCGCCCTCTTGCCCGTGTCCGGCGCGCCCGGGCCCTGCGGAGCGGGGCGACGCGCACTCGCGGTGCGGGCCCCGGTCAGGCGCCGACGTAGGCCGCGAGGTGCTCGCCGGTGAGGGTGGAACGGGCGGCGACGAGGTCGGCGGGTGTGCCCTCGAAGACGATCCGGCCGCCGTCGTGACCGGCGCCGGGGCCGAGGTCGACGATCCAGTCGGCGTGCGCCATGACCGCCTGGTGGTGCTCGATGACGATGACCGACTTGCCGGAGTCGACGAGCCGGTCGAGCAGACCGAGCAGCTGCTCGACGTCGGCCAGGTGGAGGCCGGTGGTCGGCTCGTCGAGGACGTAGACGCCGCCCCTCTCGGTCATGTGGGTGGCCAGCTTGAGCCGCTGCCGCTCGCCGCCGGACAGCGTGGTGAGCGGCTGGCCGAGGCTGAGGTAGCCGAGCCCGACGTCGGCGAGCCGGCCGAGGATGGTGTGCGCGGCCGGCGTGCGCGCCTCGCCGGCGCCGAAGAACTCCTCGGCCTCGGTCACCGACATCGCGAGCACCTCGCTGATGTCGCGGCCCCCGAGGTGGTGGTCCAGCACCGACGCCTGGAACCGCTTCCCCTCGCACTCCTCGCAGACGGTGGCGACGCCGGCCATCATGGCCAGGTCGGTGTAGATGACACCGGCGCCGTTGCAACTGGGGCAGGCACCGGCGGAGTTGGCGCTGAACAGGGCCGGCTTCACACCGTTGGCCTTCGCGAACGCCTTGCGGATCGGGTCGAGCAGCCCGGTGTACGTCGCCGGGTTGCTCCGCCGCGAGCCGCGGATCGCGCCCTGGTCGACCGACACCACACCCGCGCCGGCCGGCCCCGAACCGCTGGCCGGCGACCCATTGGCCAGCGACCCGTGCACGAGCGAGCTCTTGCCGGAGCCGGCGACACCGGTCACCACGACAAGCACCCCGAGCGGTATGTCGACGTCGACGTCGCGCAGGTTGTGCGTCGTCGCGCCGCGGATCTCCAGCGTGCCGGTGGGCTTGCGCACCGTCTCCTTGAAGACGGCCCGGTCGTCGAGATGGCGGCCGGTGAGGGTGCCGCTGGCCCGCAGCCCCTCCACGGTGCCCTCGAAGCAGACGGAGCCGCCCGCCGCACCGGCGCCGGGACCGAGGTCGACGACATGGTCGGCGATCGCGATCGTCTCCGGTTTGTGCTCCACGACGAGCACCGTGTTGCCCTTGTCCCGCAGCCGCAGCAGCAGGGCGTTCATCCGCTGGATGTCATGGGGGTGCAGGCCCGTGGTGGGCTCGTCGAAGACGTAGGTCACATCGGTCAGCGAGGAGCCGAGGTGGCGGATCATCTTGACGCGCTGCGCCTCGCCGCCCGACAGCGTGCCCGACGGCCGGTCCAGCGAGAGGTAACCCAGCCCGATCTCCACGAACGAGTCGAGGGTCTGCTGCAAGGTGGCGAGCAGCGGCGCCACCGACGGCTCGTCGAGGCCGCGGACCCAGGTGGCGAGGTCGCTGATCTGCATCGCGCACGCGTCGGCGATGCCGACCCCGCCGATCAGCGACGACCGGGCCGCCTCGCTGAGCCGGGTGCCGCCGCACTCGGGGCAGGCCGTGAAGGTGACCGCCCGGTCCACGAACGCCCGGATGTGCGGCTGCATCGCCTCCCGGTCCTTGGCGAGGAATGACTTCTGGATCTTGGGTATCAGCCCCTCGTAGGTGAGGTTGATGCCGTTGACCTTCACCTTGGTCGGCTCGCGGTGGAGGAAGTCCCGCAGCTCGGTCTCGGTGTAGTCGCGGATCGGCTTCTTCGGGTCGAGGAAGCCCGACTCGGTGAAGATCCGCACGGTCCAGTGGCCGTCCGTGGTGTAGCCGGGGACGGTGATCGCGCCCTCGGCGAGCGACTTGGAGTCGTCGAAGAGCTGGGTGAGGTCGATGTCGGAGACGGTGCCCCGGCCTTCGCAGCGCGGACACATGCCGCCGGTGCGGGTGAAGGTCTGCTTCACGGTCTTGGCGGCCCCGCGTTCGACCGTGATCGCACCGCTCGCCCGGACCGAGGGGACGTTGAAGGCGAACGCGCCGGGCGAGCCGATGTGCGGCTGCCCGAGCCGGCTGAAGAGGATGCGCAGCATCGCGTTGGCATCGGTGGCGGTGCCGACCGTGGAGCGGGGGTCGGCGCCCATCCGCTGCTGGTCGACGATGATCGCGGTGGTCAGCCCTTCGAGCACGTCGACCTCGGGCCGCGCCAGCGTCGGCATGAAGCCCTGCACGAAGGTGCTGTAGGTCTCGTTGATCAGCCGCTGCGACTCCGCGGCGATCGTGTCGAACACCAGGGAGCTCTTGCCCGAGCCGGAGACGCCGGTGAACACCGTCAGCCGGCGCTTCGGGAGCTCGACGCTGAGGTCCTTGAGGTTGTTCTCGCGCGCACCGTGCACGCGGATCAGATCGTGGCTGTCGGCACCGTGCAGCACAGGCGACTGCGGGTCCGTCCTCGTGGCCCTGCTCATCGTCTCTCCCTCTCTTACGCTCTCTTGCGCGAGGCCGCCTTCGCGGCTCCGTCGGCGTCGCCCGGCTCGATCCGGCCGGCTTCGCGCAGTACGTTCTTCTCCCCCGGCGGCGCGGTCGCGGCGGCGGTCCGCCGGCGGTCCGATCGGCGGTGGCGGCCGGCGGGGTCGGCCAGGGGTGGCGCGACCCCGGTCGGCTGACGCCGGCCGGGGTCGCTCCCAGCACAAGAACCAGGGCATCCACGCCTTCGGTCCGTGGCCCCTCCGGCGCCGACCACGCGGCGCGGGGTCCGCCGCAAGGGTAACGCCCGGTTCCCGGGGCCGGAGCCTACTGCTTGCGCGGCTGGCTGAAGCGGAGCATGTTACCGGAAGGGTCGCGGAAGGCGCAGTCGCGGACGCCGTACGGCTGGTCGATCGGCTCCTGCAGCACCTCGCCGCCCGCGGCGCTGATGCGCTCGAAGGTGGCGTCGCAGTCGTCGGTGCTGAAGATGACGCCGCGCAGCAGGCCCTTCGCCAGCAGCTCCGCCATGACGGCCTTGTCGGCGGACGAGGCGTTCGGGTTCGCGAGGGGCGGTTCGAGGACGATGTCCACATCGGGCTGCGACGGCGCGCCGACGGTCACCCAGCGCATCCCCTCGAACTTGACGTCGTTGCGCACCTCCAGGCCGAGAACGTCCCGGTAGAAGGCGAGCGCCCGGTCGTGGTCGTCAACGGCGATGAAGCACTGTGAAAGTCTGATGTTCATGCGCTTCACGCTACGGGCGGGGCACGCGTTTCGCTTCTCCATTCCTGACCGGTCGTGTGTGGATCTTGGCGATGCAGGCCGGGATGGCGGCGCCCTCGTCATGGCTGCGGGCCCGGTACGAGCTCGGGCTCTCGCCGACCAACTCGGTGAACCGCGAGCTGAACGACCCCAGCGATGTACAGCCGACCGCGAAGCAGACCTCCGTCACCGACAGGTCGCCGCGCCGCAGCAGCGCCTTGGCCCGCTCGATCCGGCGCGTCATCAGGTAGCTGTACGGCGTCTCCCCGAAGGCGGCGCGGAAGCTGCGGGAGAAATGGCCCGGCGACATGAGGGCGGTACGCGCCAGCGCCGGAACGTCGAGCGGCTCCGCGTAGTCACGGTCGATCAGGTCACGGGCCCGGCGCAACCGGACAAGGTCCTCCAACGTCACACACCCACCATCCCACAGCGGCCGTGCCCTGCGCGTGATGCCGTAAATACACAGCAATACACGGCCGTAAACGCAGAGAACCCCCACCCGGAATCGGGTGGGGGTTCTCTGGAATAATTGTTCGGCGGCGTCCTACTCTCCCACAGGGTCCCCCCTGCAGTACCATCGGCGCTGTGAGGCTTAGCTTCCGGGTTCGGAATGTAACCGGGCG
>NZ_JBIVRD010000021.1:76515-154250 GCF_044755565.1 Kitasatospora sp. NPDC092286 | reverse complement strand
CGTCGCGCAGTTCGACCTTTGCCGGCTGTCCGGTGGGCCTGCGGTCGAGCCGAGCTTTCCTCCAGGCCGTCAGTTTCGGCTCGATCAGGGCCCATAGGACGTCGGACAGGTCGCATCCACAGATACCAAGGACACCGGCTGCAACTGGCTGACGCCCACGGAACGTGTGCATCAATGTTCACCAAGCCAAGAGCGAGGGATCCGCCTCTACCACCTCGACTCACGGTTGTAGGCAACACACAAATCCGCCGCACGACCCCAGACGCTCTCACCCACGCCCCCTCCACCGCCCGCAGCACGGCGGCGGCAGCCCTGCCCGGCGCCTGTCCACCGGCGCCCGTTCCAGCCGCGGCGACGCCGCGTCGAGAACGCGATCCCCCACCCCACACCTGACGAGACGTCAGCAAAGTGGGCATTGAGTCAGCATCGGCCTGACTGAACCCGGTTACAGATGGCCGCACCCGAAACTCGCGGCCGATCACCGGAGCCATCACTCGGCGGCAGGGACGTCCCATCAGAGCGATGGATCGCAGACCGTCCCAACAGCAATCCACCGGGACTCGGCGCGCCCGCCTTGGGTGCATAGCCCCAGGTCAGCGTGCCCTTCCCCGTGGCTTCAACGGAAGTTGGGGAAGCTCGGGCGCGGCAAGCCGATCGCCGTCGTAGCCGTGCACCTCGCCGAAGCGGGGGGTGTTCTCCCAGTCGCTCCGCGCCTGCTGGATCTCCTCACCGGACCGGCCGATGAAGTTCCACCACATGACGATCTTCTCCTCGAACGGTTCGCCGCCGAGGAGGAGGACGGCGGCGTCGGTGCGGGCGAGGAGGGGGAGTTCGCGGCGGCCGCAGCCGAGGTAGAGCATCGAGCCGGGTTCGACGCGGACGCCGTCGACGTCGACGCTGCCGGACATCGAGAGGACGGCGTACTCGAAGTCGGGCACCAGCGGGAGCCTGAGGTCGGCGCCCGCGGTGAGGGCGAGGTCGGCGCCGACCAGGGGGGTGTGGGTGGTGCCGGGCGAGGTGGCGGTGTCGAGGGTGCCCATGATGACGGTGCCGCGCAGGCCGGGGGCGGCGACGACGGGCAGTTCGGCGTGGTGCTCGAAGGCGGGGGCGGTGTGCCGGTGGGCGTCCGGGAGGGCGACCCAGAGCTGGGCGCCGTGCAGGAAGCGGGCGTGCTCGCGCGGGGACTCCTCGGAGTGGGAGATCGCCCGGCCGGAGGTCATCAGGCCCAACTCGTAGGGGCGGACGGTCTGCAGGCTGCCGAGGCTGTCGCGGTGCAGCACCTCGCCCTGGTGCAGCCAGCTCACCGTCTGCAGGCCCATGTGCGGATGCGGCGGGACCTGCATGCCGGGCTCGTCGGCGATGTCGTCCGGGCCGTAGTGGTCGACGAAGCACCAGGCGCCGACCATCCGGCGGCCCAGGTTGGGCAGCAGCCGGCGCACCATGGTGCTCTCGCCGAGCCTGACCTGACGACCGGTCAGCAGTTCCTTCACCGGACCGGTGCCGGCCTCACCGCCGCAGCGGGTCGGTTCGGGCTTGAGATCGAGGTTGCTCATGTCGCGGGTCCACCACCGTACGGATCGGGGCCGGCCGGGGCCGGGGGTCGTCGCCAACGATCATCCACCAGCCGGCCCCGTTCCTCCACCCGCGGCCCGCGTCCGGCCGCCGCGCGCGCCCCGCCGCCATGCGGTCAGGCGCCATGCGGTCAGGCGCCTCGGGCGGCGAGCGCGTGGCCGAGGAAGGAGACGACGTCCGGGAGCACCTTCCGCCAGTACGGCGCGTCGTGCCCGCCGGGGGTGAAGCGGGCCTGGACCGGGTCGCCGGTCAGCTCACGGGCGGCGGCGCAGAACGGGTCCTCGGTGCCGCACCAGACGCCGGTCGGGCGGCCGTGCGGCTGGTCCTGGTGGAGCAGCGGCTCGTGTGCGCGCCAGTCGGCCTCGTCCCGGAACACGCCCACCGCGTCGGCGTCGGCCCAGCTGCGGAACAGCGCGGGGCTGAGCACCGCCACCGGCCCGAAACCGGCGCCCCGGTTGCGGGCGTAGCGCAGGGAGCCGAAGCCGCCCATGGAGATGCCCATCGCCGCGTCCGGCGCGCGCAGGCCCTGCCGGGCGAGCCGGCCGGGCAGTTCCTCCAGCAGCATCCGCTGCGGGTCGTCGCCGGACGCTGTGCGGCGCCAGTACGTGGCGTCGCCGCCGTCGACGGCGACCACCGCGAACGGCGGGACGCCGGACGCGAAGGCCGCGTCCAGGATCGCCGGCAGCCCGAGGTCCGTCCACGCCCGGGCGGTGGCACGGCGGCCGTGCAGGGCGACGCAGACCGGAAGGCCGGCGGGGCGGGCGACGCCCTGCGGGACGATCGTGATCATCGTGACCAGGGCGCCGCCCCGGGCCGCCGAGCGCTCTTCCTCGGTGCGCAGCGAGGGGCCGGAGGGAGCGGGGCCGGAGGGCAAGCGGCCGGAGGGCCGGCGACCGGAGGGCCGGCGACCGGCGGAGAGCGCCACGGCCGCCCCGGCACCGGCCACGGCGAGCCCGCCGGTCCCGAGGGCGGCCCTCAGCAGTCGGCGCCGCCCGGGCGTCCCGGGGCCGAACCCGCCCGGGCCCACCCCGTCTGCGGCCGCACCGCTCCCGCGGCCACCACCACCGTCATCGTCCAGGCCCACGCCGCCCCTCCCCCACCCTCAGCCGACCGGCACCGCACCATGTCCATCCCCGTCGGTCAACACCCCGACACCCCGACGCCACAGGCCGGGGAGAAGGAGACGAAGACGGAGCCGCGCGACGCCGCCCCCGCCGCTCAGTGCCCGCAGGTCCACCAGGCCTCCGCCGTCGCCGAGTCCGCGAGCGCGCGCAGGTCGCGCACGGCGCCCGCCGGGTCCTTCGCGCCGTACACCGCCGAGCCGGCCACGAAGACGTCCGCCCCGGCCTCGGCACAGCGCTCGATGGTGCTCGCCGAGACGCCGCCGTCCACCTGCAGCCACAGCTCCAGGCCGTGCTTGTCGATCAGCTGACGGGTGCGGCGGATCTTCGGCAGCATGATGTCCAGGAAGGCCTGGCCGCCGAAGCCCGGCTCGACCGTCATGATCAGCAGCATGTCCAGCTCGGGCAGCAGGTCCTCGTACGGCTCGATCGGCGTCCCCGGCTTGAGCGCCATGGAGGCGCGGGCGCCCTTGGCCCGGATCTCGCGGGCGAGCCTGACGGGTGCGGCGGCGGCCTCCACGTGGAAGGTGACGGACCCGGCTCCGGCCTCGACGTACTGCGGGGCCCAGCGGTCCGGCTCCTCGATCATCAGGTGGCAGTCGAGCGGGATGTCGGTGGCGCGGGCGAGCGACTCGACCACCGGAACGCCCAGCGTCAGGTTGGGCACGAAGTGGTTGTCCATCACATCGACGTGCAACCAGTCCGAGCCCTTGACGGCCTCCGCCTCCTCCGCGAGCCGGGCGAAGTCCGCGGACAGGATGCTGGGGTTGATCTGCGCCATTTCCGTTGCCTTCACAGGAGGGTAGGGGTGCCGGGAGCTGGCACCCGGCCCCATCATCTCGCGGGCCGCTGGCGCGAAGTGAACAGTGAGACCTCCCCGTGACCCTCGTCACACCCCGCCCGGGGTTATCGTGACCGCCGCCGTGGTCATCAGCCCTGTACAACGACCCCGCCTCCGCCTCCCGTTCCTGACCCCCGCCCCATCCCCGTCCCCCCGAGGAAGGTCTTCCGTTGGCCGATCTGGTCCATCCCGCCCGGGCCCTGTGGTGGCTCTTCGAGCCGGTGCACGCCGTCACCTACTTCTCCCCCGAGGGCCGTGCCGCGTTCGAGGAGGCCGGCCTGCGCGGCGGCTGGCGCGGCTACTTCGCCGGCCGTTCGGCGCCGCTGGGCGCGGTGGACGCGGCACCGGTGATCGCCGCGTTCTTCAGCTTCGCGCCCGCGACGGTCGAGCGCGCCCTGCCGGACGTCTGGTCCCAGGCCGGACCGGACGCCGCGCTCGCCGCCCGGCTCGACGGCTCCTCGGCGGCGCTCGCCCGGCTGCTGGAGCACGTGAAGCCGGAACAGGTCGAACTGGTGGCGGACCTCCTGGAGCAGGCCGTGGCCCGCCTGGACTGCGCCGGTCGGGTGCTGGCCGCCGCCAACGCCGCCCTCCCCCGGCCCGAGGGCCTGTACGGGCGGCTCTGGCAGGCCGCCACGGTGATGCGCGAGCACCGGGGTGACGGGCACGTCGCCGCGCTGGTCTCGGCCGGGCTGGACGGCTGCGAGGCGCTGGTGGTGCGCTGCGCCCTGGACGTCCGCCGCGAGGTCCTGCAACCGCTGCGCGGCTGGAGCGACGAGGAGTGGGAGGCCGCCGCCGCCCGGCTGGTCGAGCGCGGCTGGCTGACCGAGCGCGGGACGATCACCGAGTGCGGCCGGATCCGGCACCAGTCGCTGGAGGCCGCCACCGATCTGGCCGCCGCCCGCGTCTGGGAGCACCACCCGCGCGCCGAACTCGACCGCCTGGCCGCCGCCCTCAAGCCGATCTCGGCCCTCTGTCGCGGCTCGATGCCGCCCATCAACCCGATCGGTCTGCCGGCCGCCTCGGCGTAGCAGCGGCCCTCAGCCCCCGACAAATCCCCGCACCTCAGCCCTCGGGCGGGCCCAGGACGATCCCCCGGCCCGCGTAGAAACGCTCGAACCGCCGCCACGGCACGTGCGCGAAGGCCTGCGACTCGCCCGCGAACCCGGACGGGTTGTGGATCACCAGCGCCGTGCCCGTGGTGCCGACCGCCAGTACCAGGTGCCCGCCCCGCCGTCCGGGTTCCGGCCCGTCCGGGTTCCGGATCGCGGGGTGCACCGACACCATGACGAGCCGCCCGCCGGCCACCTCCGCCGCGATCTCCTCGGACGTCAACTCCCTTGCCTGCGCGGCCAGTCCCCAGCGATCCCGCGCGTACGCGGCGAACGGCGTGTGGATCAGGCCGCGCAGCCGCTCCCCGTCCCTGACGTACGCCCCGGCCGCCTGGCACTCCCCCGCCAGCCCGACCGCCGCCGGCGCCACCCCCCACCAGTGGTCCAGCGCCATCCGCAGGCAGGCCACCCCGCAGAGCCGCCACGACCAGTACTCGTACTCCTCCGGCGTGGCCGCCCCCGACTCCCCCCACCGCGGATCGTCGGCCGCGCTCACCGCCCCCGTCACGATCTCCCGGACCAGCCCCGCGGACTCCCACTGCGCGTAGTACGGCACGTCGTGCACGACCGCCGCCCCGCCGCTGCCATCTGCCATGCCCCGACGCTCTCACGCCCCCGGGCACCACCACCGCGCGACACCCACTCACCCGGAGTGCCCTCGCCGGCCTGCCCTCCGCAAGGGCACCGCGCCACCACCGGCGAGGAGCCGACGAATCCGAGGACGACCTCGTCGGCCGTCGAAGTCCGTCCCGCATCCGGAATCGCCGGCAGGACGCCCGAGCGCCAAGGATCACGACTTGCCGTCAGCGGCGGCGGCCAGCCGGGTCACCCGACTCCCAGCAGCCCGCACAACCACGATCGGATCACGCAGTTGATGGCGAAGACCCTGGGCTCGGTCAGGACTCCGAACGACACCAGCAAGGCGCCGGCGATCGACTCCCGCCCGAGTCGGGCCGATGCGCGGCCCTCCTCGACCTCTGCACCCAGATCCCCCCCGGCGGTCCTCCGACGTCTCCTCGGTATCAGCCCAACAGCTGCCGAACGATGGGCCGCCGGGGCCGCCGGGACCGCATACGCGACGGAAGTCGCTCGCCGATCGTGAGGGTCCTACTGGATGCTCCAGCGGTGCGGGTGGTCGGGATTCCCGGGGCAAGCGAAGATGTTGAGCTCGCCCCAGCGGCCCACGGTGACCTCCGTCGGACTGGCGTCCGGGTGCGGGGGCAGGCCTTGTTCCTCCACCGGTTTCCAGCTGCCGCTACCGCCGTCCCACTCCGAACTGTCGATGGTCAGCAGCAGGTGCATCGGTGTCGCGCAGGTGAGACAGTCCATGGGAGCCGGGTCGGTGGCGTGCCAGGAGGCGAAGCCACCGACGCGCCAGCCCGGTGGGATCGACAGGTCGTACTGGTAGCCGACCACCGCTGCGGCATCCTCGTCCGCCGATTCCTCGGCCTCCTCCTCCAGGGCCTCCTCCCAGGCATCGATCCGGGCGCGCAGGTCCTCCGGAAGGAGGCCGGCGAACGGGTAGGTGGCCACCTGCTCCGGATGCAGCACGCACGGCTCCGGCACGTACCCCTCATAGCCGACGACCTGCGGCTGCGGCGGTGCGGTCAGCACGTCGGTGACCTCCCACGACCGGCGCCAGCGAAGGTCGAGCAGCATGCCGGCACCGCTTGGGCCGTGTGCGTCGAATGGACACCAGAACACCTGGAGCAGATCGCAGTCATCCGGCCCGGCCAGCAGGTCGGGGATTTCTCTCCGGTACAGCTGCGCAAGGCCGATCAGTGGCAGCGGATCGGCCGCAGTAGCCTCCTCAACACGGTGGCGCCGGTCGAGTTCCTTGAGCAGCTGCCGTTCTTCGTCGGTGGGGCCGGGGTTCGGTTCACGGCGCCATGCTGATGCCAGGATCCGGCGTCGCTGGTGGATGTCAGCCGGCCGTTGGCCACGTGCGTGGCTGTGAGGCTCGGTGCACACCGGCCAGGGTTCATTCGACGGCCACAGCAGCGGGCCACCTACGGAACTCGCCGCTACGTCCGGTCGCCCCGGGCTCGGATGGAGCCGGGTGGTGGTGCCTCGGTAGGCCGTCAGCTCCGGGAAGAGCGCCTCGACATCGAGTGGGCGCGGCGGTGTGGTCCTCGACATGCACGTGACCTTAGACAGCTGTCAGCCACCGTGATTCAGCACCCCCTCGGACAACCACCTGCACATCACGGCTGTCGGAGCCGTGGACACAACCGCTGTTCCCAGCGGCCCGAACAGTCAGTGATCAGGCTCCGAATGAGCACGTCTGTCGTACCGCCGGCCAAGTGGGCGATCTGCGAAGTCTTTTGGGTGGTTCCGGCCCACCCGGGTCGGGTTCGCTCGGCCCAGGCGGCCACCGGGGGGCCTGCTGCGCCCAGGCCTGCGAAGAATGCGCCGAGGAGCAGCCGTCCCGGGTGTCCGAGCGCAAGGACCACTCCGGTCAGGATCACGGGGGCGAGGGCCTGGCCTGCGTCGAAGCCGACACCGAGGAGGCCCTGATATTGCCCTTGGGCATGGTCGGGTGCGAGGCCGAAGCCGAGCGCGAAGCCGGCCGAGGACTCCCACACCTCTCCGACACTGTGGATGCACACGGCAAGGACGGCGAGTGCCGGCGCGACCCAGGCGGGAACATCGGCTGTCAGTGCCGTCAACGGGCAGCTGACGAGGAACAGGAGCCCGGCGAGGCGGAATGCGCGGCCGCCCTGCCGCGGGGTCTCCACCTTGGAGCCGAGTCTGCTCTGCAGCAGCACGCAGACGCCGCTGTTGACCGCGTAGACCACTGCCACGGTCCAGCGCGGTGCGTCGGTGTGGGCGGTGAGCCAGACCGGCAGCAGGAGGGAGACGGTTTGGTACTGCAGGCCCATGGCACTGTAAGAGCGCGACGAAGGACACGTACGGCCGGTCGGCCAGGACGGACCACTGACGGTGCTCCTCGGGCCGGGGCAGAGGCCGGTGGTTCGGGACGCCCATGAACACGATCAGTCCGGCACAGGCGAAGCTGGCGGCGTTGGCGAGGATCAGCCCGGTGTGGGCAGGGCGAGTGTTGATCTGGATGGCGAAGGCCGCACCCAGGGTGCCCATGACGACGCCGAGATTGACGAACGTGCGGAGTCTGGCCCGGAAGGCGGCCGGGCGTTCACCGCCGACCCTTGCGATGAGCGCACCGCCCGCGGCGCCGCTTGCCGTGGCAGCCAGCCGGTCCAGTGTGGCGACGAGCGTGAACGCGAGCCAGCTGTCGATGAAGACGAAAGCCGCCATGGTGACGGCCTGCAAGGCGAGGGTCGTCAGCCAGATCGTGCGTGGTCCGTACCGGTCGGCCAGATTCCCCGCCGGTATGCCGGCCGCCAAGCCGCTGAGGCCGGCGATCGTCAGACCCGCTCCGACCTGTGTGGCGGGCAGGTGCACCACGAGCGTGAAGTAGAGGATGGCAGCGGTGTTGAAGAGACCGTTGCCCACCCTGCCGACGAAACTGGCGATGATCAGAGCTCGCTGCGGACCGGAGGCCGGCCCGCTGGGTACCCGTTGCTTGAACCCCCTGATCATGTCGATCAGGCTGACAGTGGCGTCTCTCCAGGGCTCCGGTCCGCTACGTCGACGGCAGCGGCTGCGAGTGGCGCCGGCTCCCGGCCGGCCCGCGCCCGGAAGGGCCGCGCCCGGGGTGCGGGCGCGGCCCGGGTGGGCCGGTGGTCCGGGCGCGTCCGCCGGATCTACCAGGCGTAGTCCTCCGGGGCGGGCTGGTGGCCGGGGAAGATCTCGTCGAGGCGGTCGAGGGTCTTCTGGTCCAGGGTCAGGTCCAGGGCGCGGAGGGCGCCGTCGAGGTGGTCGAGGGTGCGGGGGCCGACGATGGGGGCGGTGACGGCGGGGCGGGTGAGGAGCCAGGCGAGGGCGATGTCGGCCGGGTCCTCGCCGAGTTCGGCGGCGAAGTCCTCGTAGGCCTGGATGCGGTCGCGGTTCTCCTCCAGGATCTCGCTCGCGTGGGCCATGGCGCCGCGGACCCGGGAGCCCTCGCGTTCCTTGCGCAGGACGCCGCCGAGCAGGCCGCTGCGGAGCGGGGACCAGGGCAGCAGGCCGAGGCCGTAGAACTGGAGGGCGGGGATGACCTCCAGTTCGATGGCCCGGTCGAGCAGGTTGTAGAGGGACTGCTCGCTCACCAGGCCGAGGAAGTGGCGGGAACGGGCGGCTTCCTGGGCCTGGGCGATGTGCCAGCCGGCGAAGTTACTGGAGCCGACATAGATGATCTTGCCCTGGGCGACCAGCACCTCCATCGCCTGCCACACCTCCTCCCAGGGCGTGTCCCGGTCGATGTGGTGCATCTGGTAGAGGTCGATGTGGTCGGTGTTCAGCCGACGCAGGCTGCCCTCCACCGCGCGGCGGATGGCGAGGGCCGAGAGCCGGCTCTCGTTGGGCCAGTCCCCCATCGGGGCGTACGCCTTGGTGGCGAGCACGGTCCGCTCGCGGCGGCCGCCGCCCTGGGCGAACCACCGCCCGATGATCTCCTCGGTGCGGCCCTTGAGATTGCCCTCGTTGTCACGGCCGTAGGCATTGGCGGTGTCGAAGAAGTTGATGCCCCGCTCGTGGGCGGTGTCCATGATCAGGTGGGCGTCGGACTCCTCGGTGTGCGGGCCGAAGTTCATGGTGCCCAGGCACAGTCGGGAGACGGTCAGGCCGGTGCGGCCGAGATGGGTGAACTCCATGCCGCCCACCATCTGTCCCACCGGCCCCGCTGTCCAGCTCATTTCACCGGAGCGGCGGAACAGCGGCGGATCCGTACCGAAACACGCCGGTCCGCGCGCCCATCCGCGCCCCTCCGCGTTAACGCCCCGCCCATCCGTGTCAGTTCCGTGTCGGTCCACGCCGGGGCCCGGCGGATCACCGCCCGTGCGTGACGAACTTCCGTACGGCCAGCGGGCCGAAGACCGCCAGCAGCAGCGCGCTCCAGAGCAGGGTGGCGGGCACCGCGTGCTGCATCGGCCAGGACGGCCCGGGCGCGGACGGGTTGCCGAACAGTTCGCGGCAGGCCTGCACCACCGCGCTGACCGGGTTCCAGTCCGCGATCACCCTCAGCCAGCCGGGCATTCCACCGGTCGGCACGTACGCGTTGGTCACCATGGCCAGCGGGAAGACGGCGACGGCGAGCTGGCCGGCCGCCTCCTCCTTGCCGACCATCAGGCCGAGGCAGGTCCCGACCCAGGTCATCACGAAGCGGAACACCAGCAGCAGGCCGAACGCCCCCGCGGCGTCGGCGAGTCCGCCCCGGATCCGCCAGCCGGCCGCCAGGCCGACGGCGGCCAGCAGCGCCAGCACCAGAACGCTGACCAGCAGGTCGGCCAGGGTCTGCCCGAGCAGCAGGCCGGTGCGCGAGACCGGCATCGAGCGCAGCCGGTCGGTCACGCCGCGGCCGACGTCCCGGGCGGCGCCGACCATGGTGGGCATGACGCCGTTGACGGCGACCATCGCGAACAGGCCCGGCATCAGGAACTCGCGGTAGTTCCCGCCGCCCGGCACGGCGATGGCGCTGCCGAACACGTACCCGAACACCACCACCATCACCACCGGCACGCCCAGCGAGGCGGCCAGCAGGCCGGGCGAGTGGCGGTAGTTGAGCAGGATCCGGAGCATCGAGGACCAGGTGTCGCTCACCAGGCGGCTCGGGGCGGACAGGACGGGCGGCGCGGTGCAGACGGCCATCAGAGGACCTTCCCCGGGGAGTGGTCGGCGGAGCGGTCGGAGACGCGTTCGGCGGTACGGCCACCGGCCCGGTCGGCCGAACGGCCCGCGCCGGGGCCCGCGCCGCGGTCGGCGGTGAGCGCGAGGAACACGTCGTCCAGCGAGGGCGGGCGCAGCGCGACGTCCTGCGCCACCACCCCGACCGCGTCCAACTCCCTCACCAGGGCCGGGAGCAGCACGTCGGACCCCGGCGCGGTGACGACCGCGACCGTCCGCTCGGCCGGGTCGACCACCGCCTCCCCGCCCGCGAGCGCGGACAGCACCACGGCGGCGGTGCCGAGCTGGTCCGGGTCCGCGAGGGTGACCGAGAGCCGGGTGCCGATCGCCGCCTTGAGCCGGTGCGGCGGTCCGGTGGCGATGGCGGTGCCGTGGTCGACGACGACGATGTCGTCGGCGAGCCGGTCGGCCTCCTCCAGGTACTGGGTGGTGAGCAGCACGGTGGTCCCGCCCGCGGCCAGCTCCTTGACGGCGTCCCAGATCTCCTGGCGGCTGCGCGGGTCGAGCCCGGTGGTCGGCTCGTCCAGGAAGAGCAGCGGCGGGCTGGTGACGAGGCTGGCGATGAGGTCGAGCCGGCGCCGCATGCCGCCGGAGTAGGTGCGGACGAGCCGGTCGCCGGCCTCGGCGAGGCCGAAGCGTTCGAGCAGTTCGTCGGCCCTGGTCCGGGCGGTGCGGGCGCCGAGGTGGTGCAGCCGGCCGAACAGGCGCAGGTTGTCGCGGCCGGTGATGCCCTCGTCGACGGCCGCGTGCTGCCCGGCCAGCCCGATGCTGCGCCGGACGGCCTCGGCCTCGCGCACCACGTCGTGGCCGGCGACGCGGGCCGTGCCGCGGTCGGGGGCGACGAGGGTGGCGAGCACGCGGACGGCGGTGGTCTTGCCGGCGCCGTTCGGGCCGAGCAGTCCGCAGACGGTGCCGGCCGGGACGTCGAGGTCGAGGCCGCGCAGGGCCTCGGTGGTTCCGAATCGTTTCTCCACGCCCACCATTTCGACGGCGGGCCGGCTGGTTTCCGGCATGGCTCTTGCCCCTCTCTAGGTACATCGTACGTAGAAGTGCGCGCGACCGCATCCTACTACGTACGCCGTACGTCTCTAAGATGGGAAACCGAGGTGATCGTCCAGTGCCGTCCAGCAAGCCCCCCGCCGGTGAGTCCGCGCCCCCCGCAGCACCCGCCACGCCCGAGCCACCCGAGGCGCCCGAGCTGATCTGGCTGCGCCCCGAGCGCACCGGGCGCGGCCCGAAGCCGGCCCACAGCCGCGCCTCGATCGCCGCCGCCGCGATCGCGATCGCCGACGCGGAGGGCCTGGACGCGGTCTCCATGCGCCGCGTCGCGGCCGCGCTCGGCGCCGGGACGATGTCGCTGTACAACTACGTGCCGAAGAAGGAGCACCTGCTCGACCTGATGCTCGACGCGGCCACCGCCGAGTACGACTTCCCGGCGACCCCGGCCACCCCCGCCGACGACTGCCGCGAGGGCCTGTACCGGCTCGCCCACCAGCAGCTCGCCATCATGCGGCGGCACCCCTGGCTGCCCGCGCTGGTGATCGCCCGCCCGGGCATCGGCCCGAACGCGTTGCGCTACACGGACCACTTCCTCGCCGTCACGGCCCCCACCGGGCTGGACGGCACCACCCGGATGGAGGCCCTGGCCCTGCTCAACGGGTTCGTCTGCCAGTACGCGCAGTACGAGCGGACGGCCGCCGCCGGGGCCAAGTGGCAGGGTGAGCTGGTGGGTTACCTCACCAGGGCCGCCATGAGCGGCGACTACCCCCACCTCGCCGCCGCGTTCGCCACCGCCGGCCCGCCGGCCGACCCGGACACCGCCTTCGACCGGGCGCTCCACCGGGTGGTCACGGCGATCCTGGCTCCCGCGACCCGGGGTTAAATCGCTCGTGCCGGACGGCGCGCCACCGTAACGTGACCCGGTCAGTGATCGCGGCCGCCGCCGGGGCGCGCCACGGCCGCATGCGGAAGAACGGGACGAGAGCCATGCAGCAGTACCACGGTTGGGCCGACGCGGGCTTCGGGGCGGTCGCCGACACCTTCGCCCGGAACTTCGACGACTTCCCCGAACTCGGCTCCGCCGTGACGGTGTTCGCCGACGGGCGCAAGGTCGTGGAGCTGTGGGGCGGCATCGCGGACGAACGCACCGGCCGCCCCTGGGCGCAGGACACCGTCGTCCCGGTCTTCTCCTGCGCCAAGGGCCTGGTCGCCGTCTGTGCCCACCTCCTCGCGCAGCAGGGCCGCCTCGACCTGGACGCGCCGGTGAGCCGCTACTGGCCCGAGTTCGCGCGGCACGGCAAGGAGGCCGTCACCTGTCGCATGGTGCTCGGCCACCGGGCGGGCATCCCGGCCCTCGACGCCGTCCTCTCGTTCGACGAGATCGCGGCCTGGACGCCGGTCGTGCGCGCCATCGAGGAGCAGCGGCCGCTCTGGGAGCCCGGCACCGCGCACGAGTACCACGGCCATGTCCTCGGCTTCCTGATCGGCGAGGTCGTCCGCCGGATCACCGGGCTCACCCCTGGCGCGTACTTCCGCGAGGCCGTCGGCGACCCGCTCGGCCTGTCCGCCTGGATCGGCCTGCCCGACAGCGAACTCGACCGCGTGGCACGGCTGGTGGAGGCCGAGGGGCGGCGCCCGACGCCCGGCCCCGAGCATCTGCTCACCCGCATCGTGACGATGAACGGCGCGCTGGTCTTCCCCGGGCTGGACGAGCCGCACGGCTGGAACGACCCCGCCCTGCACGCCGTCGAGCTGCCGGGCCGCGGGCGCCGTCGCCTCCGCGACCGGTCTGGCCGGCCTGTACGCGGCCGCCGTGACCGGCATCGGCGGCGGCGAGCGGCTGCTCTCGCCGGACACGGTGACCGACGCCGTCCGCGAACTCTCCTCCGGGCAGGGCTTCCTGGGCTTCGACCTCGGCGCCCGCTGGGGCTCGGGCGTCCTGCTCGACTCCCCGGCGTTCCGCCCGCTGTTCGGCGCCCGCAGCTTCGGCAACGACGGCGCGGGCGGCCAGTTCGCCTTCGGTGACGACGAGTTCGGGGTCGGTTTCGCGTACGTCGCCAACCGTATGATCGGCCACGGCGACGCCCGCGCCAACCGCCTGATCACGGCCGTCCGCGAGTCCCTGGACGGCTGACACCTGGGGCCGTCACGGCGGCGGCGCGCTCACCCCGCGGCCGAACCGCGCCGCAGGGAGACGGAGGCGGGCACGGGCAACCCGACGGGCCCCGGAAGCTCGCCGGGCCCCAGGAGTTCAGCAGGCCCGGCCGGCACAACCAGCTCGGCCAGGACCGCAAGCACCTTCGCCCGCAGACGCGGGTCCCCGGTGGTCCGGTCGATCAGGCCCAGCGCCTCCCGGAGGTACTCCGCGGCCCGGTCCGACCGGCCGAGCCGGCGGTGGTGGTCCCCCAGGTTGGCCAGCGTGATGCTCTCCAACACCTGGTCCCCGGTGGAACGGTGGCGGGCGAGCGCCCGGTTGAGGTGGACGTCCGCCGCCTCCGGGTGACCGGCGAGCAGGCCCACCACGCGGAGGTTGGCCTCGCAGACGCCCATCGCCCACTCGTCCCGGCTCTGCGGGGGCTGCTCCCGCAGAATCGCGATCGCCTCACGGTAGTAGGCGGCGGGCCGGTACTGCCCGGTGCCGAGGCTCTGGTTGCCCAGGTTCCCGATCACATGGGCCTCCCCCGTGCGTGGGCAAGGGCGAAACCGGCTCGGCCTGACCTCCCACCAGCCCCTGGGCCGCGCCTTCGCCGGCGCGGCCCCGCTCGCCGCGGTGCTGGCCGGGACGTACGCGGCGGGCCGGCTCTGGGGCGCCTTCCGGCTCGCGACCGACCCCGATTCCGCAGCCATCTCCATCTACCCCGCCGAGTTTGACGGCCCCCTCGTCGCGGCGGCCGCGACGCTCGTTCCGCCGGTACTGACGGCGGGCGCGGCCTGGCCAACCGCTGGTCCGCGGCGAGGATCCTCGCCCTGGTCACCATGGTGGTGGTGCCACTGGTCCGCGTCCTCGCCCTCCCCGGCCTGCTCGGCATGCCGGCCGACATCGCGCTCTCCTTCAGCCTGGACCTGCCCGACCTCTGGCTGCCCGTCCTCAACGCCCTCCTGCTCCTGATCGCACCGCCGGGCCGCACGCACCCGCGCTCCGCGGTGCCCTGGGCGCTCACCGTCGCCATCATCACCGGGGACATCGCCATCACCCTCACGGGCGGCTTCGCCACATTCCCACTCGTCACCCCGGTCGTCACCGGCGCCGCCGTCGCCTGTACGGCCCGCACCACGGGCCGCGCGGCACTGGTCTCGGTCCTTCTGGCCGCGCCACCGTTCCTCACGTCCCTCCTCATCGGCAGCGGCATCCCGACCCCGTACCTGCAACTGCTGACCGTCCAGTTCGCCTTCGGCTACGTGATCGCCCTCGGCGCGGTACGGCTCACCGGCCGGCTCGCCAGGCGGCGCTCCGGGCTGCTCTCCCGACGGAGCGACCTCTCAGGCCCCTGACCGACACCGGCGCCGCGGTCCGAGGGCGTGCGCAGTGCCGTCCCGACCGGGCCTGCCCCGGGCCTGGTCAGCCGGGGGCCGGACCGGCCGCCGACCGGGCGGCGCGGGCCTCCAGGTAGCGGCGCTCCGTCAGGCTGGTGGTACCGCGGGCGGCACGCTGGTAGTACTCCCGGGCCGCCGGGTGGTCGCCGGCCCGCTCCAGCAGGTGTGCGCGGACGGCGTGCAGCCGGTGGTGGTCGGTGATCCGGTCGTCCGCGGCCAGTTCGTCCAGCAGGGCCAGGCCGGCCCGCGGTCCGTCGATCATGGCGACCGCCACCGCCCGGTTCAGGCTGGCCATCGGGTTCGGCGAGATCCGCTCCAGGATCTTGTACAGCGTGTTGATCTGGCGCCAGTCGGTCTCGTCGGTGCTGGGCGCCTCGTCGTGCAGCGCGGCGATGGCGGCCTGCAACTGGTAGGGGCCGAGTGTCGGGCGGCTCATCGCGTCGGTGACCAGCGCGACGCCCTCGGTGATGCGACCGCGGTCCCAGCGTGAGCGGTCCTGCTCGTCGAGCGGGACCAGCTCGCCGTCCGGGCCGGTGCGGGCGTCCCGGCGGGCGTCGGTGAGCAGCATCAGGGCCAGCAGACCGGTCACCGCGCCGTCGTCGGGGAGCAGCCGGTGCAGCAGGCGGGTCAGCCGGATCGCCTCGGCGGCCAGGTCGTCGCGGCGCAGCCGGTCGCCGGAGCTGGCGGTGTAGCCCTCGTTGAATATCACGTACAGCACGTGCAGCACGGCGCGCAGCCGCTCCGCCCGGTCCTGCCCGACCGGCATGGTGAAATCGCTGCCGGCGGCCTTGATCCGCTGCTTGGCCCGGCTGATCCGGGCCGCCATGGTCGGCTCCGGCACGAAGTAGGCGCGGGCGATCTCCGCGGTGGTCAGGCCGCCGACCGCGCGCAGCGTCAGCGCGACCTGCGAGGCCGGGCTCAGCGCCGGGTGGCAGCAGAGGAACAGCAGGGTGAGCGTGTCGTCCCGGTCGGCCGGGGTCGGCTCGCCGGGGCCGGGCGAGGTCGGATCCGGTTCGCGGGCGGCCACCTCGTCCTCGCGTCGGCGCCGGGCCCGTTCGCTGCGGATCTGGTCGACCAGGCGGCGGCCGGCGACCGTGGTCAGCCAGCCGCGCGGGTTGTCCGGGATGCCCTCGGCCGGCCAGCGGGTCGCCGCGGCGAGCATCGCCTCCTGCACGGCGTCCTCGCTCAGGTCGAACTGCCCGTACCGGCGCACCAGCGCGCCGAGGGCCTGCGGCGCGAGCGCGCGCAGCAGGCCCTCGACGGTGGCGCGGTCGGCACTCACGCGGACGGGCCGCCGGAGAAGATCACCTGGCGGACCTCGATGCCCAGGCCGTTGACCCGGGCGTCCGGGATCAGCGCGGCCAGTTCCAGCGCGCGGTCCCGGCTCGCGACGTCGACCAGGTAGTAGCCGCCCAGGAACTCCTTGGCCTCCAGGTAGGGGCCGTCGGTGACGACCGGCACCCCGTCGCGGACGCGGACCACCGAGCTCTGGGACGGGTCGGCCAGCGCCTCGGTGCTGACCAGTTCGCCGGACTCGCTGGTCGTCTTCATGAACTCACCGTGGCCGGCCATGATCTCCTGACGCTCCGCCTCGGTCAGTTCCTCCATGATGGCCGGGTTGATGTGCATGATCAGCAGGAACTTCATGTCCAACTCCTCACCGTCGCGGCGCCCGGTCGGGCCCCGTCATCAGGTGGTCGTAGCGGGCCGGCCGTCCTTGACATGCCGACGCGGGGTTCAGCGGATCAGCCGGAACCAGCGGATCGGGTGATTCCGCCGGCGCGGGTCAGGATCCGTCGAGCGGCTCCGACCCTACCGTGACGATCCCTTCCGAGGAGGTTGCCCCCATGAGCACGACGAGCACGACGACGGCCGCTACGGCGCCGCCACCGGCCGGGGACGGCGCCGGGCGGCGGGCCTGGCTCGGCCGGGCTGCCCGCGGACGCGGCGGGCCCGGCCCGGCCCGGGGGACGCTGGCCGGAGCGGTCGACGCGGCGCACCGGCTTCCCGACCGGGCCGCGACCGACCTGCTGCGCGCGGCGCACGACGCGTGCACCGGCGGGCCGCACGTGGCCGGCATCGCCGGCGCGGTCGCCTTCGCGGGCCTGGCGGTGTGCTTCCTGCGGGTGCACCGCAGGTCCCGGCGGGGCTGACCGGCGCGCCCGGTCGCCCAGCACAGAGCGTGGTGGCGCGCACCCCGGTGTGAGCGCCGGCACGCGCCACCACCCTCATGCCCCCCATATGCGCCTCACCCCAAGACGTGCGGCAGCGCCGGCACCCAACGCGACGGGCCGTCTGACGGAGGAACTGTCAGTTCCGGTGGACCACTGACGTGGATGTCGGTCTTCGACGCCGCACCCCGGGGGCCGCGTCCCCGGTCACGAGGTGCGGGTGAGATCGCCGGACCCGCCGCGGACCTCCAGGTGCAGTGTCCCATTGGGCTTGATCGCATACACCCGTGGCGTCGAATCCGGAGTGCACCCGAGGCCCCCGGTCAGCGCCGAGACCTTGAGCACGACCTGATTGGCGCTCGCTGACTCCAGATAGTCGGTGCCGCTGCAGGTTCTGCCATCGGGCCAAATACTGGTGGCGTTGGCGACGACCTGGTCCACCTCTCCCTGCCGCAGGGTGATCCGATAGGTGACCGAACCGTACAGGCCCGGCTCGGTCAGGACGCCGCTCCATGAGCCGAGATATGCCTGCGGAATCGCACCCGTGGGGGACGGCGCGGCGGTCGACGGGGCGGCGCTCTGCTGAGCGGGCGCGCCCGACCGGGCCGGGTTCTGCGGCTGCCCGGTCGAGACGGACCCGCCGCCCGCCTGCGACTGCTGCCCGGCAGCCGACGACTGGCCGCGTGTTGACGATTCGTCACTTCTCGACAGCCACCAGGTGACGCCGACCGCGACCACGGCGACCAGCACCGATGCCCCGAGCACAGCGGGCAAGCGGCGTCGCACCGGCGGCTGCGGCTGCGGCTGCGGCTGCGGGAAGAACGGCGGTGCTCCATACGAAGGCATGCCCGTCTGAGCACCCGGCGGGGCCGAAGGCGGGACCTGCGGGGCCGGGGCCGCCGGAGCGCCGAACGCTCCGGCCGGCGGACCAGGGGGCACGTGCCCGCCCGGTCCCCCGCGCGCGCCCCCTTCCACGATCGTCGCGCGCCGCGCCTGGCCGGCACCCGGAGGCGCGGGCACGTGGTCGAGGTCCAGCAGCTCCACCGCCCGCCGGCCAACCGCCGCCGACAGCGTCCCTGGCAGCCAGGCCCCTTCGCTCAGCCGCGCCGTGCCGACCCCGGACCCGTCGAGCCGCTCGGCGAGCTCCACCGGCGCCAACCGCCGCGCCGGGTCCTTGGCCAGGCAGGCCATCACGATGGCGCGCAACCCCGGATCGAGGCCCCCCAACTCCGGGTCCTCGTGCGCCACCTTGTAGAGCATCGACGCGACACTGAGGCCCTCTCCGAACGGCGCCACGCCGGTCGCCGCGTACACCAGCACGGCGCCCAGCGAGAAGACGTCGGACGGCGGTCCGACAACGGCCCCCTGGGCCTGTTCCGGCGACATGTACCCCGGCGAGCCGATCACGAAGCCGGACCGGGTGAGCGCGGTGGCGGCCTCCAGAGCCCGCGCGATGCCGAAGTCGATCAGCCGCGGGCCGTCCAGGGTGAGCAGCACGTTGGACGGCTTGACGTCGCGGTGCACCAGGCCGAGCGCGTGCACCGCCGCCAGCGCCCCGGCCAGCCCGACCCCCAGCGCGCGCACCGAGTCGGCCGGCAGCGGTCCGAACTCCCGCACGGCCGCGCCGAGGGCCGGACCCGCGACGTACCCGGTGGCGACCCACGGGTGGCGGCTCTCGGTATCCGCATCCAGCACCGGCGCGGTCCAGCGGCCACCGACCAGCCGGGCCGCCCGGACCTCCTGCCGGAATCGGGCACGGAACTCGGTGTCCTCGGCCAGCTCGCTGCGGACCACCTTGACGGCGACCGTACGGCCCCCCGCCGTACGGCCCAGGTACACCCGGCCCATGCCGCCCGCGCCGAGCCGCCGCAGCACCCGGTACTCACCGACCTGCCGCGGGTCGTCCGGCTCCAATGGCTCCATGCCCTGCTCCCCTCCCAGCCCCTCCGGCCCTCCACCCCAACCGACTGGCACGACCGTACACCCGCCCCGACCAGGTCCATATACCGCAATGCCCCTACTGTCAAAGCACTGTGACGCTCCACCAGAAGTGATCGCGGCGGCCGTCGCGCGCCGCCCCAAGGCCTGTCTGGAGTCGTGATATCGGCGCCGATGGGCCGGTCGGCTACGTCGGGATCGGCCTGGGCACCGCGATCGGGCTGCCGCTGGTGGCGGTCGAGCCCAGGATCACGGCCACGGTCTTCGGCATGATGTGGCCCGATGCCCTGGTCGAGACGGCGAAGCAGATCACCGTCCCGATCGAGTTCGCCATGCGGTGGGACAACGAGCGCATCCCGCGCGAGGCCGGCCTCGCGCTGTTCGACGCCTTCGCCTCGAAGGAGAGGACGTTGCACGCCAACACGGGCCAGCACTTCGACTTCCCCAGGTTCGAGGCCGACAGCGCGGTCCGGTTCCTCGCCCGGCATCTTGGCCGGACGGTCACCTCACCGGCCCGAGGTGAGCGGCAGCGGCGTCCGGTCCGCCGACCGGGCGCCGCGACCGCGGCCCGGGTCGAGGCTGCGCATCCAGACGATGGATCCGCGTAGCTGGAGCCCCGCCATGTAGCTCGCGGGCGTCTTGTCGTAGCTCGCGGCCAGGCCCCGCCATACCCGGATCTTGTTGATGCAGCGCTCCACCGTGTGCGGAGTGTGGATGACGGACCAACGTGAGAGTGCGCCGCCCAGCACGCCGTCAGCGATGTTCAGCGCGGCCATCGAGCCCACGTCGAACCGCAGGCCCGGATAGGCCTGTTGAGCCGACTTGATCATCACAGCAGAGGCATCGACACCGAACGCCGCCAGCCCCGGCTCATCCAGATGAGCGGTGATGTGGCCAGGCCCACACCCGGGTGTCGGAGCGCGCCCCCACGCCTGCGAGGTCACGCCGACGTCCCGCTTACGACAGGTCCTTGCGCATCAGCGCGCACATGGTCTCGTACCGGTGGATCGAACCGTCCGGCGCTTCCTCGTCCCATGCGTCGGGCTGCCGGTCGTAGGCCACGTATCCGAGCCGCTCGTACAGTGCGCGGGCCCGCGGGTTGCTCTCCTCGACACCGAGTTCGGCCCGCAGGATCCCGCGTGCCCGGATGCGGTCCTCCGCGGCCCGGACGAGCAGCGTGCCGAGACCGCACGACTGCAACGCCGGAAGCACCGCGAGCTGCCACAGTGTGCCCGCTCCCGGCCTTGCCCGGTAGTCGACGCCGCCGATCGCCACGGGAAGACCGACCGCCGTACAGACGGCCAGGTAGTCCACCTCGCCGGCCGCCGCGCGCTCCAACTCCTTGGCCACACAGCCCAGATGAGTAGCCGATCCGGACCACGCGCACATCGGCAGATCTGCGGGCGTCAGATCACGCACGCGGACCGGTACAACGACCTCGGTCCCGCCAGTAGGCAAGAGGTTCATGCTCTCATCTCAGCAGGGCAGGAAGAGGCATGCCAGGGAATTTCGCGGACTGCACCGCATGCCACTCCTGGGCAGGAGACGAATCGGATCCGGCGCCACGATCGCATCCCGCTTTTCGGTGGACAAGTGCAGGGAAAACTGGGGAAGTTATGGATTCCGTTGTAACGGTGACACAGGACGACCGGACCGTCGAAACGGCGAATCGCACTCCTGGCAAGGGATTCCGAAATACCGTCAGGTCCACCGCCAGGCCCAATACCGGAAACTTTGATGCGGCCTGCTCGTTGAGCGGGTTGCGCCAAGGCCCGGACAGGTGAAGTCGTGCGCGGTGCACTGCACGGCGGCCGCCTCGACGGTGCAGGGGACCTCGCGGATCACCGCCGGACGGCGGCGATGATCCGGGTGACGGTGTCCTGCACGCTGGTGGTGCCCGCGTTCCACCGCTGCGTCCGCTCGCTGAAGGGCCTGGCGAACGTGGTCGTCGAGGGCAGACCACGGGCATGTGAGCAGTACTCATGCAATACCAGCACTTTTCCCTTTCGGGAGGGATTCCCGAATCATCTCATTTGACTTCAGGGACCGCCCATGCCGCTCGAAGGCGGCATGCCCACTACCGGGGGCTCTGATGCCGTGCGCTGGACGGCTTTTGACGCTCAAGATCGTAAGCCGGTAGCGTCCGCTCGGCAATTCACGTGCGATGGGGGGGTATCAGCGCCTCCCTGCCACGTCATTTTCTGGGAGTTCTTGTGCGTATGGTTCGTAGAACGGTATGGCCGCTCGCCGCCGTGCTGGCAATACCCGTGATGGCCGGTTCGATTCCGGCCTCGGCTGCTGAGGCCACGGCGCCTCTGGCGGTGGAGGGCTTCTCCTATCCGGGGGCCGCGCAGATCCTCGCGGAGCAGCACATCACCCTGAAGTCGGGGGACGGGAACATCCAGCTGGCCGACTGCACCTCGACGGAGAACCTGCTGGAGGTGTTCAGCCGGACCCTGAACACCGGTCCCGCCAAGGTCTGTTTCCGCGTCACGGGGCCCGTCGGTTACCTGGCGCTGGAGCTTCCGAAGGTCTACAGCATCAAGGGCGACGACCACGCGGTCAAGGCCACGCTGAACACGGACGGCTCGGTCAGCAGCTTTGACGTCCGTAAGAACTACTACACGCCGGTAGGCGAGGGTGCCTCCGCCGAAGGAACCACCCTGCTCGAGCTGTCCGCCACCGACGGGCCGGCCGCACCGGCCGCCACCAGCGAGTATCCCGCGGTCGGCGCCCTCAACATCGGGCAGCCCGGCCGCACCGGCGCGCGGGCCTGCACCGCCACCCTGGTCGACCCGTACTGGGTCCTGAGCGCGGCCGGCTGCTTCACCGACAACCCCGCCACCCTCACCGCCGGCGCACCCGCGACCAAGAGCACCGTGACGATCGGCGGCAAGAGCGCCGCCGTCGTCGAACTCGTACCCCGCACCGACCGCGACCTCGTCATGGCCCGCCTTGAGGTGCCCGCCACCGGCGTCACACCGATGCCTGTCGCCACCACCGCGCCTGTCGCTGGTCAGGATCTCACGGCCGCCGGCTACGGCCGTACCAAGACCGCATGGGTGCCGGGCAAGCTCCATACCTCCGTCTTCACGGTCGCCGCCGTCGCCGCCACCGGCACCGACATCGTGGCGAAGGCTCCGGCCGACACGATCTGCCAGGGCGACGCGGGTGGCCCGGCAATCCGCAAGACCGATACAGGCTACGAACTGGCCGCAGTCAACAGCCGTGCCTGGCAGGGTGGCTGCCTCGGCACCCCCGCATCCGAGACCCGCACCGGCGCCGCCGGCACCCGCGTGGACGACATCGCCCTGTGGATCACGCGGACGGCAAATTCGACGCCGTCGGGCACGGTCACCACCGGCTCGCCGTTCACGATCGTCGACCCGGCCGACGGTCACCTCGTGACCTACCTGCGGGACAGCAACAGCCAGCTGTGGTCGGTCGACCCGCAGGGTGAGGGCTGGAAGAACTGGGGAGCGTACGCGGCCGCTGACCCCGTCGCCGTGGTGAACCCGGCGAACAACCACGTCATCGTGTACGTCAACGGCCCCGACAACAGACTGTGGTCCTTCGACGAGCGCGCGAACGAGAACCAGCGCTGGACGAAGTTCGACAAGACCTCCTCCAACACCGTCCTCGCGCCGGGCTCGGTGCCCAGCACCGTGGTCGACCCGGCCGACGGTCACCTCGTCACCTACATCCGCGACACCGCCAGCCACCTGTGGTCGGTGGACCCGCAGGGGGAAGGCTGGTCGGACTTCGGCGCCATGGCCGCAACCTCCCCGACCGCCATCGCGGCCAACGGCCACGTCGTCGTCTACGTCAACGGCCCGAACAACCTGCTGTACTCCGTTGACCAGCGGGGCAACGGCTGGACGACGTTCGTCGAGACGCCTTCCCACACGGTCCTGGCGCCCAACGCCGTTCCCCACACGGTGATCGACCCGGCCGACGGTCACCTCGTCACCTACATCCGCGACACCGCCAGCCACCTGTGGTCGGTGGACCCGCAGGGGGAAGGCTGGGTCGACTTCGGTGCCATGGCCGCAACTGACCCCACCACCATCGCCAGCCCCTCCGGCCAGCACCACCTGATCACCTACGTCAACGGGCCCGACAACCGCCTGTTCATGGTCGACCCGCTGGGCGTCGGTTGGACCATCTTCGACAAGACCCCCGACGACACCGCTCTGGCGGCCGACACCGTGCCGCACACGGTCGTGGACCCGGCCGACAACCACCTGGTCACTTTCGTCCGCGACACCCGCAACGTCCTGTGGGCCGTGGACCCGCAGGGCGAAGGCTGGACCAAGTACCACGGTGGGCCGTCAGCTCCCTGACTCGACGTCAACACCCGTATGCCGAAGGCTGGTCCCACCACACCGGGGCCAGCCGCCAGACGCGGCAGCAGCCCACGCCACGGAACCACATCACGGTCGAAGGCAGGGTTCGGGAACGGATATCGCCCGGCGCGCTTGTATCCGGTGCTGTCCGAACGATCGGCCCGGTAACGCCGTGGTCGTGGCACCCAAAAATGATCAGCGACACCACCCGCCTGTTCGCCACCCGCACCGACACCCAGATCTGGACCACCGACAAGAAGCCCGACGCCTCCTGGACCACCCTCACCGGCCCAGCAGGATCCAGAACATCACCGCCACCGTCACCGGCTGAGCGGCCAACCCCGCAGCGGCCGGGGGTGATGTCCGGCTCCGGACATCACCCCCGGCCCGTCGGCGATCGACATCTGCTGTATGTCACGGGCGGCGCGCTCTGAGCGCGCCGCCCTGGTACCAAGCGATCGCCAGCTGTCGGCACGGGTGCCGACAGCTGGCGATCGCTTGGTACCTGAACAGGAAGGAATCTCGAGTTCAATGAAAATGTCTTCGATACCACGGGCCGGGCGGCGCAAAGTCGCCACCGGGCTCGTGGCCGGCAGCCTGCTGGTGGGGTTGCTGACGATTCCGGCGGCGGCCGATGCCCCACCGGCGACAGGACCGGTCGCCGACCGGATGAAGGCGGTGGCGGCGTGGCAGACCGGCGGGCCGGCCGTGCGCCGGGCCGCGGAGACCGCGCTGGCGGGCTCCGACGCGGACGTAACGGCGTTCGTACTGACCGGCAGGGCCATCGCCGCGGAATACGACCTGCGGGCGCGCGTCGAGGAACTGATCGCGATCGCCGGTCCGGGGGTCCGCGAAGCCGCAACCGCCGCACTCGCAGGCCCTGCGGCCGGCCTGCAGACCTTCCTCGACAAGGGGATCCAGAACCCGTACGAGCACGACCAACGGGTGCTGCTGTCACAGATCATGTCGACCGGCAGCCCGGCGGTGCAGGACGCCGCGAACAAGGCGATGGCCGGCACGCTGGAGGACGTCACCCAGTTCCTGAACGTCGGTCAGTTCAACGCCAGGGAGCACGACGACCGGGTCAAGCTGTCCCAGCTGATGAACGCGGGCGGCCCGCAGGTGCAACAGGCCGCCAACATCGCGATGGGCGGCGGCGCCGAGGACGTCCAGGACTTCCTGCGCTACGGCTACCAGACCGCCGCGGCCCACGACCAGGAAACCCTGACCGTCGCACAGCTGGCGGACCTGACGAAGAACGCCGCCGCCCAGGCCGGCGAGCAGGCGAGAATCGCCAGGGACGCGTCCGCCAAGGCGCTCCAGGCGACCGCGCTGGCCAAACAGGCGGCGGAGCGCGCCGCGGATGAGACCCGGGCCTCCCAGGCCGACGCCGCGAAGGCATCGAACGCGGCCGACCGGGCGGCGGACGCCGCCGTTCGGGCGGCCAAATCCGTCCAGGCGGCAACGACCGCGGCCAAGGCGGCGAACGAGGCCGCGCGGCAGGCCGCGGCCGCCACAGCCGACGCGGCGGCCGCCGCCATGAAGGCGGGCAAGGCCGCCACCCGGGCGCTGTCGGCGGCCGCCGGCGCCGCTGGCGACGCTCGTATGGCCGACCAGGCACGCGCGGCGGCCGTCGCGGCCCGCAACGCCGCGGCCGACGCCCGCACCGCCGGCGAGGCCAGCGGCTGGGCGGAACGGGCATCGACCCAGGCCAAGTCAGCGGCGCTGGACGCCGAATCCGCGGGCGCCAACGCCGCTGCCGCCGCGCAGGCCTCCGCCGACGCGGCCGCTGCCTCGGGCGTCTCCGGGGACGCCGCGGACCGGGCCAGGAACGCAGCCGCCCGGGCCAGGAGCGCCGCCGCGGAAGCCAGCCGCGCGGCGAAGGCCACCACCAAGATCGCCGACGACGCCGCCGCGGCCGCCCGTGCGTCGAAGCAGGCCGCGAACTCCTCCGCCGCGCATGCCGACGCAGCGGCGGCGGCAGCGGAGGAGGCGGCCGCGCACGCCGGCGACTCGGCCAGAGCCGCCGCGACCGCGCAGGCCGCGGCCACCACTGCCGAGGCAGCCGCAGTGACCACGGAGAACGCGGCGAAGCAGGCCCACGACATCACGGCCATCGCCCGCGCCTCCGACCAGGAGCGCCTGGACGCGCAGCAGGCCGCCGAGGTGGCCATCGCGCAGCAGGCCTACCGGGACGAGGACCTGAAGAACCGAAGGGCGGCCTGGGAGGCCGGGAAAACGACCCAGCTCGCAGCCGACACCGAGCGGCTGATCTCCGAGGCCACTGCCGCCGGGGTGGACCAGAAGGCCGCGGTGGCCAAGGGCCGTCAGGCCGCGGTGCGGCTGCTGGACGCGGGCGGCCCCTGGGCCCAGACCGCGGCGCAGACCGCACTGGAGGGATCGGACGGCGCCGTCCTCGCGTTCCTCAGCTCCGACCTCGCGCAGGCCCGGGAACAGGACGACCGCGGCAGCGTCATGGGCATCGCCGAAGGATCCACGAACCTGGAGCACAAGCTCGCGGCCGAGACCGCCTCGGTGGGCACCGCCGCGCAGGTCCGCGACTTCCTGACCACCGGCGCCTACCCCGGCCAGGAACACGACGACCGGGTCCTGCTCTCACAGATCATGACCGCCGGCGGCCCCGGCGTGCAGGACGCCGCCAACACCGCCATGGGCGGCACCCACGCCGACGTCCGCGCGTTCCTGACCAAGGGTCAGTACATTGCACGCGAACACGACAACCGGGTCCTGATCACCCAGGCCATCGCCTCCGGCGGCCCCGAGGTGAAGGCCGCCGCCCAGGCCGCCATGGCCGGCCCCGCCTCCGGCCTCAAGCCGTTCCTCGAAACCGGCCTGCCCCTGGCCCGCCAGCGCGACGCCTTCACCGCAGCACACGTCGCCACCATCAACTCCTACCTCGCCGCCATCGACGGCTCCGTCGCCCTGGCCCGCGAATACGCGGCCCAGGCCGCCCAGTCCTACGCCACCGCCCGCGGCGCCGCCAACGAAGCCGCCGGCTACGCCAACCAGGCCCAGGCCTCCGCCGCACAGGCCGCCGACTGGGCGACGAAGGCCGCCAACTCGGCCGCACAGGCCAAGGCCTCCGCCGACCAGGCAGCCGCCCACGCCAAGCAGGCCCGCACCGCAGCCGCAGCCGCGCAGGCATCGGCCCGAACCGCCGGCATCTCCGCGAACGCGGCAGCCGGATACGCCCAGCAGGCCAAGAAGTACGCGGCGACCGCAAAGACCGCCTCCGACGAGGCCCGGGCCTCAAAGATCGCCGCTGACAAGAGTGCCGCCGAGGCCGACCAGGCGGCGAAGGAGGCGCTGGCCGAGGTCGCGAAGAAGCAGCAGGCCGACACCGCCGAAGGCAAGATGCAGCACGAGACGGCCACCGTCGACAACAACGGCCGCGTCACCTACATCGACGTCATTCCCCGGCCCGACGTGAAGTACGAGAACGTCCGCGACACCATGGCCACGTGCGTCCTCAGTGACCCTCACCTGACGACGTCGAACGGCTATCCCGTCGCCCTCCCCAAGTCCAAGGCCTGGCACACCAACGCCGCAGGCGACTCCATCTGCACGATCACCGTCACGGTCAAGGTCACCGGCACCCACGACTACTTCCTCAAAACCTGCCCCGAGCCGAACCTCTCCATCGCCGCCTGCCAGGGCAAATACAGCACCTGGGACACCCTCCTCCTCCGCAGCGAGCCGATCAACTCCCAGTACGACACCACCGTCGACATCACAGAGTTCGACTACCGCACGAAGTACTCACCGCAGGGCGCCGCCAGCCGGTTCGTGGTGGACACCGTCACCAGTGACTTCGTCAACTGCTACAAGAGTCCCGGCGTCAACGCCTCCTGTGCCTGGGCCGCATCCAACTTCATCCCGTACAAAACCCTCCTCACAGGCGTCAAGGGCGTCGTCGCCTTCCGCTTCGCCCTCGAAACGGGTGTCGAGCTCGAACAGGCCAAGCTCGCGCTCCAGGCAACCCTCAACGGCTACAGCGACGCAGTCACCAGCAAACTGCTCGCCACCGCCGACGCCATCACAGCCTTCCGCAACACCCTCAAGGACGGCGTGGGCAGTGATGCAGCGCTCAAGGCCCTTCGCGATAACCGCAACATCGACCGAGGCCTGGTGCAACAGGCCGAATTTGAAGCCGAGATCGCGGACGGGGTCCGCACGTCGTGCCGGAACAACAGCTTCCCGGCCGGCACGAGCGTGATCATGTCCGACGGGACCAGCCGGGCCATCGAGACGGTGCGGGCAGGCGATCAGGTGCTGGCCACCGATCCCGCCACGGGTTCCACCGGGTCCCAGCCGGTGACCAGCACCTTCGGGCACCCCACCACCCGCCTGATCGACATCGACACCGAGCGCGAGGGCCGGATCACCAGCACGGCCGGACACCGCTTCTACGTCGACCGGGCCGGTTGGCGCGAGGTCTCCGACCTCCACGTCGGCGACGTCCTGGTCGGCAGCGACGGGTCGCACAACCTGGTGACCGGTCTCCACGAACGGACGGACGCCACCCAGGCGGTGTACGACCTCACCGTCGACGGCACGCACACCTTCTACGTGCGCGGGCCGCAGAACACCGGCAGCGGCATTCTCGTCCACAATTGCTTCGACCTGTGGGGCGACGAACTGGGCAGGAACCAGGACGCCCGCGCCCACACCATCAAGAAGCACGTGGCCCATGGCGCCTACGGCCCGAACGGCGAATTCGCAGGGGTCACGCCCGCAGAGGCGGCAGCGCTGACTACCGCCACCGACCCGAACGGGGTGTTCGCCGACCTCAGCATCGCTGAGGATGCACTGCGATCGGCCCTCGACAAGAGTCAGGACGCGCTTCGCACCTGGGGACAGCCGGGCCAGCCGGACTTCAAGGAGATCACCGTCGATGTCGATGTCATCAGGAGCGGCCAACGCCTGACCTCGTTGGGCAAGGTGTACCCTCCGGGTGGCAGTCTCGACGCTGCTGATGCTGGAACCAGGGTCAAGGTCCGGCTGCTGAGGGCGGACAAGCACAATGGCAAGAAGTGGATCATTGGTTCCATCTTCCCGCTGGGCCGGTGATGCGTGATGACTGAGAGATACGGCGGAGACGAGTTCGGGCTGCCTCACCTGGGGCAGGTGTTCCACCACAGCTGGCGGGACGAATGGGCCACCGAGGCGCAGGCACTGGCGTACTACGCCGACGGCATGCCGCCACACCTCGTCGAGGCGCTCCTCGTCGACGCTCTCCGGGTCGCCGCTCCAGCCGTGCCGACCTGGGTGTTCGAAACGCTCTGGGCGGTGGGAAGCGAGCGCCGCCTGGAGCTCAGGAACGAGGGGATCGACCCGCGCGACTGGATCCTCGAAGTCATCCGGCTGTGCCGGGAGCGACTCCGCGCGGAGGGCCTCACTCCCCCGGAAGAGGTACCGCCCAGCCCGTACCAGCACCTGACAGGAGCCGTCCTGGACGAGATCATGATCGTCACTCCCGGCCTCCTGGAGCTGGTACAGGACTCGTCCTGGAAGTCCATCCCCGGTGTGGTGCCCGCACTCAGCCACACCGTCCTCCACGCCTGCCCCGACCTGGCGTTCCGCTTCCTCCTGCGCGCGCTCACCTATGGACCGCAGATCACCCGGAAGCAATACGAGCGGTACATAGACCTCGGGCGTCGATTCGAGTACGGGGAACTCCTCGTCGGAGGTTACGAGCACCTGACGGTCTGAGACCGTCGACGGTCACGGGCGCGCAGTGGGTAAGGATCACGTACCCACTGCGCGCCCTTGCGGTTGCCTGACGGAGCCATCTACTCGTCGGCATGACGCTCAATACCATGGCCGACGCCGTCGGAAAGATCCTCGTCACGGCCGGGTGGGTCGTCGGCCGCAAAAGCGCATCGCCTTCAGATACCGCGTGAACCGGACGATCCGGAGTGGTCGGGTAGCCGGGTCACATTGCCGTGACCCGGCCCCTCAGAACCGGACTTGCCCGATTTCCAGGCATCCGGCTCAAGCAAGCCCCGAGGGCTTCGCAGGTTGGTGTGGTTCGTTTGCCGTCGCCCGCGTGGTGCTGGCGGTGGCATTCGGAGTGCACGAGGCGGAGGTTGTTCCACTCGTCCGTGCCGCCGTCGCGCCGGTAGGTGAAATGATGCTTGTGGAGCATCTTCTTCGAGGCCGCGAACCAGTCGATCCGCTCGTGTGAGCTGTCCGGTTCGTACTCGGCTCCGGCGATCAGCGCTTGTTTGCAGAAGGGGCAGAGCCCCTGCTGCCGCACCGCCAGGACGAGACTGGCCTTGCCCATCAGCGGTGGCGCCTTGCATCGGCGGCGTTCCCTCCAGCGCTTGGTCGGGGTTGGGTCGTCCGGGGACGCTCCGCCCTTGACGAGTTGGTGGCGGACGATTCGTGTCCAGGCGAACTTGGGAAGGAATGCGCCGCTATCGCGGCTACCGAAAACCCATTTGTCCTGCAGCGTGCCGTCCCCGTCCTTGCCGCTCTCGCTGGACATCCCGGCGCCGATGTTCGCCGGCGGGTGGCGAGTTCTTTTGCGGGGGTGGCCACTGGACTGCCGGACGGGCCGGACATCCGCGCGCTCATCACGCTGACCCGTGACGAGGATCCGGAGGTTCGTAACCGGGCAACGTTCACGCTGGGCTTCCAGGTCGAAGTCGACAGCCCCGGGATCCGGGCCGCGCTCTGGGAGCGGACGACCGACGAGCATGCGGATACCCGGGAGGAAGGCATCCGTGGACTCGCCCGGCGGCATGACCGGCGCGTCGTCCCGCTGCTGGCCGAATTGCTCAACGACCCTACTGGCGTCCCCGCCCTCACCTTCAGTGCGGCTCGGATCATGGGCATCCCCGAACTGCTGCCGGACCTACTGGAGTACGAGCCCGACGGCGCCGGAGTCACCGCCGTCGTCAACGCCTGCGACCCGGTGGAACGGGCCCGGTTGGATGCATCCGCCTGGGACCTGCTGTGCGCGCTTGACCGGCTCCGCCCCGACCTGGAGGCCTCTGTGCACATGGGGCGCTTCGACTCCGGTATCCGGCTTGGCCTCGGCGCCAGCTTCGGTTCACCGGGCTACGACGTCGAGGCGCTGCTCCGGCGGGCGGGCGGCGACCTCGCGCACGCTGCCGAACTGGTCGCGGCCGACCAGCCAAGGAGCCTTGGGCAGAGCAGCTGAGCCCTGGACCGGGGACACCCGGATCATCGTCCGGCGCGAGAACGCCCCGCCCGGGGCACCCGGCTCTCCCTGTTCGACCTGGAGAAGGCCGCCGCACGCGGCCACACGGGCCGGGAACGCCGACCGTTCCTGAACACCGCTGCGAGCCCACGGGCAATCAGGACCACTGCGGGCTCGACCAAGACCCATCGGGTGTCGGACAGATCGCCGCGGTACGACCTCCTCGTACACGGTCTTCACCAGCTGATGGTCAGCCTGGTGTGCGGGCGGGTGATGCGTGTTCCGGGGCCGAGCCGGTCGTCGGGGGTGGCGGCCGGGTGAGCGGTGACGGTGGGCTGGGCGGGGCGCTTCCGGCTCCAGTGGTGCAGGAGGTCTCCGGTGAGAGCGGCCAGCTTGTCGGCGTCCGGCCCGTAGGCGGCGATGCCGAGTTCGTCGGTGTCGTCGTCAACGGCTCGGGTGGTGAGGTAGGCGAAGGCCGCGCCTTGATGGAGGGCGGCGCCCGACCAGCGCACGGCGGGGTCGGCCGGGAGGAGTGCGCGTGTGGCCGGGCCGACGGACAGTTTGCCGAAGTGGAGCCCGGTGTCGGTGGTGGCGAGCCAGAGATCGAGGTGGGCAGCGGGTTCGTCGTGCCGTACGTGGATGCCGGTCCACTTCAGGTGTGCGGGGTGGGTCAGGGCCCTGGCGAGAGTCTCCTGGTCTGGGTGGTCGTCGGCGTCGACCTTGAGGATGGCGTCGTCGGCAAGGCGAACGTGGATCTCGCCCATCTCGGCGGCGCCTCGCAGCGGGACGAATCCGCACACTGCGGCGTCGGTGGCCACCATGCGGTCGTCGGCGGTGCGGATGAACGCGAGCGAGCGGGTCAGGCCGCTTCCGTGCAGGCGCAGTGGGACGACGAGGCGTCCGGTGGGGGCGAGTTGGATCCACCAGGCGGCGGGGATGTCCCAGGCTCCGGCGGTGACGATGATGCGGTCGAACGGCGCGCGGTCCGGGTCGCCGAGAACGCCGTCGCGGCACAGGACGATGACGCGGTGGTATCCGGCGGCGGCCAGGTGGGCGCGGGCGCTTTCGGTGAGGTCTTCGTCGAGTTCGATGGTGACGACGGTGCCGGTGGGGCCGGTGAGTTCGGCGAGGAGGGCGGCGTTGATACCGGTGGCCGCGCCGATCTCCAAAACGCTTTGCCCGGGGGCTGCTTGGAGCTGTTCGAGCATGGTGGCGACGATGTTGGGGCTGGAGGCTGAGGAGAGTGCGGTGCCGTCGGCGGCGCGCTTGGTGACCACCTGCTTGGGCTGGTAGGCGGTGGCGAGGTCGACCTCGGGCAGGAACAGCTCCCGTCGCACGGCGAGGAAGGCGTCGCGGACGGCCTTGGTACGGAAGGTGTGGAGGCTGTCGATCCTGGTGACGAGGGCGTCGCGCAGGGCCTGCGGGTCGGGGGCCGGGCTGGTGGCGTTCATGGATGCTGGCCTGACTGTCGGGGTGGTCGGTGTGCGGCGGGAGTCGCGGTCGGCGCCGGATCGGTGGTGGAAGACGGTGTGCTGGGCGGCGGTGGCGAGTGCGGCCTGCCGGTTGGCGGGAATGCCGAGCCGGTTGAAGGCGAAGAGCAGGTGGTCTGTGAGGACGGCCCGTATACCGCGTTCCAGGTGGCCGTGGTGGGCGAGGTCGGCGAGCGCGTGGCCGGCGGCCTCGAAGGCTGTCGGCCACGCGGGCTCGCGGGAGAGCGGGCTGCCGGGACGGTCGGCGGCGGCGGTGATGAGGGTCTGGACCGCTGCGAGGGTCGAGGCTGACGGCTGGGGGCTTCCGGCGGTGGCGCGATGCTCGGCGACCGATGCCCAGATGTCGCCCTGTTCGTAAAAGTCCTGGCCGGCCGCACGCATCAGACGGGTGGCCAGCCGTCCCCCGATCTCGGTGCGGTGGTCGCCTGTTTCGGCGGTGTGGGCGAGGTGGTCGAGGACGTGGCGACTGTCCGCGTGGAACAGGTGGTGGGCGATCTCCATGGCCGGCTGTCCGCCGAAGCGGCGGGTCTCCGGCTCGTACACCACGCCATGGGCGAGGGAGCGCAGCCCGGGCAGGGCGGTGAGCTGGTCAAGGAGGACGGCGGCGGAGTTGTCGCGACCCGGGGCGGAGCGCAGGCGCAGCCGCCACGTTTCGCCTTTCCGAATGAACCACCAGGCGACGAGGGCGGAGGTGTCCTCGGCTTCGGTCAGGAGCGGGAGGAGGTCGGCGGCGGCGCGTTCGGCGTGCTGCCAGGTGTCGAAGTGAAGGTTGGTCTGGCGCCAGTCGGCGGACGGGGTGTGCGTGGGGCCGGGCATGTGGTCGTTCCTCTCAGCCGATCAGCAGGCAGGTGGTCCAGCCGTCGGTGCCGGCGGTGGCGATGCTGTGCAGAGTGAGGGCGACGCCGGCGCTGCCCTCGATGAGACCGGGCAGCGCATCGGGGGCGGTGTGGTGTCCGTGGTCGAGCAGGCGTTGGATCAGGTGGTCCACCTGGTGTGAGAGGTGGGGTGTGTCGGCGTCGGCGGCCGCGTGCCAGGCGGTGGCGGTCACGCCGGCCCAGCCGTGGCAGAGAGTGGGGTCGGTGAGGCGGTTCAGTTGGACGGGGTCGGCCAGGCAGGAGGCGAGGGCGTGTTCTGCGGCGCGCTGGCGGGCGGTGTCGCCGAGTGCGAGGGCGGCGAGCTGCTGGGCGCGGGCGAGGCCTGGTGTGCCGTAGCACCAGGAGGGCCTGTTCGGCCCTCCCTGGTGAGGGCACCCGTCGTCGAGTTCGTCGAGGGTGATCCGTTCGGGCCACCAGGGTCCGGCGGGCGAGGCCTGGCGCCAGGCGTCGAGGTGCTGGCAGATGGTGTCCACGGCCTCGTGGTGGCCGTCGACGGTGACACCCTCGCGCGCGGCGAGTGCCAGCAGGGCCAGGGGGCCGGCGATGCCGTGGGCCATAGCGAGGTTGGCGTGTCCGTCGGCGAAGGCCGGATCGTCGCAACGGGCGGGCACCTCGGCGGTCCACCAGCCCGGCGCCCTGGTCCCGGCTGTGTCGCGGGCGGCGATGGGGTGGGTGAGGCGTACCAGGTAGACGAGAACGCGCCGCAGGAGACCGCTGCCAGGGTCGGCCCGCAGTAGGTAGGCGCCGAGGCCACTCAGGCCGCGCGTGAGGTCGAACTCGTACGGTGAGGGGCGCAGAGCGGCATCCATCCGCTGGTCGGCGGCGGTCAGCCGGTCGGCGGTGAGGCGGGTGACCGCCTGGTGGAGGCGGGCGGCTGCGCCCGGGTAGCGGCCGGGTGTGGCGACAGTAAGGGCGAAGGCAACGGCGGGGGCGCCGAACCACAGCCCCGCTCCGGTGCCGACGCTCAGGTCGTCGCGGGTGGCGCGGGCCAGCCAGGCGTGCACGGGCGCGGTGTCGGCGAGTTGGGCGCGGGCCCGCAGGCCGTGCAAAACGGCGACTCCGGCAGCGCCCTTGGACAGGGACTGGTCGCGCCAGCGCGCACTGCCGGGGGCGGTGTCGGCTCCGAAATCCACGTCAGGCGGAACCGCGAGGGCGGCGGCGAGGTGTTCGGCGACGGCTGCGGCACGCTCGCGCAGCGCCGACGGGTACGACGTGTTCCCCTTCGCCACGGTCATCGGTCCCCTTCCCGGTTCGGCCGGTCGACGGGGTTGGCGGTGCTGGCCAGGGCGATGCCCCGGGCCAGCTTGTACGTCGTGCCCTCGCCGACGGGGTCGATACCGCACGCGCGGGCGTGGTGGAGGTGCAGCAGTGAGCCGAGGACGCTGTCGGGAGAAGGCCGACCGCCTCGGGCGGTGAGCTGTGCGGCGTAGCGGGCCGCTGTGTCGGCGCGGTCCGCCCAGGCGGCGGCCAGTTCCCGGCCGCCTGCCAGTGACCGGAAGGCGGTGCGGTCCTGGTCGAGGATCAGTGCGTGGCGGCGCATGGCGCGGTCCTGTGCCGAGGCCCCGGCAGTGTGTTCGGGGTGCCGGAGCAGCCAGTGCATTCCCGCTGGTCGGCCCCCGGCGACAGCGGCGGCCAGGGCAGCCAGGCTCACGGCGGTCAGCGCCTGCGGTGGGATGTTCCGGTTCGCGGCGAGGAAGGAGAGCTGGGCGAGGACGGCAGTCGAGTCGGCGCTGAACAGCCGCTCTGCGGCGGCCATCGCCGGCCCGGTCCCGTAGCGTCCGGTCTCAGGCTGGTAGGTGTCCAGGGTGACCTCGTCGGCCAGGCCGGCGTGCCGCAGCTCCCGGGCCCAGGCGGCCACCTGACCGCAGGCGTGCCGGTGGTCGGGCTCGTGCAGGCGCAGTCTCAGGTGGGGGACGGGGGTGCGGTACCGGACGAACCACCAGAGCGGGGGCGTCGGCCATTGGTTCAGCAGGTCCGGCAGGCGGTGGGTGAGGATTTCGTCGACCGTCTGCGGGGGTCCGTAGAGCCTGGCGGACACCACGCCGTCGCCGTCGTGCGGGTTGGCGACCGGCGGAGGGCGGGTGCTGCTCAGGAACGCCGGAGCAGGGCGCGGCGGGGCGATGGCCGCCAGCGGGATGACGATCTCGTGGGCCCGGCCCTCGCACCAGCCGAGCTCGGCCGTGGCAGGCGCTTCCGAGATTCTGAGCGGGGCGGCTGTGGGCGTGGCATGGCGTCGCAGGACGGCCACGTCCATCGGGTTGTCCAGGTCCAGCCGCAGAAGCCGGTCACCGTTGCCGAGCGCCACCCGGGCGGGCACCGCTCGGGTGGCGCGCAGCCGCCGTACGGCTTCCTCCCACTGGTCGGTGGGGGCATCGGGTCCAGGGAGGTCAGCGGGGTCGACAAGCCACTGGGCCGGGGCGAGGATGCTGCGGCCGTGGCGTACACGCGGCAGCCGGGGCAGGCAGCCGGCGATGCCCCAGTCGAACACGGCGACCGCCGGGTGGGCGGCGCGCGGGATCTCGAACAGCAGCCGCGCCAGCGGCAGCATGGTGTGCCGGGCCGCGGCGAGCGGCAGCATCGGTTCCACGACCCGGCCTCGCGAACGGGAGATCACGTACAAGCGCTGCGCGTCCGCCGCGACGGCCAGATCCGCGAGCGGCAGAGTTCCGCGCGTGTCGGCGCGGTGCTCACCCACGGGGATCACCCACGGCAGGACGGCTGGAACGCGCAGCACGTTCTCAGTACGAACATGCCTCGGGGGAAAGGACAGTTGTGCGGCGATGGCGCCGTGCACGCTGGTCGGCTGGTCGGAGTGGAGGGCAGCGTGTCGGCGGCCGCCGTTCTCCAGCAGGTCGAGGAACCGTCCGGTGGTCGCGCCTCGGCGCCCGAGCCCCCGCACGGTCAGGGTGAACTCGCCTCGGTCGATCGCGCCCAGGTCCACAGCACACAGGTCGGCCAGGGCATCGACCGCTGTCACCGGCCGGTGTGGTGTTTCGGTCAGGGGAGCGATCCGGTCGAGGACGGCGTCGTCGAGGGCGATCTCCTCGTGGCCCTCCAACGCGGCCTGCTGGGCAAGGGCGAGCAGGGCCTTGTCCCGCCGCGTCACCCCAACGCCGGCCTGCGGATCGGTGAAGTGGAGCGGGTGGCCGAGCCCCCGGGTCGGGTCGGTGAGCACTGCGAGCGGCACCAGGACGCCGGAACCGTAGCGGGCCAGGAAGTCCCGGTGGTAGGCGCACCAGGACGGGCTCGCCGTGGGCTGCGGACTGAGCCGCATCAGCGCTCCGGCTGCGGCGGCGGCCTCGTCGGCGACCGCCTGTGGCAGCATCAGTGCCGCGCCGAGCCGCAGATCCACGGCCAGGGGTTGGTCAGCGCCCGGGGCCATCGCACGCATCCGCTCGGCCACCCGGAGGCGGCCGAGCTCCCCGGATCGGCCGGTGCCGTTCAGCTCGCGGTAGAGGGCATGCAAGTCCCTGCACAGCGCCGCCGCCTCAGGCACGGCGTCGGCGCCCGCCGTATCCAGTTGTCCGAGCACGTGGGCGAGGGGGTCGGTGCAGGTCCCGGGCGCCCGCAGACTGCTGATCAGCACGCCACACGCCACCAGGCCGCCCACCACCTCTCGCAGCGCGTCGCGGGCGACACCGGGAAACCGAGCCACGACCCCGTCCACCAGGGCGGCGGCAGCAACGGGTGTCCGGGCCGCCACCGTGATCGCGCGCACCACCGGGGTCAGGCGAACCGACACCTCCTCGACGGCATCGCCGCCACCGCAGACGGTACTCAGATGCGGCTGGCACGCCACCACCAGCCTCGAACCCCGCTCAATCGCACAGTCGTTGGCGACGACTGGCAGCCGCTCCAGCAAGGGCAGGCACGCTTCGAGACGTGCGATCACCTCGGCAAGCCACACTGCGTCCGGGCGGGCCCGAAGTCGGTGGTCCCCGCTCCACCGAAAGCGGGCGCCCTCACCGAACCGGAGGGTTCCGACCCCGGCGAACGCACCGAACGGGGTGGCCCGGCCCTGAGCACGGAGCAGGTAACGGGCCAGGGACATCGTCGTACGGCGCAGCCGGATACCGGAGTCACCCCCTCCGACGAGAAGCTGCTCGATCCGGCCGGCCAGGGACGGACTGGCCAGGGCGACGGCCTGCGCCAGGGGCCGGATCGTCCAGACCCGCGCGATCCACCTCCGCTGCTCGGCCGCGTCCGCGCTCTCACCCGGCCAGGCAGGCAGATCACCGGCAGCGCCAATCACACTCGCCCGCCACAACGCTGTCCCCAACGGCTGATAGTGCGAACCGTGTTCACCTGCTGCCATGTCCTTACCTTTCGGTCGGGAACGGGCGGTCGCCCGGGGTACCTGGGCGGGAGTTTCTCGGCCCGCCCAGGCACCTAGTCAGGACAGGGTCAGCAGTCGCTGCCGCGGACGGTGTCGCACCCGTCGTCGGTGCTCGACAGCAGAGCTGCCGCCACCGGGCCTGCGGTGACGATGGTGACGTCCAGGTCCAGGTCGACGGTGTTGGTCTCCGACAGGGGCTGGGTCCGTGCGGTGCTGGTCGTGTTCATCCTGCAGTTCCTCCTTCGCAACCAAGGGAGTGCTTCGGACGGTGGTGCGTGCGGCTGCCGGGCAGCGCCCTGCCGGCGCTGCCACAGCCGCTCCCCGGCCACCCGGCCGGGAGCTGATGGATCCGCCCGTACCTGCGCTGGGCTGCTGCCGTGCCCGACGACTCGGTGCAGTTGTCGGGCACGGCAGCTGTCGTCTTCACACGTCAGCCGTCTCCCCGCATGCGCGCGGTTCAAGAGCTGGGCCCGGCTGTAGACCCCGCCCTGTGGCCCGCCGACCGGTTCTTCGGGCCCGGTGGGAGCGTAGTGACGATTACCGTGGGCCTGCACTGGAATCCGGAAAGTGACGCCAGGTCCGCGATCGCAACCGGCCCCCGGCGTACCGGACAGCCCATGTCCGGGCGTGTCAGTGCGCCCCAGCGTGAGCCCCGGCGCGCACTGACACGCTCACGCCCCCAACCCGCGCCTCACGCCAAGACGCGCGGCAGGGTCACCCCCACCCATTCCTCGGGCTGCGACAGATGCGGAGCGTGACCGGCACCCGTGTACAGGTGCCGTTCCGCCTTCGGCAGGGTGAGGTCGATCATGTCCAGCACCTCGCCGTACATCGGCGCGCTGTCGTCGCTCTGCGTCAGCAGCGCGGGTTCCGTGTACCGGGCGAGCGCGTTCAGGTCCAGGTCCAGCGCGTCGGGGTCGCGCAGTTCGTCCAGGTACGTCGGCGCGTTCCGGATGTAGGTGTGCCGGATCGGCGCGGGCAGCTGCTCCCACGCCCCCGGGCCGAACGCGAGCGACTCCACGAACAGCTCGGCGGCCGCGGCCGACTCCGCCTGCTCCAGCAGCTCCCGCACGGCGTTGATCCGGTCCGCGAAGGCCGTGCCGATGGGCCGCAGAGTAGGGTCGGCGAGCAGCATCGACGTCCCCGGCGGCTCGTGCACGGCCAGGCCCCGCAGGAGGTCGGGACGGGCGGCGGCGAGCCGCAGCACGACCAGCGAGCCGTACGAGTCGCCGCAGACGAAGGCGGGCGCGAGGCCGAGCCCCTGGATCAGGCCGGCCAGGTCCGCCGCGTCCTCGTACACCGAACCCTGGGTGAGCAGGTCCTCGCTGCGGCTGTGCCCGCGCCGGTCGTAGGCGACCACGGTGGTCCGCTCGGCGAGTCCGGGCATGACACGCGCCCAGCTGTCGGCGTCGCTCCAGGAGCCGTGGACCAGCACCACCCCGGGCCCGGAACCCCGGGCCTCGTAGTGCAGCGCCACCCCGTTCACCCTGATCTCGGCCATCACGGGCCTCCCGATCTCGTCGTGCCCCGGTCCTCCCCACCCACCAGCGTGGCACACCCGGACGGGCCCGGGTGCGCCACGCTGAGGACCACGCCGGATGGGGTCAGATCAGCGGGCCGAACACCCCTCGCTCCCAGTGACCGAGCCAGGAGGCGGTGGCCGAGGGCTGGTCCTGGCCCTCCGTGGACTCGTCGTACGGCAGCACGGCGGTGGGCGCGAACCAACCCTCGCCCGGGTCGATCCGCAGCCGCAGGACGCGCAGCGGGCGGCGGAGGGTGACGAAGAACCGCAGGTCGTTGGTGCGCGGGTGGTGGGTCTCGTACCGGTCGTGGAGGGTGCGGCAGATGGACTTGATGTCGGTGTCGGCGAGGAGCAGGTAGCGGCTGCCGGGTCCGAGGTTGACGCAGAGGCGTCGGCGGGCCGTCTCCCGGGCGGCGTACGGCAGGTTCTGGTGGTTGTCGACGTGCAGGCCGGGGCGCAGGCCGGTGTCGGCGCTGAGGTGGGTGGTGGGCTCGCCCGGCGGGTCGTCGGTCTCACCGAGGGTGACGGGGACGGGGTCACCGAGGGTGCCGACGAGCGCGGTGAGGGCGTCCCGGCCGGTGACGGTCTCGGGGAGCCGGAACAGTTCGATGAGACCGCTGTCCCGGCTGAAGATGCTGGGCGCGAACCGCTCGGGGTAGCCGTCGGGGAGGGGTTCCCAGTGGCCGTCGGGCAGGACGGCGCAGGTCTCGTAGCCGGGTTCGATGGCGAGTCTGCGGATACCCGCGATCTCACAGCGGGCGTGCAGGGCGGCGGGGTCGCGGAAGGCGATGGCGGCGGGGTGCATGGGGGTGTTTCTCCGGACGAGTCGAGGGGGTCAGCGGTCGGAGCTGCGGTGCAGAGAGTGGGGGTGGGGCTGGGGCTGGTACCGGTACTGGCGCCGGTGCCGGCGGTCGAGGAAGGTGTCCGACCAGCTGACGCCGCGCATCAGGGCGGCGGCGAGGGTCGTCCACCAGACGACGCGAGCGGTCGCGGGCTCGCCGGGGTCGACGAGGGCGGAGGCGACGAAGGCGGTCCCGAGGCTGAGGGCGAACACGACGGCGAGGGCGGCGAGTTCGGCGGTGCTGGGGCGGCCGGTGGCCGGGCGGTCGGTGGCCGGGCGGTCGGCGGTCGGGTGGCCGATGGTCCGACGGGCGGTGGGGGTGACCGAATGACCTTCGCGCGCGGCGTGATCACGTCCGGCGGTACTGCGGCGGTGCTTGGGACGGCGCCGGTGCTTGGGGCGGCAGTCCGTGGTCATGGCGTTCAACTCCTGAGTGGCGCCGGGCGGTTCTCCCCCTCGGCGAGCAGAACGCGCACCCACACGCGCTTGCCCGCACCACGCCGTATGACCACTCCGAAGTCGAACGCCAGCTGCCGGACCAGCTCGATCCCGCGCCCGCCCTCGCCGAACCGGCGAGGACGGCGCTCCTGGAGCGGCAGGTCGCAGCGCGGGTCCCAGACCTCCAGGCGGCAGTCGCCGCCGAACTCCTGGAGGTAGAGCCGGACTTCGCCCTGCCCCTGGCAGGCATGGACGATCGCGTTGGTCACGAGCTCGGAGACGATCAGGACGAGGTCGTCGACACGCTCGCCCTGCCACCCCCAGTCGGTGAGTCGCTGGTGGACCTGGTGGCGGGCGGTCCGGACCGAGCGGTCGTGCTCGGTGAGGATCGCCTCCCAGGTCTGGAGGACAGGTCTGCTCAAAGTGGACATGGTTCGCCCCTTCGCCTCGGTTGCGGGCGGAAATTGGCAGCACGCACGACGCGACGACGCCCCGTCAGGAGCGTGTCCGTGCGGTCACGTTGAGTGTGGGGCCTGGCTATTCGAAAACGCAACAAGAACGCCCTAGAAAATCGGTGGATCATGAAACCGGCTTGAGTCGAGCCGCCATCTCCGGCAAGACTGGTCGTCCACACCCGAAGGGAGAAGCCTCACTTGAGCACTGACCGGTCCGCGATCAGGCAGATCAGGCTCGGCGACGAGTTGCGCGCCTTGCGGCTGGAGAACAACAAGACCCTCATCGATGTGACAACAGGCCTGAAGGGTTGGAGTCCAGCTCGCCTCAGCAAGATGGAGCGGGCCGACCAGCCCGTCGGCCCAGCCGACCTGACTACGCTCCTGGACTACTACGGAGTCGCCGGCGCAGACCGCGAGTACTTCGAGAACTTGCTCGGGAGCGGTCCGTCGAGGCAGTGGTGGCGCGACCTCGACTATGCCGAGACCATCACCCCGGCCTTCGCGGAGTACCTCGCCCTCGAAGCGGACGCGTCGCACATACTGAACTACTTCCCCTCAGCGTTCCCCGGACTGGTCCAGACCGAGGGCTACGCAAAGGAGATGATCGCCGCAGGAGTCGACGCTCCCAACGAGGAGTTGGTCGAAGCAGGAGCCGAGGTTCGCATCCTCCGCCAGCGTCGACTGACAGAGGATCCGGTGCTCGATTTTGAGGCATACTTCGGCGAGGTCGCGCTGCTTGTTGCGGGTAACCAGGATGTGTTGGCCGGGCAGATTCAGCATGCAATCAAGGTGTCCCAGTACCCGAACATCGCACTGCGCATGGTCCCGCTGAGCGCCGGGCGACCGGGCATCCTGGCCTCAGGAATTACCCTCATGCGCTTTCCGGACGACCTTGACAATGGCTTCGTCTTCGTCGAAGCCATCGGCGGTATGCTCCCCCGGAGAACGGGACGCGACGTGCGGCGGGCCGAGAGGATGTTTGCCCGCGTCAAGCAATTCGCGTTGTCGCCGGAAGACACCATCACCGCCCTTGAGCGCAGGTTGGAAGAGCTAACGTGAGCAAAGACCACGACCCCTACGACCACAGCCCCGCCGACGCCGACTGGACCAAGTCCCCCTTCTCTGCCGAGGGCAACGGCGACTGCGTGATCATCGCCCGCTTCCCCAACGGCGATGTCTGGCTCGGCGACGACAAGAACCCCACCCGCCCCCACCTCGCCTTCGACCACGCCGAATGGACCGCCTTCGTCCAGGCCATCGAAGCCCACTCCCCCAACTTCACCACCTGAACTGCACCAGCTGCACGGCCCTGCCCCCTCCGGGCAGGGCCATCGCGCGCGTAGGAGGAGATCCCGTGACCAAGAACCACGACCCCTACGACCACAACCCCGCCGACGCCCAGTGGACCAAGTCCCCCTTCTCTGCGGAGGACAACGGCAACTGCGTGATCATCGCCCGCTTCCCCAACGGCGACGTCTGGCTCGGCGACGACAAGCACCCCACCCGCCCCCACCTCGCCTTCGACCACACCCAATGGACCGCCTTCGTCCAGGCCATCGAAGCCCGCTCCCCCCACTTCACCCCCTGACCACCAGCACCGGTCAACAGCCGACCCACCTGATCTCCACGACGAGAACGACACACTGGCGGCTCGTCAGAATTGAAAACGCCTGACAGGCGGCCTCGGAGGCCCGATGCTGGTGCTCACGTCAACTCCGAGCGCAAGAATGCGCGAGGTACGTGACAGGAGGGGTATCAGTGGTTCATCGGAATCGGCCCCAACACCGGGGGCGGCGGCTCGCCGACGGTGTGGGTAGACGAGGAAGAGCGGGAACTGTTGATCCAGGGCTGGAACCTGACCCCGGAGAAGAGGACCCGGCTCAGCGAAACGGAGTGGGTGCCCGGCCACACCACCGGTATCCCTGGCCCTGGACCTGGCCCACGCCACCCTCACCGCAGGCCGCATCACCCGCCTGCGGGCCGAACGGGTGCGCCTGCAGGCTCTCCCGCGTCGTGTTCCGCGACTGCGAGCTCATGGGCACCACCCTGAGAGGCCTGACCCTCGACAACGTCCTCTTCGACGCCTGCAAGTTCGACTTCGCCACGTTCGAGAAGATCAGGGCCACCGGCCCCGTCGTGTTCTCCAGATGCGTACTGACAGAGGCGACGTTCACCGGCTGCGACCTGAGCCGGGCCGTCATCGACGAATGCGCGCTGCGCCGCACCGAGTTCGAACGCGGCTCCTACAAGGAGATGGACCTGCGCGGCAACGACCTCACCGAGCTGCGCGGTGCCGGGAACCTCGCGAAAGTCATCCTCGACCGGGGGCAGGAAGCCGAACTCGCCCGGGCCCTGGTCGCCGAGCTGGAGACCGTGTTCGGCGACGAGCTCGAAGACCCCGTACCCGGGAGGCCCCGGTGAGCCTGAAGATCGCGCTCCCCTCCCAGGAGCTTCGCAGGCGGTGCGAGTACACCACCGTCCGAATCACCACCGGCGGGACCGGGTACGAGGACGGAGCGGTCGTGCCTGCCGGACCGTGGCATCCGGTCACCACCGAGATGTGCCGGCAGTTGCAACCCGAACCCGAGACCCCCGACCCCGTACTCGTCGAGCTGGTCAGCGTCACCGGCATCGAACAGCCCCTGGCCTCGCGGGGCGTTCAGCCGACACCCCGCCCCCTCTTGACCGTGCCGACCCGGACCCTGCCGACCGCCGCGCTGCACGGTATGGACAGCGTGAAGTGCTCGTGCAACGCGGGCGACGACAACCCCCACTGATCGCAGGCGATCACTAACGCTCAGGCCCTGGCGCAACCCGCGCTTGGGCATGAGCCCTCTGTGCCGGGCGAGTAGCGTGGGTGCATGGGATTCCGCTGGGACAGGATGCGGCCCCTCCTCACCGTGCCGTACCTGCCGACACTCGGCCCGAGCCATCCGGACGCGGTGACTCCCGACCTGATGGCCGACGTGCTGAGGGTGTCAGGCACCGGCAGCTTCCTGGCCCACGACAAAGACCGCCGCTGGTCGGACCGCAAAGACGAAGCCGTACTGCTCCACGAGATCGTGCAAAACCAGGACCGGACGCTCATCCCCACCATCACCGGCCACGGCCTCCTCCGAATCCACCTCTACGGAGCCCCCGAACGCCGGACGGAAGCAAAGGAACTGGCCGCGAAGCTCACCGCCACCTACGACGCGGCCAAGGCCCGCGTCGTCTGGTTCCAGGCCACCGCGGATACCGTCGCCGCCTCCACTCGCGTTCAGCTCCGCAGTTTCGACCGCCCCGCTCCTGCGGCCGACGGCATCGAGACCCTGACCGAGCAGCCCAAGGAGGTGCGCGCCACCTTCGGCACGTTCGCGGAGAAAATGGCCGATGAGGGATTCGCCTTCCTGCATTCCCGGATCGACACTGTCGGCCCGGTCCTGACCGCCGTCCGGGAGGGCCAGGTGGCTGGAGCCATCGGCCCCATGGAGACCATGGCCGACCCGATCGGCCGAATGCGTCTGCTTCCGCAGTACTTCGGAGTGCTCCCCGAGTACCGGGGCCTGGGAATCGGCCGCCTCCTGTGGCGGGCCGCAATGCACTGGGGCCAGGAGGCCGGTGCCGACTACCAGATCTTGCAGACCGCCGCCGGCGGCGCCTCCGACCGCCTGTGCCAGAGCGAGGGCCTGTCGGATCTCGGATTCGTCTGTACCGCTGTGGTCTGAACGCAGAACGAACAGGCCGAAAGCACGAACAGCCCCCGACGGACTCGGGGCACGTAACTCACCATCTCAGACTATTTCCACAGGTCGGGGACAAGACGGAAGGGGGCAGCCCCTCAACGCCGCACGCGGCCCGCCCGAGGACGGGAGCGACTACACCGCCGCCGCCCAGATACTCACCGCACTCGGCGCCACCGGCATCGACCCGCTGAGCGACAACCCGGACAAGGCGGCGCAGCTGGCCGGCCTCGGATTCCTGCCTATCGCACCGACCAGCGAGCGATCGGCCGGCCGCCCGGGCCGCTGCCCGTCCGGATCTTCACCCCCCAGATTCTCGGCAGCGACGGCGGCAAGCTCTCGAAGAGCCTGCCGCGCGAGGCCGCCGAGGCCGGCGGGCGCCCCGCCGGACGGCACCACCACCTCCACATGGCTGTTCGACCCCTCGGCCTGGCCCGGCACCCCCGCGGACTACGTCGAAGCGCTTCCGCCCGTTACTTCTTCACTGCGCCACCCAGTAGCGCCAAAAGGCTACCGAGCGGCAGTCCCGTTTCCTCGGTGTCGAGCGGCACGACGGTCGCCCTTACCGCATAGGGGCAGTGTCGGCGACGGTACCTCGGACGGCGTGCCACGACGTGCGAACGCGTCGGTATGGTGCACACACTTGATCGTGTTGATCGATCACTGGCCACTGTTCGGTCTGCGGCTGAGTACACCAAGGCTAGAGCTCCGTTTGCCGCACTCGGATGAGCTGGCAGAACTGGCCGACCTCGCCGCAGCGGGTGTGCATGGCCCTGAGATGATGCCGTTCAGCAGCGCGTGGACGGACCTTCCCCCGGTCGGCCGAGCGCGCGCGGTGATACAGCAACACTGCCTCAGAGTCGGCAGCTGGACCCCGGACAACTGGTCGCTCAACCTGGCGGTCTTCAAGAACGGCCGAGTGGTGGGAGCTCAGGCACTCGCGGCGAGGTCGTTCGATCTGGTGCGTGAGGTCAACACCGCATCATGGCTCGGACTTCCCCACCAGGGGCGCGGGCTTGGCACTGAGATGCGGGCCGCCGTCCTCTTCCTGGCGTTTGCCGGCTTGGGTGCTGCTGAGGCCACCACTGGTGCGTTTCTTGACAACACGGCGTCTCTCGCGGTGTCGAGGAAGTTAGGTTACCGACACGACGGCACAGAACGGCGAATCGTCAGAGGCCAGGCCACCATCATGCGGCGCTTGCGACTGACCCGAGAGCAATGGGAAGCCCACCGTACGCTTGAGATCGACACTGTCGGTCTAGCCCCCTGTCTGCCACTGTTCGGAGCGGCAGGAGAGGATGGCACCTTCTCATCCACCGCGAGCATCTGAGAGCGCACCACTTCCTGACTGAGTGTCATATTTGATGACGATGCCTCACGGAATGTAGTCTCCCACCCCGAGAACTGGACTTGCTTGCACGGGATTTGAGATGTCCCGGAGGCCGATACCATCTACTGCCATGACAACCGCATCCCCTCGCCCAGGAACGCCGGACAAGCCCACGCTCGACGGCCTCGAGACAAAGTGGGCCTGGACCTGGGACGAGCAGGGCGTATACAGATTCGACCGCACCGCCACGCGCGAGCAGGTTTACTCGATCGACACCCCGCCACCCACGGTGAGCGGCAGCCTGCATGTGGGACACGTCTTCTCCTACACGCAGACCGACACGATTGCCCGCTTCCAGCGCATGCGGGGCAAGAACGTCTTCTACCCGATGGGCTGGGACGACAACGGCCTGCCGACCGAGCGTCGCGTCCAGAACTACTTCGGCGTTCGGTGTGAGCCGTCCCTCCCTTACGACCCCGGCTTCAGCCCGCCCGAGACCCCTGGCAAGCAGCAGATCCCCGTCTCCCGCCAGAACTTCATCGAGCTGTGTGAGCGGCTTACGGTTGAGGACGAGAAGGTCTTCGAGAGTCTGTGGCGCAGGCTCGGCCTCTCCGTTGACTGGCGGCACACGTATCAGACCATCAACAGTCGTTCCAGGGCAGTCTCGCAGCTGGCCTTCCTGCGCAATCTGGCCCGCGGTGAGGCGTATCAGGCCGAGGCTCCAACGCTCTGGGACATCACCTTCAGAACCGCGGTCGCCCAAGCCGAACTCGAAGACCGTGAGCGTCCGAGCGCTTACTACCATCTGCTTTTCGATGCGCCCGGTGGGCAGGCTGTAGAGATCGCGACCACCCGACCCGAACTGCTGCCGGCCTGCGTGGCGCTGGTGGCGCATCCCGACGATGAACGCTTCCAGAAACTGTTTGGCACTACGGTGCGCACACCGGCCTTCGGGGTCGAGGTTCCGGTGCTCGCCCACCGCCTGGCCGACCCGGAGAAGGGCACCGGCCTTGTCATGGTCTGTACCTTCGGTGACACCACTGACGTGGTGTGGTGGCGTGAGCTCAACCTCAGCACCCGCCCGGTTCTCGGACGCGATGGTCGCTTCCTCCCGGACCCGCCGGCCGGTCTCGACACGCCAGGGGCCAAGGCGGCCTACGCGCAGCTCGCCGGAGCGACGCCGCACACCGCCCGTGAGCGACTGGTGGAGATGCTCCGTGCCAGCGGTGCGATGGCCGGAGAACCGCGCCATTTCAACCATATGGTGAAGTTCTACGAGAAGGGCGACAAGCCTCTCGAGATCGTCACCAGCCGCCAGTGGTACCTCCGCAATGGCGGCCGGGACGAGGCTCTTCGCGAAACGCTGCTGGGCCGCGGCAGGGAACTGAGCTGGCACCCAGACCACATGCAGCACCGGTATCAGGCGTGGGTGGAAGGCCTCAACGGCGACTGGCTGATCAGCCGTCAGCGGTTCTTCGGCGTCCCGGTGCCGGTCTGGTACCGGCTTGATTCGGCTGGAAACCCCACCGATGAGCTGCTCCTTCCGGCGGAAGGCTCGCTGCCTGTTGACCCGACCAGCCAGGTACCGCCCGGCTTCGCCGAAGACCAGCGTGACGCTCCGGGCGGCTTCACTGGAGACCCCGATGTGATGGACACCTGGGCGACGTCCTCCCTCACACCGCAGATCGCCGGCGGATGGTCTTACGACGACGACCTGTTCGACCGGGTCTTCCCGATGGACCTGCGCCCGCAGGCACACGAGATCATCCGAACCTGGCTGTTCTCCACGGTAGTCCGCGCGGATCTGGAGCACGACGAGCTGCCCTGGCGGCACGCGGCGATCAGCGGCTGGATCCTCGATCCGGACCGCAAGAAGATGTCCAAATCGAAGGGGAACGTCGTTACCCCGCTCGACCTCCTGGACCAGCACGGCTCGGACGCTGTGCGTTACTGGGCCGCCAGCGCCAGACCCGGCACCGACACGGCCTTCGAGATCGCCCAAATGAAGATCGGCCGCCGCCTCGCCATCAAGATCCTCAACGCGTCGAAGTTCGTCCTCGGCCTCGGCGCCGACCAGCCGGACGCCTTGGTGACCCGGCCCCTCGACCAGGCGCTCCTCGCGCACCTCGCCGAGGTGGTTGGCGAGGCCACCGAGCAACTTGAAGGCTACGACTACGCCCGCGCTCTGGAGACCGTCGAGCGGTGCTTCTGGGCGTTCTGCGACGACTACGTCGAGCTGGTCAAGAATCGTGCCTATGGTGAGAGTGGAGAGGGGCCCGCAGCGTCGGCCCAAGCCACCCTCGCCCATGCGCTCTCAGTACTTTTGCGCCTCCTGGCACCGTTCCTGCCGTTCGCAACCGAAGAGGCATGGAGCTGGTGGCAAACCGGCTCGATCCACCGCGCGCAGTGGCCCACCGCGGTTGAGCTGCGGGAGCGTGCGCCGGTCGGCGATCCCCAACTGCTCGGCGTGGCGGCCGAGGCGATCGCGGCTGTCCGGAAGGCGAAGAGTGCCGCCCAGCTGTCGATGCGGGCGGACGTGGCGAAGGTAGTCGCCCGTGGGGCGGAACCGGCGTTGGCGCTACTGCGCCAGGTGCTCCCTGACGTCCAGTCGGCAGGGCATGTCCTCGACGTGACCTTCGAGACGGCTGACTCGGAAGACATTACGTACGAAATCTTCCTGTAGCCAGGACAGTTCATGGCGGTGGCGCCTGCTCATCCCGGCGATGATCAGGCGCCACCGTTCTGCTTTTTCCTGGCGGGCAGTCGGTAGATGGGTCGAACCAACTTCGCGGCGAAGCAACGCAGTTTCGGACAACGCGAACGCCGGAGCCCAAAAGGTTGCGCGGAGCCTCCCGGGTCGTACTAGAGTCTGAACCTCAGAGTGACGATCGACCACCTCTACGTAGGCACTCCAGGGAGCGCCACGGCCTGCTCCATGCAAACGGCCTGGCCGGCCAACCACCGGAGCGGTCCCACTCGACGGCCGACCTGAAGACTCTCCGCACGCTTCCCGTCATGCCTTCATCGAGCACCAGAGATGTCGTTCATCCCTCTGTTGGCGCGTCACAAGAACCACACCCCAGTGCGCCTGGACCCACCAGGCCCACGGCCGATCCACGGGAGGTGCCCGTGCAAATCGCAGTGCAGGACCCCGAGAAGCACACCACGTACATCCTCGACCCGTCCTCGTTGGCGGACTTCGAGTTGAGCAACGCCCAATCCGGCGACGGGGCCGACATCGTGTTCGTGTTGCCGTCCCAGACCCTGTGCGACCAGGTGCCGGTGGTGCCGGGCGCTGGTTCGGGCGATCAGTCGATCCTGATCTCCGACCCTGACAGTGACCGGCGGTGGCTGCTGACCCGCTCAGACCTGGAGCGGTTCGCCGCCCCCACGAGCTCGGCGGCCAACGAGGCCGTGTGGTTCTCGATGCCGGGAACGGCCGCCGGCATCTACACGGCGGTTCCGCTCTTCCGTCGCGCCCTCGTCCAGAACAGCTCCTGAGTATGCGGCGGCCCGCGACAGGCATCCCCGCCGCGGGCCCTCCCGCCCGGTCCTGTTTCTGCGACCCTCGAGGTACGTGATCAATGGACAGAGTACGAGTCTTCCCGGCACGAGCCATGGCCCCCCAGATCCAGGCCGATTCGCGGTGGATCTCCGTTGACGCGGGCACCCGCCAGGCCTACATGCTCTCCGGCAAGGACCGGGAGTGCACGCTGCTCTCGTGGATCGCCCGAGGCCCCGGCCGCGAGGCGAGCGACGAGTTCACCACGGCGGTCCAGCACCTCGGAATGACGCTGGACGAGACTGGGGCCGCACCGGCCCAGGACTTCCTCGCCTTCTACCGCCGCCTCAATCTCGGTTACCCGTTCCTCGACTACAGCGTGGAGGCCAGCCACGAGGTCGACCGCGCGCTCATGGACGGCTACGCGGCTCACGCAGGACCGCCTCCAGCTACAACACCGCGCTCCGGACCACAGACCACGTTGCCGAAGGCTGAGCTACCGGTTGGCCAGTTGGCCGCGAATGCAGGTGTCGATCTTCTTGCGGCCTGGCTGGGGACCGCCGGACGGATCACCGGTCGCCGCGAGGGCCGGCACGGACCGATCGTGCTCAAGACCAGCCCGTCCGGCGGGGCCCGGCATCCCACAGATCTTGGTGTGCTCATCGGTACTGGATGGCCCGCCGAACTGCAAGGCGCATGGTGGTACGACGGCGATCGGCACACGCTCGTCCCTGCAGGCTCCGACATCCCGATGGAGGCGGAGGTGCCACCCTTCGGCATCGCCTTCGTCGTCTCCAGCCATGTCCAGCGCGCCATGTGGCGCTACCGCGACGTGCGGGCGCTCCGCCCAGTCCTCATCGACGCAGGACACGTGGTGGAGACCCTGAACATGGCAGTTCAGGCAACAGGGTGGAGCACGGCCTGGTTGCCGATTCCAGCGTTCACCGGCACTGATCCGATTCTCGGACTGCTGCTTGCCACGCCGGCACCGGCCGAGGTGTCTGCCCGGCCGGTGCCGACAACCGGTTCCATCGCACCCGCGGACTCCGAGTACCGCACCAACCCGTTCCTGTCTCTTGTCCCTGCGGCAACCGGCCTGTACGCCCAGGTCCACTCGGAGCCCGTGACACTCGTCGCCCTTTCACCGGCCGCGGTAACCGCGCTCGCCTACGCAAACCCGAGCGCGAGAGGTGACCGGCCCTCGTCCCTCGCGCACATCCGCGACCAGAGCGGCGCATCACAGGACGAACTCTCCGTGCTGGTTGCAGCGCGTGCACTCGTCCCCGCAACTCAGGCCGAGGCCCTGTGGACAGCAGCGCAGCCGTGGATCAACGCCAGCTGGTTTCCCTCCCTGCTCGTTCACGCAGACGCAGCCTGCGAGGCCCGGACGACGTCACACAAGGCGAGCACCAGCACGTCCGGTGGACCACTGCCCTGGTCAGCGTTACCCGCAGCTCTGGCCGCGCGTCGTACCAGCCGCTCCTTCACTCACCAGGCAGTGCCGGCCAGGATCCTGGACACCCTGCTGCCGATTCTGCGCGACTCGCGCTGCGGCGTTCGGCTGAGCCTCCTGCTGCCCTGCGGGAATCTCGACGCCGGCGCCTACCGGAAAGACGGGGCCGGGACGCTGCTCCGCACAGGGGAAGCTCCCAGCTCTGAGGACATTCAGCGTGCCGCCATCGGCCAGCCCTGGACCGCAGGCATCTCCCTGGTTGTCTGGCTCGTGCCGGAGCAGCACGGGGAGGGCCCTGCCGCATGGGAGGAGTCTCTGATCCAGTGTGGCCGGGACGCCCAGCGCATAGCTGTGGCGCTGGCGACCGATCGGTCCGTCGGTGTGTTCCAGAGCCCGGCGCTCGTCGACGACCTGCTCGTACCGCTCACCGACCTCGATGCATCGGTCGACGGTGCGTATCTGGTCGGTGTCGGGGCTCTCCGTTCGCGGATGTCCACGCACAGCGCTGACGGGCTTGAGGAGGGGAACGTCAATGGCTGACAGGACCTCACCCCTCTGGGCCGCTGCGGAACGGTCGGACGGGGCATGGGAGGTGGTCGACAACCGGACAAGCATGCTGTACGTCATCGACGGGACCCTCGGTGCTCGTCTCTGGCAGAACGACCAGCTGTGGACGATCCCTCTCCAAGCGGCATTCGACGTGACTGTGTCGCAGATCCAGACACACCCGACGTCCAATCTCGACGACGAGGGGCTGTTCCCGTTCCTCGACGTCGAAGTGGGGGGCGTGACGGTGCGATACCTGGCAGACGACAAGGCCCACCGAGACACCCTCCAGGTGAACCTCGGTGTCGCGCGCCCGCGACTCCGGGGCACCGCGGATGTGCTTCTACGGCTACGTCCGGGGGTCCGAATCGACCTGCTCCACCGCTCGGTCAGCGGCAACCGGGCCGGCGTCGAGTATCGGATGCCCCGCGACCCTCGATGGCGCCCTTACACCGGCATGTTGCCTGCTCTGCCGCCGCTGCTCACTCCTCCCTACCGCAGACGGTTCTCCGCGCTCCACGCGGCCCTTCTGGTGATGCCGTCCGGCCGTAGCGTGATCGTGTGTGGAAACCAGAAGGCCGGCAAGACCACCGCCGCCCGCTGGGCTCGAGACACAGGGCTCGCCGCGACAGCCACAGATGAAGTCGTGCTGCTCGACACGATGACCGGTGTGGCGTTTGGCGTCCCGCTGGCCCAAGCCGTCCGGCAGGGAGACCAACGCACAACCGTTCCCCTCCCTGCCGGCTCGGCCACTCATCTCGGTGCGACGCTTCCCATTGGACTGGTAGTACTCACACCTGCCCCAGCGGTACCCGCCGGCTTCCTGCAGGCGGCAGGCACGGAAAAGGAGTCCATGGCCTGGCTTGCGGAGCACATGCGCGACGCCGGAGCCGATCCGGCAGCCACGCGCCGGATCGTGCGGGAGTTGGTTTCCCGAGTCCATGTCCACCGCCTCGGTGTATCGCCCTGGCCCGGATTGCAAACGGACCTCGCGGCCGGTCTCGCCCCCCTGCTCAAGACGCTGGAGCAATCCTGATGACGTCGCACGCCGTTCGTCGACTCGACGAGGTAGACCGCCTTGCCGTCCAGCAAGGCGACCTCCCGCCTCAGCTCGTCGCCCGAGTACGGACAGCCAACGAGGCCGCCGTCCAGCATGCCGCCACACGGCTCCGGGCGCGGCTCGGCGACCGCGTGGTGGCCGCGTTGGCAGCGCCTTGTACCGAGCCGGCCCTCGGCACTGCCAAGGGAGACACCGCTGCGCTGCCGTGCGGGCGTGCGCAGTACGAGTGGTGGCTCACTGCGGAGCCCCGACTGGTCGCCAACGCGACAACCGGGGCGAACGCGGACATGGAGTTCCGTGATGCCAAAGGCAAGCTCCCGGGAGAACGGTTCGGGAACCGGCTGGAACCCGACTCCGACACCTTCCAGATGGACATCCACCGAGTAAGGCGGGCTCTCACCGAAGGCATCACGCTCGGGATCCGCCAGTTCGATCGCTGCATCCCGTCACTGGCCGAGCTGGTGGACGACATCATCGCCGTGTCCGGTGCCGACGTCTTCACGAAGCTGTTCGTCTCCGCCGGGAGCACCAGCATCACGGGCTGGCACTCGGACCGTCAGGACGTCATCGCCTTCATGCTCTGGGGCAGCAAGCGATTCCAGCTCGGAGACTGGGACACCCCCGAGGGAGGCCCGCCCAGCCAAGTGGTCTTGGACGAGGTCCTTCACGAAGGAGACTGTCTCCTCTTTCCGGAAGGACATCCGCATCAGGCAGTTCCGCTCGGCGAGGACAGCGGTTTGCTTTCCATCGCGCTGCTCCGCCGCCACAACTGGATTTCCCGTGACCAGGTCCCGATCCATCTGGGCGCGGCCGAGTTCCCCCCGAGCGACGAGGCGTACCGGAAGCTGCTTCGCTCTCGAACCGGACCGTCAGCCGAACCCGTTCCATCGACCAAGGTCGGCCGGGTCCGCTCGTTGATCCCAGGTGGCGTGGAGCTGCTCGGATCGGCGTCAAGCGGAGAGATCGTCTTCGCCGCAGCCGGTGGTGTCTTCGGCGCCAGCACGCAGGCTGTAGCCCTCCTGGCGGACCTCCACGCAGACTCCCCGACCACCGTTCATGCGGCGAAGTCCGACCCAGCCGAGAAAGCGGACAGCACGATTGCAGCCAGCCTCATCGAGGCTGGCCTGATCGCCTGTGTCCCCTAGATCCAGCGCACCGCGGCCCTTCGCCCTGTCCGGCGGCCTTGCACGACGATAGGGAGTAACCATCGCCCCACCCGAAGGGGCAGTCGGGCGGATCAACTCAACTGCCCCTTCGGGGCGCTGGTCAGTCCCCAGTGGCCCGGTGCACCAGGTCGGCCGGATCGGTGTTGGACCCGCACAGGACCACACAGACCTTCTCGCCGCCTCCGGGCCGGTAGCTGCGGCTCGCCGTGGCGGGGCGGGTCGGCAGATCGCGGTCGGGGACATGCTGGTCCGGTGAGGTCAGCGCGGCGAAGGCGGTGGCAGCTCCGTGCTCGACGGCCACCTTGCGATGGTCCCACAGCGCCCGGCGGGCGCGGACGATCTCGTCATCCGGCACCAGCACGGAGTGGACGCCGTCCTGCTGGGCGGCGGCGAGGGCCATGGCGGAGGTGCGGCGGGCCCCGAGGGAATCGGCGGCGATCGAGTCCTCCCGGACGGCGACCAGGACCGGGTCGACACTGTCGGCCCGGTCCTGACCGCCGTCCGGGAGGGCCAGGTGGCTGGAGCCATCGGCCCCATGGAGACCATGGCCGACCCGATCGGCCGAATGCGTCTGCTTCCGCAGTACTTCGGAGTGCTCCCCGAGTACCGGGGCCTGGGAATCGGCCGCCTCCTGTGGCGGGCCGCAATGCACTGGGGCCAGGAGGCCGGTGCCGACTACCAGATCTTGCAGACCGCCGCCGGCGGCGCCTCCGACCGCCTGTGCCAGAGCGAGGGCCTGTCGGATCTCGGATTCGTCTGTACCGCTGTGGTCTGAACGCAGAACGAACAGGCCGAAAGCACGAACAGCCCCCGACGGACTCGGGGCACGTAACTCACCACCTCAGACCTCGGCGAGCTGATACTGAGCGACCCCCGGCACTTCTACCGGTCCTGCACCACGACCGCATTGGAATCCCTGATGAGCACCCCCCGGCCCGCAACGCACAACTCCCGGGCAACGGGCCACCGCCCCCGCAACATGCCGATCTACGAGCAGTACTTCGACCTCATCGCCAGCGGCCAGAAGACCGTCGAAGTACGCGTCGCCTACGAGTCGATGAAGCGAATCAGGGTCGGAGACCTGATCCGCTTCACCTGCCGCCAGGACAGCTGCCTGACGCGGGTCAAACGGATCGGCACCTACCGCACCTTCAAGGAGATGTTCGGCACCGAGAAGGTGGAGGCCCTCAACCCCCACGCCACCGAGACCGAACAGCTCCGCGCCATCCACGCCATCTTCCCGCCCGCCAAGGAAGCACTGGGCGTGATCACCTTCGAGATCGAGAGGGTGAGTGCCGAATGACCAGGGACCGCCGGAAGGTACTGGTGATCTGCAAGGGCAACCACTGCCGTTCCCCGATCGCGGCGCTCGTCATCGCCGAACGCTCCGGCGGCACAATCGACGTGCGGTCGGCCGGCACCCGGGATCAGGACACGGGCGTCCGTTTTCTTCAAGACCCGGCGCCCGTCCTCTGCCTACGCTGCCGATCATGAACAGCACACCGGCACCGCTGTTCGACTCCATCGGCCTCGTCGTCTCCGATCTGGCCGCCTCGCTCGCCTTCTACCGGCGCCTCGGGATCGGGTTTCCCGATGGATCCGAAGACCAGCCGCACGTCGAGGCCGTACTTCCGGGCGGGCTCCGCCTCGTCCTCGACACCGAAGACACCATCCGCTCGTTCCACCCGACGTGGCGTCCACCAGCGGGCGGTGGCCGGGTAACGCTGGCCTGCCGGTGTACGGACCCCGAGCACGTCGACGTGGTGTACCAGGACCTTGCCGGTGCCGGCTATCACGGTGAGCTGAAGCCGTGGGACGCCTTTTGGGGCCAGCGCTACGCCACGGTCCATGACCCGGACGGCAATGGCGTCGACCTCTTCGCACCCCTGCCGAACGCCTCAGCGTGAGCCACCGTCCCACCAGGCCGCTCAGCGACTCCCCCGTCAACTCCCGCACATCGCTTGCCAGATGAGCCTGGTCCGCAAAGCCCGTCCGTGCAGCCGTCTCCGCGAAGGGGACGCCTGCGCGGGCCAAGGCGAGGGCACGTTGCAGGCGAAGGACCCTGGCCAGGGTCTTGGGGCCGTAGCCGAAGGCAGCCAGGGAGTAGCGGTGGAGTCGTCGCGTGGCCAGGCCCACTGACTTCGCGGTCGCTGTGATTGAGTGGCCGGCCGCCAGGGACACCACGATCGCACGCAGGAGCGGGTCGCGGGGCTCAGCTTCGGCTGCGAGGCACAGCGCCAGATCCTCGAGGGCGGCGGCAGGGTCGGGCGCCGCGTCGATCTGCTCCGTAAGACGGCGCACCTTGGCACCCGGCCAGAGGCCGGCGAGGTCGACGCGTTGGTCCCGCAGCTCGTGCGCGGGCACGCCGAGCAGGGCAGGGGCGGTGCCGGGGTAGAACCGGATGCCCGCCCACGGGGCTTGATGGCCGGAGTGTTCGAGCACTCCGGCACGTTCACCAACATCGCCGCCGGCGAGCGGATCCGCCGGCTCCCGCGACGTGAGGCGTCGGACAGCGTGAAGTGCTCGCGCAACGCGGGCGGCCATCTGCGCCCGCGGAAGCCGTCCTGGCCGCCTCGGAATCCAGGCCCCGGTACAACTGCTCGATCAGGGGGCGCCGTTCGGTGCGGCGGTTCATCGGCTTCCGCCCTTGCCGAGGGTGCGCGGACGTGGTCAGCCGAACAGGCGTCCCAGCAGGGCGCCCTGGCCGGACTGGAGGATGTGTGCGGCCTCCAGCGGGATCCAGAAGCACTCGAAGTACGTGGGCTCCTGCTCGCCGTCGTGGTCCTCCTGGCTCATCCACCGCTCCGGGGTCGGCTCGGTGAGCTCCAGGTGGAAGACGTGGCGGCGCTGGATCTCGAACCGGTACGGGCTGATGTCGTACTCGGTCTCGCCGAGCTTGCGCACGATCTTGAAGTCCGTGAGGCCGGTCTCCTCCCGGGCCTCACGCAGCGCGGCGGCCTCCGGGCCCTCTCCCGGCCGGATGCTGCCGGCCGGGACCTGGATACCGACCTCCTCGTAGCTGTAGTCGGTGTGCCGGAACACCAGCAGCCGCCCGTCCCGCACGACGTAGACGAGCACCTTCTCCTTGACGACCTTCTCGGGCATCGAAACCTCCACTTGGTCATGAATGATCAGCGGAAGCCCGCAGGACCGCGGGCCACGCGCCATGGGCCCAGCCGACGGGGCGAATCCAAGGGGTCCACGATTCTAAATGCGCTGACCTGTCGTCAACTAATCTTCGGTCGACAGGACTGGATGAATGAGTCCGGTGTCTTCGGTGCTCAGTTGCGATGATTGATCGCCCGATCGTGGTGCGGTGGTCCAGTTGTGCCGGATGGCAGTGGCGAGAGCGAGTAGCCGCTGACCGGTACAGGCGAACACTCCCACTTCGGTTCGCGCGCCGCGTGTTATTCACAGCGTCGTACCGCTCGGTGCCGAAGACGCCTTCCAGGAAAACGTGGTGGCCTCTGGCGAAGGCGAGGGCGAGGCGCGCCAGCCGGCGGCGCGCCGGCCGTGACCCCGGTCGTCGCGGTCGTGATGGCGGTGGCAGTCGTGGCAGGCCGCCGCGGCTGCGAGGGCCAGGGCCGAGTCGTGGTCGAGCCCGTGGTGGCGGGCGAGGAGCTGAACGAGGAGGCTGACGCGGGCGTTGTGCCGGGCGCCGTGGATAGAATCGATCACGGCCGGGCCCGCGAACCAGGAGGCGTCCGGTACCAGCAGGACCGGCCGGTGTGGCATCGTGACTCGGGCACTCGGACCGGCAGGCCGCCCACGGGCAATCCAGGTCAGGGTGTGCTGGTCCATGTACTGGTGGTCCGGGAGCCGCCCTGTCTCGGCGAGTACGCGCAACGACACATCCGCGGGTTCCGGTGTCGGCGAGATCATGAAGGGTTCCTCGATGGGGTCGGGTGCGATGGACGTCACGCTGGGCGTGGTGGTGCTGACGATGGGCGACCGGCAGAAGGAGCTGCACGCGCTCCTGGACTCGGTGGCGGCCCAGGAGGGCGAGAGCGTCAAGGCCGTGGTGCTCGGGCAGGGAGTGAAGCTCCCGGAACTTCCGGCGTGGGTGGATGCCGTGGAACTGCCGGAGAACCTCGGCATCCCGGGCGGCCGGAACGCCGGGGTGGACCGGCTGCGCGAACTCGGCGGTGTCGACGTCCTGGTGGTCCTGGACGACGACGGCCTGCTTCCCCGGACCGACACCTTCCGGCTGATCCGGGAAACCTTCGAACAGAACCCGCGCCTTGGGGTGGTGAGCTTCCGGATCGCGGACGAGACGGGGTTCACCCAGCGCCGGCATGTGCCCCGCTTCGGTGCCTCGGACCCGCTGCTGTCGGGCGAGGTCACCACCTTCCTCGGCGGCGGCCACGCCATCCGCATGAGTGTGATCGACCAGGTCGGCGACTTCCCCGCCCCGTTCTTCTACGCGCACGAGGAGACGGACTTCGCCTGGCGTGCGCTGGACGCCGGCTGGGGGATCGAGTACCGCGCGGACATGGTGCTGCAGCACCCCCGTACCGACCCGGCCCGTCACGCCACCTACTACCGGATGACGGCCCGCAATCGGGTGTGGTTGGCCAAGCGTCACCTCCCTGCGGTTCTGGTGCCGGTCTACCTCACCTCCTGGGCGCTGTACACGCTGGTGCGGAGGCCGCCGTCGGCCGGTCTCAGGGCATGGTGGTCCGGGTTCTTCGAGGGTGTCCGGACGCCGTGTCCGCCGCGGCGTCCGATGCGGTGGAGCACGGTGTGGCGGATGACGAAGCTGGGCCGGCCGCCGGTGATCTGACAGCCGGCCCGGCAGCCTGCGGGTCAGGACCGGATGACACGGAGGGCGTCGATGACGCGCTGCACGTCCGTGCTGGTCATGGCCGGGCAGCAGGGCAGGGACAGCTGCCGGGCGGCGATCTGCTCGGTGACGGGCAGGTGGCAGTCCAGGTACCGGTAGGCAGCGAGGCGGGGAATCCCCGGCGCCGTCGAACTCGCTCAGCGCGCTACCGAACTCGCCTCCCGCTGACAAACCGCCATCGATGATGCGAGTGTGGCGGGGCCCCTCGGATTCCCCGAGGGCCCCGCCACATTGCGGTCGGGACGACCTGCTGCGGCTCGTAGGCAACGGAGCGTTCCGCCGCGTCGCCCTCGCCCTGCCCGGCCTCGACGACGGCTATCTGTCCTCGCCCAGGCCCTGGTCGCCGAACTGGAGACCGGCGCTGTCACCACTCGTCGTAGTCGCCGATCACCCGGAAGCTGCCCGCGACGCCTTCGTCACCGAACACGCCCCCGTGGACGGTACGGGTCACAATGCCGTTGGTTTCGCCGCGGGGACCCACGGTGGCTACCGGAGCGCCGTTGTCGCAGGTAAAGCCGCGGAAGACCTCGATGGTCTTCCGGCTGTCGTTGAAAACACTGAAGCTACTGGAGCCCAGTCCGCTGGCCGCAGTGATACAGCCCTCGGTGGAGGCGGAGTACGTACGTTCGTTGAAGTAGATCCTTCCCTCTTCTTTGTGGCCGTAGCCGCGTCCGCCGCCCTCGTGGTCACGGCCCTCGTCCCTCTCCCCGCCTGTGCTGCCGCCGCCCGAAGCAGCTGCGGCAGGGACGGCTGGGGCGGCAGGGGCGGCAGGGGCGGCTGGTTGGACAGGCTCGGCAGGCGGGGCCGCCAGCTGGACAGACGGGGACGTCGGGGTGGATTCGTCAACCGAGGCATAGGTGATACCAGCGGCGGCAAGGACCGCCGCGCTTCCGGCAGCGGCCACACCCAATGTACGCGTGCGCATTTCACTTCCCTCTGTCATACGGACGTCAGCCGGGCGACCGACCTGCGACGAACGTAACGACAGCCCCTATAGCTGTCATTTCAGACGTGCCCTAGGTGTGACGCCAGGAGTCCAGCCAGGTGGAAATGCAGCACACCTCGCATACCGATGAAACATCTGCGCCTCGCAAGGCGCCCACTCCTGTACTCCGGCAGGACTTCGCGGCTTGACCTGGGACGTCGACCACCAGGGCGAGGCCCTGTCCGCCGACGGTGAGCGCTCGCCCGCCACAGCCTCGGCAAGCCCGACGGGACCGCCTACCACCTCGCCTACGCGCCGCTCGACACAGCCGTCCAGGAACTGGTCCGGGTCGCCGGGAGACGCTGTGCGGTGTCTTTCTGGCCTGATGGCCGGTGTGGGCGGTCGGGGCCCGTGGTGAGGGTGGTTGGCTGTCGCGGCTCTGAAGGGCCGTCCAGTGGCCAAGGGAGTCGAGCAGAGCGCAGGCCGGGCCGGCACCGTCCCACGCCGCACCGCACCGATGACGTCCGCACCATCTCCGAACAGCGCCTTGTCGGGTGGTCCCGCGACGCCGTCACCGACAAGGAAGTCACCGACATCCGCATCCGCCTACGGCTCGTGCTCGACATCCGAGGCCCTGGCCCCGGCCGCAGGGCAGGACCCGTCACAGGTCTCCGGCAGCCGGGGCCGGTCGGCGCGCCTGCCGGGGCGCTGGGCCAGGCTCTCCCGGAGAAGACCGCGGCGGCCGGGCACAGTGCGCTCGGCCGCCTGCGGTGTCCGGGCGAGCCGCGAGGGGATCAGGGTCCACTGACCCGGGCGTTCCCGAGAGCGTCCCGCCACGACCGGCGAGCACCCGGAGGCCGGCCCGGCCGCCACCGACCCGGCACCGGCCCGAGGCCGCTCGACGGCCCGCCCAGGCCCCACGGCGCCGCACGTCGGGCACGGGTCCTGCCCGGCCGGGAGGAGGTGCCGGCCGGGCAGGAGCCTGACATGACGTCAGGCCAGGCGTGTCTGCGCCCAGTTGTAGAGACGGTGGGCGCTGTCACCAAGGCGTGTGGCGTAGAGCGTATTGGCCTGCCCGCCCGCGACTTCTTCGCTGGTGGTGGTGACGCCGACGACGGTGCCGGCGCCGGTCCGGGTGTCGAACTGTGCGAGGTGGGGACCGCCGCTCGCCCCGTGCGACATGTCGCAGGGCTCACCCCACAGGAGGGGTGCCTTGGGGCCGGGCTGGGCCGGTCCGGCGCAATGGATCATGCGTGATCCGGCGTACTTGGCGCCGGGGTCGTTGAGTCGGTTCTTCGGGTACCCGAAGGTGTGGATGAACTCGCCCTTGGCGGGCTTGGTGAACGCGATCTTCTGGCTTCCCGTGACGTCCGCGATCCGTCGTCCCCCGGCTGAGGGGTTCGCCACGAGGACTCCCGTGTCGTAGCCGGCGACGGCGACCTCCTCCGAGGTCGTCCTGCCCGGATCGGCGTCCCAGCGGGATGAGGTGGCCATGCTCTTGATGCTGAAACCGCCGAGCGGTTTCGTTCCGTTGCGGTAACCGGGCACGAAGTAGAGGTTGTGGTGCCACGTGTCGTCGGCAGCGGCAGCCCCGACGCCCCTCAGGCAGTGCGCCGCCGTGATGAGGGTGCTGCGGTTCGCGCTGTTGACGACCGTTGCGGTGCAACTGCCGTCGTAACCGTCGGAGAAGGTGAAGAAGAGTCGGCCGACGCTCTCGTTCACCGCTCCGCCGTGCGTCCATGTGGCCCCGGGATCCAGCGTGTTCGCGGGAAGCGGCCGCGGATCGTCAGGCGTGTTGTCATCCTCGGGCACGGGGGTGATCTCGGGGACCAGGGCGCCCGCCAGCTTCATCCGCGTGGCGGTCCAGTAGGTGTCGATCCGGCTGCGCTCTTGTGCGGTCGTGGCGCCGGAATGCGTGGTGACGGAATCCGGCCCCGCGGCGAGGGCCGCGGTGGCGCCGTCCTGCGGTGCGGCCCCCGCGGGCGCGGCCAGCGCCATGCCCGCGGCCAACACGACTGCCGTCAGGACGGCTTGTGTGCACGCTCGGCTGTGGATCCTGTGGTGGTGACCGTTGATCCGACCATGTGTATGTGGCATGCGTGGCACTGTAGGGACGGGACGTCAGATTCCTGTCTGAAGAGGGTTTCATCCTTTCGTCAGTCCCATCAGGTTCCGGTAAAGAGCGTTTCATCCTTGTATCGGTAACAGACACGACGGCATCGAACACCGCTACCCGTCCGTCCAGCGTCACCGCGCCCCCAGTCGTCCCGCTCGGCGATACAGCGCCGCAAAGGCATGGAGGATGGGCGAGGCCGTCAACCCGTCACAGGAGCCCGACCATGGACGCCGCCCTCAGTTGCGAAGTTGCGGCTCGCCCCGGGCGGAACACCCCACCGGCCTCCCGCGTCACCGGCGGCCGGTCGGGCGTGCGGGCTCTGCCACGAGCAACGAAATGCCGAGTCCCAGGGCGCCCCCGGCTGGACGCGCGGCTCGGCTAGCCCAGAGTGCGGGCCCGTTCGAGCACCTCGGCTGGGGCCTTGGCCACCGAGCCGGTGTCGAAGGGGGGTTGCGGGTCGTACTCGGTGTAGAGCTGGATCGCCTGGGCCGTCACCTCGTCGGTGAGCAGGGCGGCCAGCCGGACGGCCATGTCGATGCCGGAGGAGACCCCGGCCGAGGTGATCAGCCGGTCGTGCCGGACCACCCGTTCGGGGGTGTAGACGGCGCCGTACGACTCCAGTTCGGCGGCCGCGGCCCAGTGGGTGGTGGCGGTCAGGCCGTCCAGCAGGCCGGCCGCGCCGAGCACCAGGGAACCGGTGCAGACCGAGGTGGTGAAGCGGGTGCCGGCGTGGATCCGGCGCACCCAGCCGAGGAACCCGGGGTCGTTCACCATGGTCTGGAAGCTGCCCCCGCCCGGGATCAGCAGGACGTCGCAGCGTTCCACCTCGGAGTACCCGGTCGGCACGTGCACCGGCAGGGAACCCAACACGTCCTGCACCAGGCCAGGTTCGTCCGTGACGAACCGCACGGTGGCACCGGGCACGTACGCGAGGATCTCGTACGGCCCGATCGCGTCGAGCGGCTCGAAGCTGTCGAAGAGCGGGATCACGATGTCCATGCGCCGCAGCATAGCCACCACCCGGCCGGACCTCGCCGGGACCGGTGAAACCGGCGGGTCCGGGAGTGCGGTCGTCCGAGATGGGGCCTGGTGGTTCACGGCGCGGCTTCAATCCGCTTCTTTACCGCTGCCACCCGTTCCGACGGCGGGCCCGGGGCGATCGACACGCACTCGTATCCGAGTGAGGCGTAGGCGTCCCGATGAACCTGCTCGAATCGCAGTGCCTCCTCGAAAGTGATCAGCCGCGCGTCGGTCCGTACGACAAACCCGAGGTTCTGGACGAACAAGACCTTCTTGTCGTAGATGTCCCCGGCTTGGATGCGCTCCAACTCGCCGGCCAGGGCCGAAGAGACCGGGTGGCCGAGATACCTGGCCAGGGCGTAGGTGCAGACGGGCGATCGATCGTAGATCTGCACCTCGTCCTGAAGGGACGCGGCCTGCTCCTGCCGTCGGCGCTGCAAGTCGGTGATCGCGTCCACGAAGGACGGGTTCGTCCATGGCGCCGGTTCGCCTTGGGCCTGTCGCAGGGCGATGACATCTGTCGCCGCTTCCTCGACCACGGTGTAGCCGTCGTGCTCCAGCCAACGCAGGATCGCCGTCTTCCCGGCTCCGGGGGAACCGGTCAGGATGTAGCGCTTCATCAATGCCCCTGTGTGTCGAGACCATCGCCAGAAGTCATCCGACACCCAACCACAGCGGAGACACTCGCTCAGCCCGCGAACGGGCCGAACGAGCGGGCCCGGCGACGAGGTTCGTCGCCGGGCCCGCTCAAGGCCGGGCCGCCGGGCCGGCGGCCTGCCGCTCCCGCGTGCCTGTCGACTCAGGCCCAGATGGAGAGCCGGGCCGTCGTCGGGGCGACATCGCAGAAGTAGCTGACCGCCTCCCCCCGGGCCACGTAGGCCTGGCCCGCGGCCTCACACGCGGCACCGCTCGGGTACATACCGACATAGACATATCCGGTCGTCACCCTTGTGGACGCCTGAGCAGCCGGAGCGGCCATCAACCCGCCCGCGGCCAACAGTCCAGCCAGGGCCATGGTGGAAACCGCTTTACGCATCGCCATGCCGGTACCTTCTTCCCTCTGAAAAGAGCACCGGAGTCCGCAGCCCGGCGCTTCGCCGCGAGCCTCCCCCACTCCCGGACCCGGAGCAATGGTCGAGACCAATTCGGCAGGAAGCTGCCGAGGCCGCCGTGGCGACCTCGGCAGCTCCGGCTCCGCGACGGGCTCCGCGACGGGCTCCAGCGTCAGCGCCAGCACGCTCAGTCCGAACATCAGGACGCCCAGGGGGAGCTGGACCGCCGGTATGTGCGCGATGCCGAGCACGACCTGGACCGAGGCGAGGACGAGGAAGCCGGACGCGTGCCAGACGGGCCGGGGCGAGCCACCGCCCGGCTTCCACGCCGGCACCGCCGCGAGCACGTACAGCATCGACGCCCCGTACATCACCCGGGCGCCGACACCGTGCAGCGTCTCTCCGTAGGACGAGGTCAGCAGCAGTCCGGCGGAGACCGCCTGAAGGAAGGGCGCGACGTCGCCCTCAGGACGGATCTCAGGGTGCGGTCCGGTGTACACGTCCCCGCCCTTGCGGTACAGCATCCACGCGGGCGGCAGCAGCCGCAGCGCCTCCCCCAGGACCGCGGCGAGGTCGGCGCGGGCTTCCTCCCGCACCCCCTCGACGGGGCCATGATGCGGTCTGCGCTTTCGGGCAGACCGCGCGCTGCCGGTGATGTCGCGCCGTAGCGGATGCGGTCGCGGCGACGACATCGCACTCGCCGGGACCGGGCCACCGCCATGCGCTGCCGATACAAGCGCCACACGAGCGGTCAAGGGGCCGAGCCCGACACGACCCTCATTCCTGACAGCAACTCAGGCGACTCGGACTCCGGGGCCGGGAGGTCCGAACGAGTGGCCGGATTTGCGTCAGGAACCCTGCACGGTAGGGCAGTTATGCGATCACCCGCCGGGCCACCGTTCGGTCTCCGCCTCGACACCTACCGATCAAAAATGTTCTGATGATCGCACTGTATGGCTTACTTTCCAAACTTATCTGACTGTATGTCGGAGAAACGGAGGAACGGTGCGGGCTGCTCGTGGCGCAACCGCCCTGCTGGCAGTGGGGGTCGTCGCGACCTTCGCCCTGACCACGGGAGGCTCCGACTCGAAGGACAGACCGTCCGCCGCCGACGTCGCTCCGTCGAGCACCGAACCCAGCCCGAGCGGCACACCGTCCGACAGCCCCAGCCCCAGTTCCAGCCCCTCGCCGACCTGGGACGGCGTGGTCAAGGTGCTCGGTGACGGTTCGACCTCCGACACCGGTCCGCAGCCCAGGCAGCCCAAGCCCGAGAAACTGAAGCCCGGCGAGAAGCCGCCGCAGTTCGTGGTGTTCTCCTGGGACGGCGCGCTGGAGAACGACGACCACCTGTTCTCGCGCTTCCGCAAGCTGGGCGCGGAGAACAACGCCCAGATGACGTTCTTCCTGACCGGCATCTACACCGTGCCCAAGTCCAGGAGCACGCTCTACCACCCGCCGCAGCACGACGCCGGCGCCGCCGCCATCGACTTCCCCACCGACGCCCACATCAAGGAAACCCTGGAGCAGCTGCGCCTGGCCTGGCAGGACGGGAACGAGATCGGCACCCACTTCAACGGGCACTTCTGCGACGCCAAGGGCGGCCGCGACTGGAGCACCGAGGAGTGGAAGAACGAGCTCGACCAGGCGATCTCCTTCGTCACCAACTGGAAGACCAACACCGGCTTCAAGGACCTCCCGCCGCTGCCCTTCGACTACACCAAGGAGCTGGTCGGCGGCCGCGCCCCCTGCCTGGAGGGCCAGAAGGCCCTGCTCGCGGCCGAGAAGGCGGACGGCTTCCGGTACGACGCCAGCTCACCGGGCGAATTCCAGGTCTGGCCCGGCAAGAAGGAGGGCATCTGGAACTTCCCGCTCCAGATGCTGCCCTACCCGGGCAAGTCGACCCAGGGCCTCGCGATGGACTTCAACTTCCTCGCCAGCCAGTCCGGGGAGAGCACCAAGGGCGACCCGAAGAAGTACGCCGCGTGGGAGAAGGAGACCCGGGACAGCTACCTCAGCGGCTTCGAACGGGTCTACAACGGCAGCCGGGCCCCGCTCTTCATCGGGAACCACTTCGAGACCTGGAACGGCGGCATCTACATGCAGGCCATCGAGGACGTGATGAAGAGCGTCTGCAAGCGGGACGGCGTCCGCTGCGTCTCCTTCCGCCAGGTCGCCGACTGGCTGGACGCCCAGGACCCCAAGGTGCTCGACAAGCTGCGCCAGCTGGACCCCGGGCAGCCGGCCGACTGGTCGCGCCTGGTCAAGTGACCGGTCCGGGCGGCCGGCGGGCCCGTGGTGTCACGGGCCCGCCGGCCGCCCCGGCCTACCGGCCGCGCGCCTCTCCCCGGCCGTCCTGGCCACCGGCCGTCTTCATGTACGAGGTCCAGATCTGGGTGGGCAGCGCGGAGTCCGGGGTGTCCGGGGCGGCGCCGCCCAGCCCCTCCAGCGAGAGCAGCTTCATGTCCTTCAGGTCCGCCCGGAAGACCGTGACGGCCGTGGACATCTGCCCGTTGTAGCCGACGAACCACCCCGCCGTACGGTCCGCGGTGGTACCGGGCTTCCCGGCCAGGTCCGGGCCCGCCTCCGCCGCCGGTTTGGCGCTCCCGGTGCGGACCGCGTCCTTGAGCGCCGCGTCCACGTCCCCCGCGACCGCCGGGGTCAGCGCCTGTACGGCGGTCGGCAGACGCAGCGCGAGCGGCGCGCCGTTCCGGGTGATCCTGAGTACCGAGTAGGGGTCCGTGTGGCTGCCTCCCGCGGCGAAGGCGGCGTACGCGTCGGCTGTCCTGATCGCGCTCGGCGTGGAGTTCCCGACCCCGAAGGCCGGCGCCAGCTCACCCATGCTGACCGGGAGCAGGCCCAGGTCCGCGGCGGTCTTCTGCACCCGGTCCAGGCCGACGTCCATACCGAGCTGCATCATCGGCCCGTTGACGGACTGCTCCACCGCGCTCCTCAGGGTGACCGTGCCCCAGTCCCGCTTGCCGTCGTTGGCGGTCTTCACGATCTTCCCGTCACGCCCCCAGTACGGCCCCTCCGGGGTCATCACGTTCACGCCGTTGTCGCCGTTGTAGGTGGTGGTGGGCAGCACCGGGGTACGGCTGCCGCCCCGCTGGCGCTGCACGCCCTGGCTGAGCCCGGCGGCGTACACCAGCGGGGTGAAGGCCGAACCGACCGGCACCGTGGAGGTGTTGGCGTTGTTGAAGCCCTGCTTCAGATAGTCGGGGCCCCCGTAGAGTGCGACGATCCTCCCGTCGGGGGCCACCGAGGCGGCACCGACCCGCAGGAACCTGTCGGCGTCACGGTTGCCGGGGTCGATCCCCTTGGTGGCATCCTGCACCACGGCGGCCAGGGCACTGACCTTCGGCTTCTCGAAGGTGGTGTATATCTGGTGGCCGCCGAGGTCGAGCTGGGCCGACGTGATGTCGCTGTGGCTCTCCACATAGGCCCTGGCCATGTCCACCAGGTACCCGACCTGGCCGCTCAGCCCCGCCGCCTTCGGCTGGGGCCTGGGCTCGGGGAACACCGTGTACTCGGCGCGTTCGGCGGCGGAGAGCCTGCCGACCTCCACCATCCGGTCCAGAATCCAGGACCACCGCTCCTCGGCCCGCCGGCGGTTGTCCGCGCTGATCGCCGGGTCCAACTGCCCGGCCCCCTTCAACAGGGCCGCCAGGAAGGCCCCTTCGCTCGGATCGAGCTGCGAGACGTCCTTGCCGTAGTACGCCGCCGCGGCACGTTCGATGCCGTAACTGCCGCGTCCGAACCAACTGGTGTTCAGATAGCCGGCCAGGATGTCCTGTTTGCTCATCCGCTGGTCCAGCTTGATCGCGATGACGATCTCACTGAGCTTGCGGGAGATGTCCTGACGCTGGTTCAGGTAGATGTTCTTGACGTACTGCTGGGTGATGGTCGAGCCGCCCTGGGTGTCGCCGCCCGAGCCCATCTGGTAGACCGCGCGGCCGATGCCCGTGATGGAGATCCCCGGATCCGAGTAGAAGGTCTCGTTCTCGGCGGCCAGCACGGCCCACTGCACCGGCTGCGGCACCCGGTCGAGCGGCACCTCCTGCCGGTTGATCTCACCGATCCGCGCCATCTCGGTGCCGTCCGCCCAGTAGTAGACGTTGTTCTGCTGGGTGGCGAAGGAGTTCAGGTCGTCCGGGACCTCGGTGATCATGTAGAACCGGGCCAGCCATCCCGTCAGCACCATCGCCCCGAGCCCCGCCACCAGGAGCAGCTGCCGCCAGGACGGAAGCCAGCGGCGGACACCGTGCCGCCCTCTGCGCGGGTAGTCGATCCGCCGCAACGGGCGCCACCGCCGCCGTCCGGTCTTCTCCTCCTGGGCCCCGCCACCTTCGTGAGCACGCACAGTCCGGTCTCCGATTCGCTCGTGGGACACCCCTCGAACACACAGACGCGATGGGAGCTGCACCACGGTCACCGGAGACTGGTGTGATCATGGTCATACCGCGCGAGACGGCCCTCCTGCGGCCAGTCATTGACGACTGCTCAGTTGACGTACACCCAGTTCTCGGGTCAGTGAGTCTGGTTGTGGGCAAGGCCTTCGGCGGCGGACTTCAGGTCGCGCAGCCACGATTCGAGGCCCTCGCGGAGGATCCTGGTCGCGGTGGGAACGTCCGCTTCGACCTGGGCGCCGGTGTGGGTCTCCTCGGTGCTCACGCGGACGCCACCCTTGACCTCGGTGAAGTTCCACACATGGACGCCGTCGATGCGCAGTCCTTCGCCGATCGCGGGGCCGGTCCAGCGGATGCACGAGTTGGGCTCGATCTGCCGGACGGTCGAGGTGATCTCCAGCCTGGTGGCGGGAGTTGAGGGGTTGGGGGGCACCGGGGTCGTCCACCGGAATGCCGAACCCTTGCGGAAGGGGCCATGGTCGAGGCGCTCCACGGTCTCGACGGGGGCCTGCCAGGACGGCCAGCGCTCCACGTCGGTCTGCAGCTTCCAGACGGTGCGCAGCGGGGCGTTGATCACGATCTCGGCCCGGTGACGGACGAGGGCGTCGGGGTCGACGCCCTTCCCGCGGCAGGTGAGGGACGCGCCGGGCCGGGGGGTGTGGGAGCCGGCGGCCCCGGCGGGCGCGGCAGCGGCGCCGAGGAGGCCGAGGACGAGCGGGACGGTGAACAGAGCGGCGCGGACGCCGGTGCCACGGATGCCGGACATGGAGTTCTCCTCCGTCGGTCGGGGGGTGTGAGCGCGACCGGTCGGCCGCACCGCGCGGCCGCACCGAGTTAGATGCTCACGTGTTCGTTAGAAGTTATAACGCGATGCGGAACGGCGGGTCAATGGGTTGCGTGATAGCCTCTAACGAACCCTTGAGGGTGTAGCCGAATGAATGGGGACGGTGGCAGGCCATGGCGACGAAGGGCGCGAACGCCTCGCGGGAGCGCTACCGGACCCAGGTCCGGGCCGAGATCACGGAACGCGCCTGGGAGCAGATCGCCACGGCGGGGGCGTCCGCGCTCTCCCTCAACGCGATCGCCAAGCAGATGGGCATGAGCGGACCAGCGCTCTACCGCTACTTCGCCAGCCGCGACGACCTGATCACCGAACTCGTCCGGGAGGCGTACCGAAGCCTCGCCGAGACCCTCCGCACGGCCTCCGCCACCGGTGCCGACCTGGCCGGGCTGGCACACACCCTGCGCGGCTGGGCCCTGGCGGACCCTCAGCGGTACTTCCTCGTCTACGGCACCCCCGTCCCCGGCTACCACGCGCCCGCGGACATCACCGCCATCTCCTCCGAGATCATGACGACCCTGGTCGACGCGTGCGCGGCGCTCGCCCCGGACAGCGCCGTGACCCCCTTCGGCACCTACCTGGAGGACCACCGGGACTGGGCCGCCGGCCACTCCGCCCCGCCCGAGGCCCTCCACCGGTTCCTGACCTTCTGGACCCGCCTGCACGGCGTCCTGTCGTTGGAGCTCGCCGGCCACTTCACCGGCATGGGCCTCGACCCCGCCCTGCTCTTCGCGGCCGAACTGGACGACCTGCTGGCACCCCGGGCCTGAGGTCGCACGCGGCACGACGGGGCCACCCCCGCCAACGGCCCGAAGCGATCACCGTGGAGAAACTCACTGGCGAGCCCGGGCCCTCACGAACCACCATGGAACGCATGAGCGATCAACCCGCGCGATGGAGCCAGGCCACCGTCCACCCCGACATGTGGGCCGACCCGGACGACGACCCCCGCAACAGCGAAGGAGTCAGTCCGGACGGCGAACTCGCGACGCTGCAGGACTTCCTGACGAACTACCGCATGACCCTGCGGATGAAGTGCGAGGGCCTGGACGCGGAGCAACTGGCCCGTCGGTCGGTTCCGCCGTCGACGATGTCGCTGCTCGGCCTGGTTCGGCACCTCGCCGAAGTGGAACGGGACTGGCGCAACTGGATCAGCCCCGGCGATCCACTGCCGAAGCTGTACGGCAAACGTGACGCGGACTTCGACGGAGCCGTCGCCGAGCAGGCCGAGGTCGACGCCGCGTACTCCGATCTGGCGCGCGAGCAGGCCGCGACCGACGCCGCGCTGGCCGAACACCCGGATCTGGGCGAGCGCCTGGGGAAGGACGGGATCGTCGCGCGGGAGCTGATGGTGCACAGGATCGACGAGTACGCCCGTCACTGCGGGCACGCCGACCTGTTGCGCGAGTGCATCGACGGACGGGTGGGCCAGTAAGGGGCCAGGGCTTGTCTGACGAGCCCTGGCGCGCCGAGCCGCACCCGGGACGGTGCGCCTGAGCGGTCGTCGACGCAGGCGATCAACGCCCCCGGCCCGCACCGTCACCGACCCGCCGGACGCCCCTCGGCAGGATCGGCCTTCCATCACGGTTGGGCGACCATCCTTCCACCTGACTCGAACTGACTTTCGCTTCAAACCCCGGGACCGATAGGTTTCAGCCTTCACGAAACCGATCTCGATTTTCTCCGGGGGATCCCTTTGTCCACTGTGCCTCCCCAGGTGCCCCAAAGCGCCGGCCCGGTCGGCGCCAACCCGTACGCCGACGGGACCGCGGCTCCCACCGCGCCCAGCCCGTACGCGTATGCCGGCCCCAACGGCGGTGCGCCGCAGGCCGGGCCGGTCCCGGGCCAGCAGGCCTACGGCCACCCCGCCGCCGGCCCCGACGGCTATGCCGCGGCGGGTCCGGCCGGCTACCCCGGGTACGGCGAAGCGGCGCTCTCCTGCCGTTTCTGCGGCTCGGTCCCCGCGGTGGAGGCGACCATCCGTGGCCACCAGGGCTTCCTGGTGATCATGCGATTCCTGAAGCTCCAGGGCCCGTTCTGCCGCAGCTGCGGCATCGCCGCCCACCGCAGCATGACCGCGAAGAGCCTCTGGCAGGGCTGGTGGGGCATCGCCTCCCTGCTGATCAACCCGGCCACCATGCTGCTCAACCTGCCGCAGCGCGCGAAGATCAACAAGCTCGCCCCACCACTGCCGGGCGCCCCCGGCCAGCCGATGAACCCGGGCAAGCCGCTCTTCCAGCGCGTCGCCGTCCTGGGCCTGCTGGTCCCGTTGCTCGTGATCGGCGCGATCGTCTACAACGTGCAGTCCGACCCTTCGTTCGCCTCGGTCGGCGACTGCGTGCACAACAAGAACGCGATCGTCACCGGGGTCACGGACAACCACCCGGACGTCGTGGTGCTCTCCTGCTCCGACCCTGACGCCGACGCCAGGATCGTGGGCAAGGTGAAGGACAGCTCCAACGGCGAGACCGCCTGCAGGCAGTTCAGCGACGCCGACGGCTACTACACGGAGGAACAGGGCAGCGACCAGTTCACGCTCTGCCTGCACTTCCTGAAGTAACCGCCCGACGCGACCGCGCACCACAGGCTGAGGGGACGTCCGACTCCGGACGTCCCCTCAGCCTGTTGCCCCTCGGTCAGAGGGTCACCCCTTTCAGGGACAGCACGATGGCCGCGCCGATGCCACCCATTCCCAGGGCGATGGCCATACTCCACCACCCGCCCCGGCCCCAGCGGAACGGGCGGTCCAGCGCCAGGCGTCCGGGGCCGAGGGCGGAGACCGCGATCGCGATCAGCGACAGGCACAGCGGGTACTCCAAACCGCCCTTGTCGGCCCACAGGCCGCCGCTCGAACTGACGGACATCGCGTTGATCATCACCCCGACCACGGTGGCGGCCGCCAGCGGGGTGAGCAGCCCGAGGGCGAGGCCCAGGCCGCCGCACAGTTCCGAGGCGCCCCCCAGCGCGGCGAAGAGGGTACCGGGGCGGTAGCCCAGGGCCTCGAAGCCCTTGCCGGTCGCACTCAGACCGGCGCCACCGAACAGGCCGAAGAGTTTCTGGGCGCCGTGGCCGGCCAGCAGCAGACCGGCCAGCCGGAGCACCAGCAGGCCGACATCGGCGGCGGACACCGGCGGCGCGTGCACGGAGGCCGGGGCGGAGCAGCGGGCAGAGGCCCGCAGCCGCTCGGCGGTCATTTTCATGGCGAGGTTCACCTCCCGCGCGCCGCCACCGCCGCGAGCAGGGTCGCCTCCCGAGGCGTCGGCGCGCAGATCGGGTCGGCCGGGCGCGGCTCGCGCCGCCGTCGACCTGGTCCAGGAACAGCCGGACCGACACCGCCTCACCGGAGGCATCCGCACGTCTCACCGGTAACCCTCCGAGAAGGGAAGCCGTGATCCAGCACCGTCTGTATCCACTCTACGCAGCGGCCGGGGGGGCGGTCTCCGCCATCCGTTCCCGCACCTCCCGTGCGGGCTGCCGCTAGGGGCGCCGCAGCGGCCGGAATCGTGAAAACTATGTTTCATGAGTTCCGAAGGACCCTCACCCCCACCTGCGGCCCCTCAACCGCCGGGGCCTGATCTCCCCAGTTCACTCCGGTTCACGGCCCACTCGGGCTTGCGAAGCACACCCCTCCGATGCCACCTTGAAAGGTGTCTTTCACATCCAGGACAGATCACGCCGCCGGCCCCAGCAGGGTCACGATCACGGACGTGCGCGTGGCGGATCCGGCTACGGGCAGGGCCGGTCGGCGACCTCCTGAAGCAGCGGGGCAGTCCAGGTCCGACAGCCTTCCGCACCCCGGGGAAACCTCACTTCCCCCCGGTACGGATCAGGACGACTGGGCCGAAGGCGACGCCGCGTGCTCGGGCGATTGCGCCGGCGAAGAGGAGGGCGTCGGCGAGGGGGCCTGCGAGGCCCGGTCGGCCTCGGCGATGGCTTCGAGCACCGCGCCCTCGAACGCCTCCTTCGAGGCCATGGCCCCACCGGCGTGCGGGTCGAGTTGCCTGCCGTTGAGCAGCATGGCCGGCGTCCCCTGGAATTTGTGGTGGCGGAACTCCTCCGTGACAGTGCGCACCCAAGCCTCGTGCGTTCCCTTGTTGACGCATTGCTCAAAAGCCGGCGTCCGCAGTCCGGGGACATTTTCGGCGAGCCGAAGGAGTTCCGCCCGGTCGGCGAACCTGTCGTTCTTCTCCTCGGGCTGGTTGGAGAAGAGGACGGCATGGTAATGGGCGAATTTGGCCAGGTCCTGCGCGCACGCGACGGCGTTCGCCGCTCGCAGGGACCCCTTTCCGCCAAGGCCGGCGTCGATGGCCGCGAGGGGGTGGTACTCCAGGCGCAGCCGGCCGGACTGGATGTACCTCTGCAGCACCTCGCCGAGGCGCGCCTCGGCCGCCCGGCAGGCGGGGCAGCGGAAATCCTCGTAGACCTCCAGGACTGCCGGAGCCTTCTCCGCTCCCACCTCGATGGCCTTGCTGTCGGCCACGGTTCCGAGGGGCGCCAGTGCGGGTCCGTCGTCCTGGGAGCGGTACGTCTGCACGGCGATCCCTGTGATCACCGCAGAGGTCACGACGGCGGGCACGAGGCCGAACACCATGAAACGGCGTCGACGTTTCGCGAGAATCTCTCGCGCCGCGCGTTCCGCGCGCCTGCGCTCATGTGCGACCAGCTTTCCATTCCGATTCGCCCGGCTCATGTTCCCCTCGTTCGCTGGTTGTTTTTTGCGCGTTGGCCCCGCAGTATTCGGTACGGGTTTTTTCCGTCGACGACACGGAATATCTCTCCGCCCCTCTGCGCCCACGGCCGAATTCGCCCCGGGCCGCCGTTTCCCAGCCGCCCTCAGCCCCCGGGCCGGTCCTGCGCGCACCCGCCGACGTGGACGGCCTGCCCGGAGTCCCCGCTGCGGAGCCCCGGCCGAGCCGACCGGTCGTCAGCCGCCGGAAGCGTGTGCCGGCTCCCTGGTGCCGGAAGCCGCAGCCGTGCGCTCGGACGCCTCTGCCGCCCTCACCCTGCTGGGCGAGGCGGACGCCGAGGCCGAGTGCGAGACGGTGGCGGCCGAGCCCGTCGAGGCAGGCGGGTGCGGCGGGGTGTTCACCGGCGGGTGGAAGCCCGGGTCCTTCAGCGCGAGGTCCTCGACCGTCTTCCACAGCTTGGTGACGGCCCCGTCACCGTCGATGTCGACCCGGTCGCCGTTGAGCACGACCACCGGCGCGTCCGCGTGGAACTGCTTCGTGAACGTATCGGTCCCGCGGGTCACCCAGCCCGCGTGCGCGCCGTCGTCGACGCACCGGTCGAACGCCGCGGACCGCAGCTCACCCACCCGGTCGGCCAGCGAGAGCAGGTCCTGCTTCGTGTCCGGGTTCTGCTTGCCGGCCGCGACGAGCACCTCGCGGAAGGCGGTGAACTTTCCCGCGTCCTGGGCGCACGCCGCCGCGTTGGCGGCCCGGGCCGAGGTCTTGCGGCCGTCGGTCGCCACCGGGTGGTACTGGATGATCAGGCGATTCTCGACGACCAGCTGGCGAAGCGTCGGGCCGAACCCCTCGGCGAACTTCCGGCAGGCGGCGCAGTCGTAGTCCTCGTAGACCACCAGCGTGGCGGGTGCCTTCTGATAGCCCACCGAGATCGAATCTCCGCTGGACCCGGACGGGGGTTCGACGCGATCGGGTCCGAACCCCGAACGGAACAGGAATCCGCTGCCGACGACCACGGCCACCACGGTGACGGCCGGCAGGAGGCGCTTGCGGGTCCGGTGCGTGGACCCGGTCCGGAGGAATCGCCTCCGACCGGACGGCGCGGGAGAGTCATCTGTCGGATTCGGGAAATCCTCGTCGCCCCAGGAGGCCATGGGATTCGCTCCAATCGGGTCGGCACTCGCCGGCTGGCTGTCGAGTGATTGTCGGCTTCCCCCGTTTATAGACACGAGCCGAGCGATGGGTTTCTCACCGTACCGATCGTCAATCAGCAATCATGCGAACGTAGCAACGCCGCGACAGGGCGGTGGCCCGGGAACAGGGTGTTCCCGGGCCACCGGTCGGGGCCGGCCCCTCCCCCGCGCACCCATAGACAGGTCATCGACATATCTCGGTCGATGACCTATGGTCGTTGCACGGCGGGACGCCGGCCGCAGGAGTCGGCAAGCGTCGTATGCTGCGTCAGCCGCTGCCCTCGGCAAGGTCCCTGCCGTCTCCGCAGGCCGGACCAAGGTGCTCGTCGACGCCATCGGACGGCCCATCGGCTCCCTCGCGTGCCGTCACCGCCGATCCCGCATCCAGTACTCCGCGTTCCATGTTCCGCATTCCGTGTTCCGTGTTCCGTGTTCCATGGGAGGACCGCAGTGCACCATCGTTCCCGCGCGCCCAAGGTGCTCGGCGTCGGCATAACCGCCGTCCTGGGCCTGGTCCTGGCCGCGCCGCCCGCCCTGGCCGGACCGGCCGCCGACCCCGACCCCGTCCCCGGCCTGGTGTCCGGCCAGGACACCGCCGCCCCGCAGTTGGTCACGGGCCTGGCCGAGCCGGCCCCCGGCGACCCGGCGGCCGCCGCCCTGGCCCATCTCGCGGCCCACCCGGACCGCTACCGGATCGACCCCGGGCAGCTCGCCGAGATCGGCGCCGAGCGCACCGCCGACGGCCGACGTACCGTCAGGTTCCAGCAGTACCACGGCGGTATACCGGTGCTCGGCGCGCAGTACCTGGTCCACCTCACCGGCGAAGGCGCCGAGCAGCGGGTCGAGTCGGTCGGCGGCAAGTACTTCACCGGCCTCACCGCGCCGACCACTCCCGCCGTCCCGGCCGGGACACTGCGCAACCTGGCGCTCGGCTCGCTCACGGACCGGCGCGCCCGGGCCGGGGCCACCGCCGAGGACCACGGCCAGGTGATCCTGCCCGGCGGCACCGGCCGGCTGGCCCAGCACTTCACCCTGCGCGGCACCGACCCGGACACCGGCGGCCCACTGGTCCGCGAGGTCTACCTGGACGCCACCGCCGGCGCGATCGCCCTTGCCCACGACGCCCGCACCCCGTACACGGCCGGCGACGGCACCACCGCCCCCACCGCGGCCGCCACCGCCCGCGCCGAGGCCGGGACCGAACCCGCCACCGGCACCGCCCCGGACGCCTTCGGCCGCTCCGTCAAGGTGAACATCGGCCGTCTCCCGGACGGGAGTTACCAGCTCACCGACCTCACCCGCCCCGCCACCATCGCCACCCACGACGCGGCCGGCCGGGACTACAACGACTTCCGGGGCGGCATACCCGCCGACAGCCTCCCGGCCCGTTCCCCGGGCCCGGACTTCCCGGCCTCCACCGGCAGCAGCGGCGCCACCGACGCCCACCTCAACGCCGCCGCCGTGTACGACTTCTACCGCGACCGGCTCGGCCGGGACGGCCTGGACGGCAAGGGCGGCCCGATCACCTCCGTGGTCAACGTGACCAACGGCGGCGCCCCCTTCCCGAACGCCTTCTGGGACGGGAAGAAGATGGTCTACGGCGACGGCGGCACCACGTACCACCCGTTCTCCGTCGCACTCGACGTGGCCGGGCACGAGATGACCCACGGCGTCATCGAGCACACCGCCGACCTGGTCTACGTCGGCCAGCCCGGCGCCATGAACGAGGCACTGGCCGACTACTTCGGCAACGCCATCGAGGTGACCACCCACGGGATGTCGATGAGCGACCCGAAGGCCGCCCTGCTCGGCGAGAGCCTCTGCCGCACCGGCACCCCGGAGGACTGCGCGCAGCGCCGGCTGGACGACCGCCGCACCACCGTGGACGACTACCTCGGCGCGGGGGGCGGTGTCGACAACGGCGGGGTGCACCTCAACTCCACCATCATCGGCGGCGCGCTGTGGGACATCCGGCGCACCCTCGACCCGCTCACCGCCGACCGGCTGGTCTACCGCGCGCTCGCCGACTACCTCACCCCGCTGGACGACTTCGTCGACGGCCGCAACGCGGTGCTCGCCGCCGGCCACTCGCTCAAGCTCACCCGGGACCAACTCCGCACGGTGGCAGCCGCGTTCGACGCCCACGGCATCCGCGCCGGCTGGGAGAACCGGCTCGGCCTGGACAGCCGCACGCTGCTGCGCGACGCCTCCACCCCGGTCGCCCCCGCCGCCGCCAACGGCCGCTGGGTGATGACCAACAGCGACCCGGCCGGCAAGACCCCGACCGCGCTGTACACCGGCTCCACCACTGCCCCCGACGCCCCCACCCGGATCAGCCCGGAGGACGGCCGCCTGCACGGCTGGGCCGCCACCGACGGCAGGTCCGCCGCGTGGCTGGCCATCGGCCCCGACGCCCAGGGCGCGTGGGGGATGGAGGTGCTGACCCGCCCGCTGTCCGGCGGCCCGGTCCGCAGCCTGTTCCGCTCCTCGACCCAGCAGCCCAGCGACGTCCAGATCTCGGGCGACGACGTGGCCTACAAGGTGACCGACTTCGCCACCGGCCGAAGCAGGCTCCACCTCTCCCACAACGGCGCCCCGGCGGTGGAACTCCCGCTGCCCGACGGCCACGACCTGTCGGGCGTCACCCTCAAGGACGGCGTCCTCGGCTGGTCCGAGACCTGGACGGTCGGCGAGAAGCGGGTCTCCGCACCGACCGTCTACTCGATCGCCGCCGGCAAGGTCACCGCCCAGTACCTGGTGGGCGACCCGAGCGGCAGCACCGGGACCGAGGCCACGTCCACCGTGCTCGCGGGCGGACGGCTGCTCTGGGTGGAGACACCCGGCGACCGGACCAAGCGGAGCTCCATCCGCTCCGGCGCCCTGGACGGCTCCGGTGTGACCGACGTGCTGTCCGGCACCTCGCCGTACGCCCCGTCGTGGACCACCATCACCGCCTCCGACCGGGCCGTCACCTTCGCGGCGCCGGGCAGCAAGCCCGCCGGCGGCTGGACCAACGCCGCGCTGCCCAAGCTCTGGCAGCTCCCGCTCACCGGCGGCACCCCCGAGCGGCTCTCCTGCAACCGCGGCGGCCAGGAGAAGGCCGCGGCCGACCAGGGCACCCGGGTGATCTGGCTGGACGCCACCGCCGGCCGCACCGACCTGGTGGTCCGCAACCGCCCGGCCGGCTCCTGCTGATCCCCCTCACCCCCCGGCCCGGCCCGCCACCCCTCCGGTGGCCGGCCGGGGCGGGGGGGGGGGGGGGGGGGGGGCCCCGCGGCCCCCCCCGCCCCGCCCCCCGGGGGCCCCCCCCCCCCGCCGGGCGCCGGGCCGCGACCGCCCGTGCGGAGCCACCGCCC
>NZ_JBIVRD010000021.1:0-76505 GCF_044755565.1 Kitasatospora sp. NPDC092286 | reverse complement strand
CCGGCCCCCCCCGCGCGGGGGGCCCCCCCCCCGCCGGCCGGCCCCGGCGCCCCCCCCCCCCCCCCCGCCCCGCCCCCCCCCCCCCCGGGGGGCGGGCGGGGCGGGGCGGGGGGGGCGCCCCCGCCACGGCCCTCGGCCCGGAGGGAACAGCACGGCCCGGCCACTACAGGTGGGCCACGGTCCACGAACGCTGAAGCCGGCTCACCACGCCCGCACGAGCGGGGCCGGCGACAGGCGAGGGCTGCGGTGCCGCCCTCGCCTGTCGCCGGGAACCGCCGGAATCGACGTATCCGGCGGCTGCTCAGAACAGCGGGTACCGCCGCACGTAGACGCCCTGCTGACCGTCGGCACCGCCGGGGACGAGCGCGCCGCCGGAGGAGAAGCACCGTCGTGCCCAGCGCGTCGACGGCCGGGCTGCCCGACCCGGCCTCGACCTGGGTGCCGTCGGCCGCGACGCTGACCCGTTCGGTCCGGCCCGTCCACAGGTCGTGGCGGAAGACGTCCTGATGCCCGTTGGTGTCGCCCGGGACGAGGTTGCCGGAGCGCCGACGGCGTCGCCGCCTGCGCGGGCACACTGGCGCACATCAGCACGGTGAGCTCCTCGCACCGGCCGACAGCAGCCTCTCCGCCAGCACCCGACAGCGACTCGCGAGCTCCGGAGGGTCGAGCACCTCGAAGTCGTGCCCCAGCAGAAGCACGTGCATGAGCACGAAGTCGAGGCTGCCGGCGCCACTGAGCACCTCACAGAGCCCGCTCCCGCGCGGTCGCACCACGGCCGCCGACGCCGGGATCTGCGCGCGCACCGTGTCGGCCGACGCGTGCACGAGGAAGCTTGCCCGGTGCGGGTAGACCCGGCTCGCCACCCCCTCCTGCACATACGCCGCCGCGTCGGGCGCCGTGCGCGGGCGGAAGCGCCAGGTCCGTACGGACGCCTCGGTCATCCGGTCGACGCGGAAGCTGCGCCAGTCGTCGCGGTCGAGGTCGTAGGCGAGGAGGTACCAGCGCCGGTCGGAGGCGACCAGGCGGTAGGGCTCGACCCGCCGCCGTCGCACCCCGCTCCCGGACGGGTAGTCGAAGCCGGCCTCGACCTCGTCGCGGCAGGCTCTGGCCAGCGTCATGAGCACCTCGGAGTCGACCGGCGTGCGGCCTCCGCCGAAGAACTCCACCGAGCCGGAGAGCGCGCGCACCTCGTGCCGCAGCCGGGTGGGCAGCACCCGGTCGAGCTTGGTCAGCGCCCGGAGCGCGGTGTCGCCGGCGACCGCGCCACCCGCGCCGGCGAGCAGCGACACCGCGGTGGCGATCGCCTCCTCGTCGTCGAGAAGCAGCGGCGGCAGGTCCTGCCCCGGACCGAGCCGGTAACCGCCGCCGACACCGCGGCCGGCAAGCACCGGATAGCCGAGCGCGCGCAGCCGCTCGACGTCGCGCCGTACCGTGCGCGACGTGACCCGGAGCCGGTCGGCGAGCTCGGGGCCGGTCCAGACCTGACGCTGCCGCAGCAGCCCGAGCAGGGTGAGCACCCGCTCCGTCGTACCCCGCTCGTCACCGCGTGTCCCGTCCATGTCGCCCACTCTGCCAGGGGTAGCGGACCGATCCTGTCCGCCAGAGGTGTCAGGGTGGCTCCATGAACGCGGACGAGTCCTTCTGGCTGCCGGTGCCGGACGTCTGGAACCTGCCCGAAGTGCCCACGGCCGGTCCGGTGCCGCCCGTCCACCGCGAGCCGATCCACCGTCTGTCCGAGGTCCGCCCGCTGCGCGGCCTCTCCCCGCACACGAGACCCGCTACGAACGGAGCAACCCGATGAGCCGCCGCCTCCAGGTCACCTTCGACGCCCACGACCCGCGGGCGCTGTCGTCCTTCTGGCGCGACGCACTGGGTTACGTCCACCCCGGCCCGCCCGGAGTCGACCTGCCCGAGGACGCCGACCCGCTGGCCGCGTGGGACGACTTCCTCGCGCGGATCGGCGTACCGGAGGAGCAGCGCAACACGAAGTCGGCCATCGAGGACCCGGACGGGCACGGCCCGCGGGTGTTCTTCCAGCAGGTGCCGGAGGACAAGGTCGCCAAGAACCGCGTCCACCTCGACGTCCGCGCGGCTCCCGGGCTGCGGGGCGAGGAGCGGATGGCAGCGCTGGAGGTCGAGTGCGACCGGCTCGTCGCACTGGGCGCGACACGGGTGCGTCGCCACGAGCCCGCTCCCCCGATGAGCGCCGGCTTCATCGTGATGACCGACCCTGAGGGCAACGAGTTCTGCCTGGACTGACGCGGCTCGGCTGTGGTCGCGGAAAGCCGCAGGGGCTGACGTCGGGGCGGGCGCCTTGCGGGTGCCCGGAGTCGCCGCGGATACTCGGGTGCGCACCACGCACGGCTGCACGGGGAGCGGGGAGAGAGCCGCTGTGAGTCGGTCCCGTCTGCACCGCCGGATCCACCGGGACTTCCCCGAACCCGGGTCGGCCCCCGAGATCATCCGTCTGCTGGCGGAGTTCGACGCGGACTTCGGCCCCACGCACGGCCAGGATTCGGACCGAAGACCGACCCGCCGACCGGCGAGGGCTGAGGGACGGCTTCGAAGGCCCGGTCGGCCTCGGCCCCGGGCTCAGCGGTCGAGGTAGGCCAGGACGGCCAGGACCCGGCGGTTGTCGTCGTCGGAGGCGGGCAGGTCGAGCTTGGCGAAGATACTGGCCGTGTGCTTGGTGACGGCGCTCAGGGTGATGTGGAGCTGCTGGCCGATCGCCGGGTTGGAGCGGCCCTGTGCCATCAGTTCCAGCACCTGCTGCTCGCGGGGCGTCAGCGCCGTCGTGCGGCCGCGGGCCTCGCCGCGGCTGAGCAGTTTGGCGATGACCACCGGGTCCATCACGGTGCCGCCGCTCGCGACCCGGGTGACGGCGTCGACGAACTGGGCGGCGTTGGAGACCCGGTCCTTGAGCAGGTAGCCGACCGCACCGGAGCCGTCCGCCAGCAGCTCGCGGGCGTAGAGCCGCTCGACGTACTGGGACAGCACCAGGACGGGCAGGCCGTGGGTACGGCGCCGGGCCTCCAGGGCGGCCTGGAGGCCCTCGTCGGTGAAGGAGGGCGGCAGGCGGACGTCGACCACGGCGATGTCCGGCCGGTGGTCGGCGAGCGCCCTGCGCAGGGAAGGGCCGTTGTCGACGGCGGCCACGATGTCGAAGCCGTGCTCCTCCAGGGTGCGGACCAGTCCGTCCCTCAGGAGGAAGAGGTCTTCGGCGAGGACAACGCGCACGGGATCTCCAGGAGGATCGTGGTGGGGCCGCCGTCGGGACTGCGGACGGTCAGGGTGCCGTCGAAGACGGCGATCCGGCGCTGGACCCCGCGCAGACCGGTGCCCCGGGCGGGGTCCGCGCCGCCGCGGCCGTCGTCGGTGACCTCGGCGGCGAGCACACCGTCGCGGTGGCCGAGCCTGACCTCCACCCGCTCGGCACCGCTGTGCTTGGCGGCGTTGGTGAGCAGCTCGCTGACCGCGAAGTAGACCGCCGACTCGACGGGGGCGGCGGGCCGGCCCGGCAGCTCGGCCGTCACCTCGACGTCCAGCATGCTGTCGAGGGCGAGGGCGCGGACCGCGTCGGCGATGCCGCGGTCCGCCAGGACCGGCGGATGGATGCCGCGGATCAGGTCGCGCATCTCCTCCAGGGCGCGGGAGGAGGCCTCGCGGGCTCCGGCGAGCATGGACAGGGCGGCCTGCGGATCGTTGTTCACCAGCTTCTCGACGCTGTCGATGGTCATGCCGAGCGCGACCAGCCTGGCCTGGGCCCCGTCGTGCAGGTCCCGTTCGATCCGGCGGAGCTCGGCGGCCTGGGCGTCGGAGGCGTCGGCGCGGGTGGTGGAGAGATGGTCGACCCGCAGGCGCAGCCGGGCGGTCCGGGTCGGCGCGAGCAGGACCGCCGTCCAGCGGGCGTGCAGTCGCAGCGTCCACGGGCCGACCAGGAGGCCGGCGAGGATCAGCGCGAGGCCGACGGGTACTGCGGCCAGCGCGGCGCCGGACGAGTCCACCTGGATGACGGTGTACCAGTTGCTGCCGCCCGCGCGGTCGATCGGCCCCCAGACGAAGGGCTGGACCAGTGCTCCGTACACGCCGTACAGCACCAGCGCGCCCGGCAGCCCGGCGATGACGCCGCCGATCCACGGATCGGCACTCGCCCACACCAGGTCGCGCCAGGTGGCCGGGTCGCTCAGCAGGGCGAGGCAGGTACGGACCCGGCCGCCGAGGCCGGGCTCCCGCGGCGGCGTCGGGCGGTACGGTTCGGGGATCGCCACCCCCGTCCACCGCCCGGCGCGGCGGCGGGCGGTGCCGGCGAGCCGTCGCAGCGTCCCGACGGCGAGTGGGAGCAGGAGCAGCCCGACTCCGGCGCCCAGCAGCCAGATCGCGAGGTTGACCAGGCAGGCGACCAGCCCGGCCGACAGTGCCAGGGCCCACAGGGCCGCGGCCCGCCCCAGCGCGACCGGCCGCTCGGCCCACGCCGTACGGGCGGTGGCCGCCGTTCGGCGAGCGCTGCCGCCGGTGGTGGTCGGCGTGTCGTCCGGTGTACGGGTGGCAGAGGATCCGGTGTTCATCGGACGGCCTCCGTGCGCCGGACCCGGTGGCCGGCCACCGCCAGCGCGACCGCGACCGCGGTCGAGCAGCCGGCGAGCGCGGTCATGCCGGCGACGTCACCGCCCTCGATGTCCAGCACGCCGAGGGTGCCGAGATTGATCAGGCAGTGGAGGGTGCCGGCCACCAGGAGGGTCCCGGTACCGGCGCCCGAGACCAGGACGGCGAGTATCACCGAGACCGCGACGGTCATGACCATGAACGCCGTCATGAACGCGGCTCCGAACCGCAGGTACTGCACGTGCCAAGCCCCCCAGAGAACACCCACCACGACCGCTGCCGCCACCGGCGAACGGCCGGCCTCCAGCCGCCGCTGCAGAAAGACGCGCCAGCCCAGTTCCTCGCCGCACGCGCCGACCCACTGCAGGACGACCAGCAGCCACCACGGCCCAGCCAGTTGACCGGCGTCCGTGAGGTGCACCGGCCGTCCGGCCAGCGCGAGGACGCCGAGCGACAGCCCCAGCACCGCGACAACCAGACCCGCACCGGTCACGCAGCGAACGAGCACGTCACGGGTGGGCCGCAGCCACCTCATGCTAGCCGGACCGGCCGCGGGCCTCCTCCCCCGCCTCAGCAGCACCGTCACCACCACGGCGGCGACGGCGGGGCCGAACTGGGGGAGCATCAGCAGCCCGGGGTCGAGCGGGAGCATCGGCTGCAGAGCCAGCAGCAGACCGGCCACCACCCAGGTCAGCAGGGTGAACAGCGGGACCGGCCAGAAATCGCGGGCACGCGTCGCGGCGACGCGCTGCTGGGCATGGGACATCCGTGCACCTGTTCTTCTCGTCGGAGGTGTCGTTCTGACGACACCTACGACGATCGCGCCCGGCCCTGTGGCACGCACTGCACCGGACCTCACTCCGGGGGTGTACTTCTGCGCACCCCTGAGCACTTACCGGAGGCGGCAGACGGGCCCCGCACGGCCTCCGTGCTCAGTACGGCAGGTAGTAGCTGAGCACATCCGCGGTGAGCGGCGGGAGGAGTGCCCGGAACAGCTCCTCGTCCTGGGCGTAGACGTCGGGCCGGAGCCGGGTCAGCCCCTCGATCCCGTGCGGGCCGAACAGCAGGGCGGGCAGGTGGTCGGGCGCCACTCCGGCGCCTCCCGCGGTGCCGGGGCTCTGCATCGCGCCACCGGTGACGACCGCACCGAGACCGTCGGCGTGGACCGGGATCCGGTAGTGGGCGCCGAAGGTGGAGATGACGATGGAGCGGCCGGTGCGGTCGATCCCGGCTGTGGTGAGGCGGTCCCAGAGCAGCGGCCGCAACCGGTCGAGCAGCGCTGCGGTGTCCGGGACGCGGACGTAGTACTGCTCCGCCCGCGTGCGCGGTTCGTGGTCGAGGAAATCCTGCCAGGCCGCGGCGGTCACGGTGCCGGCCCGATGGACGACCCGGAGCCGGCTGTCGGGCGCCAGCGCGGCGACGCCGCGGAGCAGGCCACGCGCCGCCGCCTCGTCGACTGCGGCGGCCTCGGCCAGGAGCATGTCCTCACCGGGGGGCGTGGTGCGCCCGGTGGCGAGGACGGTACCGGCGTGTTCGAGGACCCAGAGCGTGCTGGCCTCGTGGGCCGCCAGCCATCGCCAGCACGCCGCCGAGTGCGGCATGGCCACGTCGAACCCGTTCTGGGCGGCGTCCTGCAAAGCCGCCATCGCGGGGATGTCGGAGGGCAGGGCCGCGCGGAGTACGGGCGTGCCGTCGCCGGGCGGCGGGGTGCGCACGGTCAGCGCCGGCGGTATGTCGATGGCGTACTCGTAGCCGAACAGCCGGTAGAAGTACGGAATCCCGATCATCGCCTGAATGACGTGCCCCCGGGCGGCGGAGCGGTCGTGGGCCCACCGCATCAACGCCCGTACGAGTCCACGCCCTTCGTATCCGCGATCGGTGGCGACCAGCTCGACCTGACCGGCGGGCAGGCGGACGCCGCCGATCCGCACCTCCTCGTCGAGGAGCGTCGCGGTGGAGACGACCCGGTCACCGTCGACGACCACGGCGCAGGCGGACCAGCCGACATCAGGGTCCGTGACGACCAGCCGGTGGTCGAGGGCGTCGTCCGCGTCACCGCGCTCGGCGAGGAGCGCGCCGATCTGGTCGAGGTCGGCGGGCTGCGCCTGCCGCAGGACGAGGCCGTCGGCCAGTGCGATGGGTGCGGGTGAGGCAGGAATCACTGTCACGACCGGACTATCGCACCGTTCGATCCGCCCCGTCCACGGGATTTCCACCGGTGCCGACGGAGCGCCGGCCAACGGGCTGGACGAGCATCCGGAGCCGATGCGGAACCGCGCGATGACCACGTGCACGCCCCTCGGCAAGCGGACCGGCCGTACACGAGCCACCGCGAGCCGCCGAAACGTCAGGATCGTTCGACGGCAGGCCTGTAGGGCTTGTCTGATAATTCGCGTCGCATCAGCGCGCGGCGGGAATGGTCAGACAGGCCCTAACCGCCGATCGCGGCGACGGCCTGGTTCCCCGCCTCCAGCACGAGCTGCCCGAGCGCGGTGCCCGCCGCGGGCATGACCAGCTCGACCAGCCGGTCGGTCGTGCGCCGCAGGAGACCGCGGTCCGGATGCGCGCGTGCGGCCTCGGCGGACAGGGTCCCGGCCTGCTCGGCCGCCTCGGCCTGCTGCTCGGGCGACAGCCCGAGGACGGGCAGGCTCTGCTGGGCGAGGCCGGCGAAGTGGATCAGCGCGGCCGGGTCGAAGCCGGCGGTGTTGTTCTGCGTGAAGTCCCGCTGGGAGCCGATGATGGTCCCCTGCGCGTCGGTCAGGTAGGTGTTGAACGTCGTCGTCCCAGGGGCCGTCTGCTCCTGCTGCACGAACTCCGACACGGTCTTCTCGCTCTCTGCGCAGTCGATGCCCCGCGCGGTCAGCCTGACAACGTAGCTGTCGGCGGGGCTGAGGAAGGTGTCCCTGGTCCGCGGGCCGAAGGGGCCGGTGTCCTGGTGGACGACGGCGAGTCCGCGGGCCGCGAGGTACCCGATGGCCTCGCACACCTCAGGTGCGGTGACCGGGTCACCGCAATAGGCCGGTTCGGTGTCCAGGAAGCCCGACGGCGGGTCGGCGTCGGCGCAACCGCTCTGCCGGCACCCCTGGCCGGGTTGCCCGTAGAGCCAGTCGAGAACGTCGGTGCGGACCGCGTTGTTGCGCCGGGGGCGGTTGTCGCGCTGCTCCAGCACGGCCGCCGCCTGGGCCCGGCCCACAGGTGTGAACCTGACGATGTCGGCGACGAGCGAGACGGGCCGCAGCAGGCCCTCGGCCGTCAGGGCCGCGCGCAGGCCTGCCGCCTGATGCTCGGGGATACCGTGCCCGGTGGCCCACTCCCGCACGTCGAACCCGCCCGCCGGACGGTCCGCGGTGGCGGTGTGTGCCCAGGCCAGCAGGGACGCGCGCTGGTGGTCGGGGTGCATGTGGGCGCCTTCTGGATGTCTGCGGTCGGCTGGGTGTGGTCCTGGGCGGGAGCGTACTCAGGGTCCGGCCCGAAGGTCACCCCCCGGCGGCCCGGGGGCAGGGACGAAGCGGGCGGTGGTCCGCCGACACCCCTCCTGCCGCCACCGCTTCCCTACTGCTCCGGCCTGACACCGGCCCAGCATCACCGACCCGCGGCGCCGCGGCAAGACGATGAGCCGCTTTTGAAGCCCGGCAGACTGCCGGGCGGGTCCTACGGGCCAGCCCTTAAGGGCGCACTCCGCTGCCCTTCAGATCGGGCCCCGCTCCGCACGGCGGGAGCCCGCCACCCCGCAGGGCCGGGGCACGGGCCCACCGTGGATCATGGACAGTGCCGACCACCCCCGGATCGACGGAAAGCGGTGCCACCATGAGTCCTCTCCCGCCCGACCCGACGGTGCTCCACCCCTTCCCCGACCAGCCGCGCGTGGTCCTGCTGAAACCGCTGGTGACCTCGCCACTGATCGAGGTCGGCGAGTACTCCTACTACGACGACCCCGACGACCCGACCGCGTTCGAGACCCGCAACGTGCTCTACCACTACGGCCCGGAGAAGCTGGTCATCGGGAAGTTCTGCGCGCTGGGCGAGGGCGTGCGGTTCATCATGAACGGCGCCAACCACCGTATGGACGGCCCCTCCACCTTCCCCTTCCCCATCATGGGCGGCGCCTGGTCCGAGCACTTCGACCTCCTCGCCGGCCTGCCCGCCCGCGGCGACACCGTCGTCGGCAACGACGTCTGGCTCGGCTACCGAAGCGTGGTCATGCCCGGGGTCCGCATCGGCCACGGCGCGATCATCGCCGCCGGATCGGTCGTCACCACCGACGTCCCCGACTACGCCATCGCCGGCGGCAACCCCGCCAAGGTCATCCGCTCGCGCTACCCCGACGGCGACGTCGCCCGCCTGCTGGCCGCCGCCTGGTGGGACTGGCCCGCCGACCACCTCACCCGGCACATCCGCACCGTCATGTCCGGGACCGTCGACCAGCTCGAAGCCGCCGCCCCCAGGCCCTGACCGCAGGCCCGCCGCCGACGGTCAGGTCCGCTCCCCCGTCCGGTCGTTCCGGTGGGGCTGAGGGCCGCTGTCGTAGCCATGGTGTTGACTCCCCGATGTGCACACCACCGCCCGTCCTCAGCTGGTCGAGTGGGCCTCGACCCCGGCCGATGACCGATCCCCGCCCGGCGCGACGCGTGGACGGCTGGAGCCGCGTCGCCCCGGGGCGAGCCCTGACCGCGAGCCCGGACCGCGCGCCTGACCACGCCGGGCCGCGCCGGGCGTGATCCACATCACCGCCGCGGGAGCGATGATTCCGTAGTGGCCGGAAGTCTTCAGTGTCGTAGGCCCGAGGGCGTAGCAAGCAGAGCAGGCAAGACAGAGGAGCACCACCGTGCGCATCGTGATCAGTGAGTTCATCAGCCTGGACGGCGTCGTGCAGGCCCCTGGCGGCCCCGAGGAGGACACCGACGGCGGCTTCGCCCACGGCGGCTGGTCGCACCCGTTCTTCGACCCGGAGGTGGTGGGCGGTGCCTTCTCCGACGCGCTGACCAGCGCCGCGGCACTGCTGTTCGGGCGCCGCACCTGGCAGACGATGGCCGCGGCGTGGCCCGAGCGGGCCGGCGACCCGTTCGCCGACCGGATGAACGCCATCCCGAAGTACGTCGTCTCCAGCACCCTGGGCGACTCCGGGCCGGTCTGGGACAACACCACCCGCATCCCCGGTGACGAGGCCGTCGCCCGCGTCCGCGAGCTGCGCAAGGCCGAGGGCGGCGACCTGCTGGTCATGGGGAGCCCCACCCTGGTGCGCACCCTCCTGAGCGAGGGCCTGGTCGACGAGCTCCGACTGGTGATCATGCCGGTGCTCCTCGGCGGCGGAAAGACGATCTTCCCGGACGACGGCGGGCTGCGCACGCTGGAGCTGGTCTCCACCGTCACCGGCAGCACGGGTGTGAACGTCTGCACCTACCGGCCCGTCGCCAAGCGGTAGCCGGCCGCGGCGGACGGGTCGGCGCCCGTCCGGACCACCACCGTCGGCAGGCCGCTCGGGACGGACCGAGCGGCCTGCCGGTGCGAGGGCCGCCGCCGGTTACCCGTCCGACTCCGCCTTGATGTAGTCGCCGTACTGCGCGGCCGTGAGCAGGTCGTCAAGCTGCTTGGGGGCGGACAGGGTGACGTCGACGATCCAGCCCTGCTCGTAGGGCTCCTCGTTGATCAGTTCCGGCGAGTCGTTGAGGTCCTCGTTGACGGCGGCGATCATGCCGGACACCGGCGTGTAGACCTCGGAGACCGCCTTGACCGACTCGACGGTGCCGACCGGCTCCCCGGCATCGAGGGCGGCGCCGGATTCGGGCAGTTCGACGAAGACGACATCACCGAGCTGGCGCTGCGCGAAGGCCGTGAGGCCGATCCTGACCTTCCCGTTGCCGGTGGACCGCACCCACTCGTGATCCCTGCTGTACTTGAGGTCCTTCGGAATGTCCGTCATGCCCGCCTCGCTTTCCTGGAAGCACTCTTGAGCCACCGTCACCTCACGTGACCGCGCACCCACGGAGAGCCTGCTACAGATCCGCCGCCCCGTCCGGGAGGCTCACCCGACCGGCGACCCGCGACCCGGGCCGAACTCAGTTCCCCGGAAGCCGAGTCGGCGCACCCGGTCGAGACGCCGACCGGGCTCCCGCGCCCCGGCCGGGGAGGCCGACGCCGCCGAGGCGGGTCGTCAGCTCGGACAACACGGCCATGTCCGCCTCACCCCACGGGGGCGCGGCGAAGATCTCCTCGGCGACCTGCTCGGCCGTGGCGCGCATCTCCGCGAGCCGTTCACGACCGGTGTCGGTGAGTGCCGCGTACGCCACCCGGGCGTCGCGGGCGTCCGGCTCGCGCGTGACCAGCCCGATGCGCTCCAGCGGCGCCAGCCCCCGGGTCACGCCCGAGGCGGTCAGGCCGAGCGCCTCGGCGAGGTCCACCCGGCGCAGCCGGCCGCCGGGCGACTGGCCCAGGCGCAGCAGCAGCGTGAAGTCGGCCAGGCTCACCCCGTGCAGGCCGCCGAGGCTCGCGTCGAAGCGCTTCACCAGGGCGGTCTGCGCCCGCAGGAGCCGCAGGGCCGCGTCCAGCGCATCACTCATGTGCCACCTCCTTGACCGCTCGACCCTAGCAGCTGGTTGAGCAGTCAAGGAGTAGTGCAGTATTCGGTCATACGAGTCCGGCCGAATCCCCGCGAGCGCCCGGGGTCAGGCGTCCTTCCGCGCGGCGGCGCGGCGCTGCCGCTTGCCGAGGGGGGCCTGGGAGAGGTCCTCGGCCTGCGACCTGAGGTTCTTGAAGGCGTAGCCCCGTTCATCCAGCCAGGCCTTCGCCGCGGCCTCGGCGCGTTCGGTCGCCTCCAGGATGTCCTCCTCGGCCTCGCCGGAGTCCTGGAAGCGGAAGGTGAACGCGGGCCGCGCCGCGATGTCGTAGCTGAGGTGCCCCTCGGTGGTGTAGGCCGCGTGCAGCACATCGTGCTCGGACGCGCGGGCCAGCAGCTCGGCGCGCTGCTCGGCGTCGAGCCCGTCGAAGGCACCGCGAACGGTGATCCGGAAGGTGCGAGTAGTGGTCATCCCCCGAGCCTAATCAGCGGGAGCGGTCCGCTTCCACCGCCTTTCGCGGGGCACCGGGGCCGCCCCCGACGGCCTGCCCGGCCGGCCGCCGGAGAGCGCGTCCGCACCCGCTCGCCGTCCGGGCCGACACCCGAAGGGCGCGCGGCGTACCGCCATGAGGCCGAAGCAGCCGGGGCGAAGCACGCGGGAACCGTGGACCATCGACCTGTGGGGCGCGCTGGGCCGCGCCGCCGTCTCCTATCCGAGAGGACCCTCCGATGCCAGACTTCCGGCCGAAGGACGATCACCTGATCGTCAAGCCGATCAGCGCGCCCGCCCTGCCCGACGCGGACACCCGCAAGGGCGAGGTGGTGGCGGTGGGACCGGGCAGGACCCTGGCGGGCGGCCGGCCGCACCCGGTGGACGTGAAGACCGGCGAAAAGATCATCTTCTCCCGGTTCTCCGGCTCGGAGGTCGAGGTGGACGGCGTGGTCTACGTGGAGCTTCCCGAGGACGAGATCCTCTCGGTGGCCGCCGAGTAGGCGGGCGCGACGGCCGTGCGGCACCGCTCCCGGCCCCGCCCGCACGGCAGCATCCCGAACCACACCATCCCCGACGGCAGCACCCCGGGCGCGACCGCCGCCGCCCCACGGGCCCCTCACCCCCTTGGAGACCCCCTATGACCGAGCAGCCGCAGGCCCAGATCGGCGTCACCGGACTGGCCGTGATGGGGCGCAACCTCGCGCGGAACCTCGCCCGCCACGGCTACCGCGTCGCCGTCCACAACCGCACCCGGGCAAGGACCACCGCACTGGTGGAGCAGTACGGACACGAGGGCGCGTTCGTCCCGGCCGACAGCACGGCCGGGTTCGTCGCGGCACTCGAACGCCCCCGCCGGATCGTGATCATGGTCAAGGCCGGCGAACCCACCGACGCCGTCATCGACGAGCTCCTCCCCCTGCTCGACGAAGGCGACGTGCTGGTGGACGGCGGCAACGCCCACTTCCTCGACACCCGCAGACGGGAGGCGGCCCTGCGGCAGCGCGGGCTCCACTTCGTCGGCACCGGGATCTCCGGCGGCGAGCAGGGCGCCCTGGAAGGACCGAGCATCATGCCCGGCGGCACCCCGGAGGCCTACCAGGTCCTGGGCCCGCTGCTGGAGGACATCGCCGCCGAGGTCGACGGAACCCCCTGCTGCACCCACGTCGGACCGGACGGCGCCGGCCACTTCGTCAAGATGGTCCACAACGGCATCGAGTACGCCGACATGCAGCTGATCGCCGAGGCCTACGACCTGCTGCGCCACGGCGGCGGCCTGCAGCCCGCCGAGATCGCCGAGGTCTTCCGGGCCTGGAACGGCGGCCGCCTGGAGTCGTACCTGATCGGGATCACCGCCGAGATCCTCGCCCACACCGACGCGGCGACCGGCCGGCCCTTCGTGGACATCGTGCTGGACCAGGCCGAGCAGAAGGGCACCGGCCGGTGGACGGTGCAGAGCGCGCTGGACCTGGGCGTCCCCGTGAACGGGATCGCCGAGGCGGTCTTCGCCCGGTCGCTGTCCGGCGGCGTGCCGCTCCGGCGGGCGGCGCACGACCTGCCCGGCCCGTCCGAGAGCTGGCTCGACAGCGCGGCGGCGGACCGCTTCGCCGACGACGTCGAACAGGCCCTGTACGCCTCCAAGATGGTGGCCTACGCCCAGGGCTTCCAGCAGATCCAGGCCGGCAGCGCCGAGTACGGCTGGCGGATCGACCCCGGCGCGATGGCCACCATCTGGCGCGGCGGGTGCATCATCAGGGCCCGCTTCCTGGACCGGATCAAGGCCGCCTACGACGAGGACAGGGAGCGCCCCACGCTCCTGACCGACGCCCACTTCCGGGAGTCGCTCGGCTCCGCGCAGTCCGCGTGGCGCCGGGTCGTCTCGACGTCGGCCCAACTGGGCGTTCCGGCACCCGGCTTCGCGACCGCGCTCGCCTACTACGACAGTCTGCGGGCCGAACGCCTCCCGGCCGCCCTCGTCCAGGGACAGCGGGACTTCTTCGGCGCGCACACCTACCGGCGGACCGACCGCGACGGTACGTTCCACACCCGCTGGGAGCAGGACGGGCGTCCGGAGGAACAGCGCTGACCGAACGGCGTGAGCCCCTGGCGGCCGCCGGGGGCTCACGCCGCCGTCCGGGTCAGGCCGTGCGCCGCAGCAGGGCCAGGTACATCGCGTCGGTGCCGTGCAGGTGCGGCCAGAGCTGGATGTCCGGGCCGTCGCCCAGCGCCGGGACGCCGGGGAGCAGCGGGCGGGCGTCGATCCACTCGACCCGGCCGCCCTCGTCCCGGAGCACGTCGTCGACGACGGCCCGGGTCTCGGCCAGGTGCGGCGAGCAGGTCGCGTAGCCGACCACGCCGCCGACCCGGGTGGCGTCGACGGCCGAGCGCAGCAGGTCGCGCTGGAGCGGGCCGAAGGCGGCGATGTCCTGCGGGCGGCGGCGCCAGCGGGCCTCGGGGCGGCGGCGCAGCGCACCGAGGCCGGAGCACGGGACGTCGACCAGGACCCGGTCGAAGCCGCCGGAGCGCCAGGCCGGGCGGGTGCCGTCGGCGGTGATCACGGTGTACGGGCCGGGGTTGCCCTCCAGCGCGCGGGCGACCAGCCGGGCCCGGTGCGGCTGCTTCTCGCTGGCCACCAGGGCGGCGCCGCGCCCGGCGGCCAGGGCGCCGAGCAGCGCGGCCTTGCCGCCGGGGCCGGCGCAGCCGTCCAGCCAGAGCCGGTCCGGTCCGTCCAGGGGAGCCGCCGCGAGGGCGAGCGCGACCAGCTGGCTGCCCTCGTCCTGGACGCCGGCCCGGTTCTCGCGCACCGCCTCCAGCGAGCCCGGGTCGCCGCCCTCGGCGAGCCGGAGCGCGACCGGGGACCAGCGGCCGGGTTCGGCCTCGGGCAGCGCTTCGGCCAGTTCGCCGACGGTGATCCGGCCGGGGCGGGCCACCAGGGTGACCTCGGGCCGCTCGTTGTCGGCGCGCAGCAGCTCCTCCATGGCGGTGCGGCCGGCGGCGTCGGGCTGCCAGCGGCCGAGCGAGTCCCAGAGCGCGGCGACCACCCAGCGGGGGTGGGAGTGCACGACGGCGAGGTGGTCCTCGGCGTCGTCGTCGTACGGCGGGGCGACCTGTCCGATCCACTCCGCCAGGTCGCGGGCGCTGATCCGGCGCAGGACGGCGTTGACGAACTTGGCCTTGCCGTCGCCGAGCACCACGCGGGCCAGTTCGACGGTGGCCGAGACGGCGGCGTGGCTGGGGATGCGGGTGGTGAGCAGCTGGTGGGCGCCGAGCGAGAGCACGTCCAGGACCGGCGGGTCCACCTTGCTGAGCGGGCGGTCGACGCAGGCGGCGATGATCGCGTCGTAGGTGCCCTGGAGCCGCAGGGTGCCGTAGACGAGTTCGGTGGCGAGGGCGGCGTCGCGGCGGTCCATGCCCTTCTGCTCGGCCTCGCGGAGCAGGGAGGGAAGGATCAGGTTCGCGTAGGCGTCGCGCTCGTCGACGGCGCGCAGGGCGCGGAAGGCGACGATCCGGGCCGGGTCCTTCTTCGGACGGCGGTGCGGGCGGGGGGCGCGCTTGGCGCTCGGTGTGGTCACAGGTGCCTCAAGGTGCTGCGGTGATTATCGGACGAACAGTCGAACAGTAACGCCAAACGTCGGGCCCTGGCCCCCGGCCTTCTCCGCTCCCTCAGACCTCGAAGCGCTCGCCGGACTCGATCCGGGTGCCCCGCGCCCAGTCCGCCGCCCGCATCGGCTTCTTGCCCTGCGGCTGGACCTCGCCCAGCTCGACCTCGTGGCTGCCGGTGCCGACCCGGATGCTCTTCTTGCCGACGGCCAGCTCCCCGGGTGCCAGCTCCGCGGCGTCCGTCAGCAGCTTCACCGGGCCGGAGACCTTCAGCCGCTCACCGCGGAAGAGCGTCCAGGCGCCGGGGGCGGGGGCGCAGCCGCGCACCAGGCGGTCGATCCGCAGCGCGGGGTGGTTCCAGTCGATCCGGGCGTCCTCGACGGTGATCTTCGGGGCGAGCGTGATGCCCTCGGCGGGCTGCGGGACGGCGTGCAGGGAGCCGTCCGCGATGCCGTCCATGGTGGCGGTGAGCAGACGGGCGCCGGAGTGGGAGAGCCTGGTGAGGAGTTCGCCGCTGGTGTCGGTGGGGCGGACCTCCTCGGTGATCACACCGTAGACCGGGCCGGAGTCGAGGCCCTGCTCGATCAGGAAGGTGGACGCTCCGGTGACCTCGTCGCCCGCCAGCACGGCGTGCTGGACGGGGGCCGCGCCGCGCCAGGCGGGCAGCAGCGAGAAGTGCAGGTTGACCCAGCCGTGCTTGGGGATCTCCAGGGTGCCCGGGCGCAGCAGCGCGCCGTAGGCGACCACCGGGCAGCAGTCGGGGGCGAGTTCGGTGAGCCGGGCGACGAAGTCCGGGTCGCTGGGCTTCGCCGGCTTGAGGACCTCGATCCCGGCCTCCTCGGCGCGCTGGGCGACGGGGCTGGCGACCAGCTTGCGGCCGCGCCCGGCGGGGGCGTCGGGGCGGGTGACCACCGCGACGACCTCATGCCGGTCGGAGGCGAGCAGGGCGTCCAGGGCGGGAACGGCGACCTCGGGGGTGCCGGCGAACACGAGGCGCATCAAGTGCCTTTCTGGTGGGCGGAGTTCAGCAGCGGAAGCGGGGGTTCAGCGCGCGGCGCCGAAGGTGCCGTGCGGGGAGATCCTGACGACGGGGGCGGGTCCGTCGCCCCACTCCGTCTCACGGATCGCCTTCATCGCGGCCTTGCGCTGCTCGCGGTCGAGGCGGTCGATGAAGATGATCCCGTCGAGGTGGTCGGTCTCGTGCTGGATGCAGCGGGCGAGCAGCTGGGTGCCGTCGATGGTGACCGGGTCGCCGTGCATGTTGAAGCCCTTGGCGACCACGCCGTACGCGCGCTTGGTGTCGTAGCGCAGGCCGGGCAGCGAGAGGCAGCCCTCGGGGCCGTCCTGCTCCTCCTCGGTCAGCGACAGGTCGGGGTTGATCAGATGACCGGTGACGCCGCCCACGTGGTAGGTGAACACCCTGAGGGAGACGCCGAGTTGAGGGGCCGCCAGGCCGGCGCCGGGGGCGTCGAGCATGGTGTCGGTGAGATCCTGGACCAGCTTGCGCAGTTCCTTGTCGAACGTGGTCACCGGCTTCGCGGTGGCCCGCAGGACGGGGTCTCCGAAGATGCGGATCGGCTGGATCGCCACGGGGTACGGGCTCCTGTCCGTCGGGTTCGGGCTGCTCGCCACAGGCGGGTCACGGGGTGGGCCGGGGGCCGGCCACCGGCAAGTCTATGCAATCGTCCCGGGCCGTCCGGCGGCCGTGCTCGGCCCACCGGCATATCCCGAGTCCGTCCGGCTGCGTGACCCCGGCCCCCATTCGGGCGTTGGTCAAGTGAGATTGACCGGGGCCGGGCAGAACGGGACACCGCGACCCGGCCGAGCCGAACCGTACGGAAGGTGGCGCGTAAGCCATGGCTGAGCAGATCAACCACGACGCCCGGGCCCGGGCCAGCCTGCACCTGCTGGTGCGGGACATCGAGCGGGTGCGGCGGCAGGTCGACGCGCTGCGGACGCTCACCGCCCAGCTGGGCAACGTCTACCGGCCGCGCCGCCCGAGCACCTCGGCCGGGTTCGTGGTGTACGGGCGGGCGCCCGCACCGACGGTGCGCCTGGCTCAGGAGCTGCGGGAGAGCGTGGAGACACTGGTGGCGGCGGCGGTCGAGTTCGACCGGGCGCTGGGCTTCTCCTGGGATTCGGTGGGCTCCGCCCTCGGGGTCACCAAGCAGGCGGTGCACCGGCGGTACGGGATGCGCCGGCCCACCAGCGAGCTGCTCGCCGCGGGCGGGGTGACGGCCTCCGGCGTCCCGGGGGTGCCGGGGCAGGGCCGGTCGGACCGCTCCGAGGAACTGCCGGCCGCCGCACCCGCCCCGAGCGGACTGGCCACCACCGTCCCGGCGGCCCGCCAGGGCGGCCTGGACCGCAGCACGCTGGACCGGGCGGCCCTGGACCGGTCCACGGCGGACCGGGGCGGACTGGACCGCGCCGGCGTGGACCGCGGCGGCATCCCGCTGCGCGGCTGACCAGGGCGGACATCGGGCGGCACGGTCGGGCTCACCCAACGGGCCCGGCCGTCCCCGCCCGCCCCGCCTCAGCCCGGCCCGGGCCCGGCCACCAGCCCGGCCGCCCTCGCCTCAGCCGATGTCCAGCGGATCGATCCGCACCTTCACCGCCTCCGGCGTCCGCAGCGCGATCCGCGCGATCTGCGCCGCCTTGAGCGCCGCCGCCAGCGCCGCCCCCTGTCCGGGCGGCACCCGCAGCAGCGCCCGCTCCTGCTCCTCCCCCCGCAGCTTCGGCACCGGCACCGGGCCCAGCACATCGGCGCCCTCCGGCAGCCGGACCAGGCCCAGCAGATCGGCCACCGCCGCCGGACTGCCCGCCACCGAGGCCATCCGCGACACCGGCGGGAAGTGCAGCTGCGCCCGTTCGTCCCGCTCCAGCCCGGCGTGGCCCATCGGGTCCCAGCGGACCAGCGCCTGCACCGGCCGCGCGGTCGGCTCCGCGACCACCACCACCGTGCCGCCCTCGGTCGAGGGCCGGACCAGCGCGGCGGCCGCCAGCCAGAGCCGCAGGGTCTCCTCCCCGGCCCGCAGGTCCGGGCGGCCGAGCAGCGCCCAGCCGTCCAGCAGCAGCGCGGCCGCGTAGCCGTCCGCCCCTTCGACCACCGGCTCGGCGCCCGGGGTGGAGATCACCAGCGCCGGCTCCGCGGGGACGGTCGCCAGCACCGCGTCCCGTCCGGAGGTCCGGACCGGGATCCGGGGGAACGCCTTCCCCAGCTCCTCCGCCGTCCGCCGCGCACCGACCACCTGCGCCCGCAGCCGGAACGACCCGCACTCGGCGCAGTGCCAGTCGTTCTCCGCCTCCCCGCACCAGCCGCAGCGCAGCGGCGCGTCGGACGACGCGGCCTCCAGCGGGCCCTCGCAGTGCCGGCACCGGACCGGCGTGCGGCAGCGCCCGCACGCCAGCCGGGGCACGTACCCGCGCCTCGGCACCTGGATCAGGACCGGCCCGCCGCTCGCCAGCGCGTCCCGCGCGACCTCCCAGGCCACCGACGGCAGCCGGGCGGCCTGGGCGGCGGCGTCCCGGTGCTGGTCCTGGTCGGTGACGGTCCGGACCCGGGGCGCGACCTGCCGGACGGTCTCCCGGTCGGCCGCCAGCGGCCGGGCCCACCCGGTGCTGACCAGCTGCGCGCCCTCCACGGTCACCGTGTGCCCGCCCAGCAGCACGCCCGCGCCCTCCTCGGCCGCGCGCAGCAGCGCGACCTCCCGGACGTGCGGGTGCGGGGCGCGCGGATCGCTGTGGCTGCTGTCGCCGTCCGACCAGACGACCACCAGCCCGAGGTCGCGCACCGGCGCGAACATGGTGGCGCGGGTGCCGATGACGGCGTGCACCGAGCCGCGGCTCACCTCCAGCCAGCGCCGGTAGCGCTCCCGGGGCCCGAGATCGGCCACCAGGGTGGCGTGCTGCCCGGCGCCGAGCAGTTCGGTGAGCGCCCGGTCGACCCGGGCGGTGGTGCGCCCGTCCGGCAGGACGACCAGCGCGCCGCGCCCGCTCGCCAGGGTGGCGGCGACGGCGCGGGCGATCTCGTACGGCCAGCCGGGGCCGGGCAGCGCCGTCCAGACCGCGCGCGGCGCTCCGCCGCCGGCCAGCGCGGCGAGGAAGTCGGGCCCGGCGGGGTAGCGCTGCCAGCCACCGGGGGCGGGCGCGGCCGGCCGGGGCCTGGGCGGCGGGGAGGGCTCGGCCTCGGCCTTGGCGTGCCGGGGCGGGATCGCCAGCTGGAGGACGTCCGCCAGGGTCCCCGCGTAGCGGTCGGCGACGGTCCGGCAGAGCCGCAGCAGCTGCGGGGTGAGCACCGGCTCGGGCGAGAGCACCTGGGCGAGCGGCGCCAGCGGGCCGGGGAAGTCGCTTTCGGGCAGGCGCGCGACGATGAACCCGTCGTGCAGTTCCCCCCCTTCGCGCTGGCCCTTCACCACGCGCGCCCCGAAACGCACCCGCACCCGCGCGCCGGGCCGGGCGTCCTCCGCCATCGCGGCGGGCACCTCGTAGTCGAAGAACTTGTCGATGGTCAGCACGCCCTTGTCGACCACCACCCGGGCCACCGGCAGGTGCTCGGCGCGCTTGGCCCCGCGCCAGGTACGGGGCTTGGCCCGGCGCACCGTCTCCCGGATGAACGCGAGCTGCTCCGGCGCCCCCGCACCGCCCCCGCCGCTCTCCTCTTCGCTGCTCATCGCTCCAAGTACTACCAGGTCACACCGACATCGGGCACAACGCCGCAGGCGGCGGCCGTCCCGAGGGCTCGGGGCGGCCGCCGCCTGCGGTCGTGCGCGTGGGGAAGGGCGTCAGTCCTGGACGGCCTTCTTCAGCTGGTCGACCCGGTCGGTCCGCTCCCAGGTGAAGTCCGGCAGCTCACGGCCGAAGTGGCCGTACGCCGCGGTCTGCGCGTAGATCGGGCGCAGCAGGTCCAGGTCGCGGATGATCGCGGCCGGACGCAGGTCGAAGACGTCGGTGACGGCCTTCTGGATGGTGAGGACCGGGACGGTCTCGGTGCCGAAGGTCTCGACGAAGAGGCCGACCGGCTCGGCCTTGCCGATGGCGTAGGCGACCTGGACCTCGGCGCGGCGGGCGAGGCCGGCGGCGACGATGTTCTTGGCGACCCAGCGCATGGCGTAGGCGGCCGAGCGGTCGACCTTGGACGGGTCCTTGCCGGAGAAGGCACCGCCACCGTGGCGGGCGTAGCCGCCGTAGGTGTCGATGATGATCTTGCGGCCGGTGAGGCCGGCGTCGCCCATCGGGCCGCCGATCTCGAAGCGGCCGGTCGGGTTGACCAGCAGGCGGTAGCCCTCGGTCACCAGCTTGATGCCCTGCTCGGCCAGCGCCTTCAGCTCCGGCTCCACGACGAACTCGCGGATGTCCGGGGTGAGCAGCGACTCCAGGTCGATGTCGCTCGCGTGCTGCGAGGAGACGACCACGGTGTCCAGGCGGACGGCGCGGTCGCCGTCGTACTCGATGGTGACCTGGGTCTTGCCGTCCGGGCGCAGGTACGGGATCGTCCCGTTCTTGCGGACCTCCGACAGGCGCTTGGACAGCCGGTGCGCCAGCGTGATCGGCAGCGGCATCAGCTCCGGCGTCTCGTCCGACGCGTAGCCGAACATCAGGCCCTGGTCACCCGCGCCCTGCTTGTCCAGGTCGTCGCCTTCGTCGCCGTGGGCGGACCCCTCGACCCGGGCCTCGTACGCGGTGTCGACGCCCTGCGCGATGTCGGGCGACTGGGCACCGATGGACACCGACACGCCACAGGAGGCGCCGTCGAAGCCCTTCTTGGAGCTGTCGTAACCGATCTCCAGGATCTTGTCCCGGACGAGCTGGGCGATCGGCGCGTACGCCTTGGTGGTCACCTCACCGGCCACGTGCACCTGGCCGGTGGTGATGAGCGTCTCCACGGCGACCCGGGACTTCGGGTCCTCACGAAGGAGAGCGTCAAGGATGGTGTCGCTGATCTGGTCAGCGATCTTGTCGGGGTGTCCCTCGGTCACGGATTCCGAGGTGAACAGGCGGCGAGACACAGCGCTCCCTGGGGTTGCAGCGGCTGCTGACTGAAGGCCCCCGGCGGACCGGGGACATCCGGAAAGACTTGATTCCTGGAGTGTAACGGTCGGCTACCGGCAACCGTCACTCCATTCCGGAAATCAAGACCGGACGATTGTCGGTTCAGATCACCGGGCGACCGGTTCCAGCCGCTTCGCGATCAGGTCCCAGACGACATCGGCGAGCGCCTCCTTGGGCCCCACCGGAACAACCGTCTCACTCCCGTCCGAGCCGAGCACCACGGCCTCGTTGACGTCCGTACCGAACGCCTTCCCGTTCCCCACCTCGTTGACCACCAGCAGGTCACAGCCCTTGCGTGCGAGCTTGGCGCGGCCGTTGGCGAGCACGTCGTCCGTCTCCGCCGCGAAACCCACGACCAGTTGACCCGAACGGGCACGGTGGGCCGACAGCTCCGCCAGGATGTCCGGGTTCCGGACGAGCGCGACCGGCGCCGGCTCGACCCCCTCGACCTTCTTGATCTTGCCGGTGGCGTACTCGGCGGGCCGGAAGTCGGCCACCGCGGCGGCCATGACCACGGCGTCCGCGTCCGCCGCCGCCTTCAGCGCGGCGTCCCGGAGCTCCAGCGCGGTCGAGACATGCACCACATCCACCCCCGCCGGATCGGCCGGCTCGGCATTGGCCGAGATCAATGTCACGCGGGCGCCCCGCGCCGCGGCGGTCGCGGCGAGCGCGTAGCCCTGCTTGCCGGAGGAGCGGTTGCCGAGGAAGCGCACCGGGTCCAGCGGCTCGCGCGTCCCGCCGGCCGACACCACCACGTGCCGGCCCGCCAGGTCACCCGACGGTGCGCCCCGGCGCAGCACGGCCCGGCAGGCGTCGAAGATCGCGGACGGCTCGGGCAGCCGCCCCTTGCCGGTGTCCTTGCCGGTGAGCCGCCCGACCGCGGGCTCCAGCACGATGACACCGCGGCGGCGCAGGGTGGCGACGTTCTCCCGGGTGGCCGGGTGCTCCCACATCTCGGTGTGCATGGCGGGCGCCAGCACCACCGGACAGCGGGCGGTGAGCAGGGTGTTGGTGAGCAGGTCGTCGGCCAGCCCGTGGGCCGCCCTGGCCATCAGGTCGGCGGTGGCCGGGGCGACCACGACCAGGTCGGCCTGCTGGCCGATCCGCACGTGCGGCACCTCGTGGACCTTGTCCCAGGTCTCGGTGGCGGCCGGCCGGCCGGAGAGCGCGGCCCAGGTGGCCTCGCCGACGAAGTGCAGCGCGGCGGCGGTGGGCACCACGGTGACCTGGTGGCCGGACTCGGCGAAACGGCGCAGCAGTTCACAGGCCTTGTAGGCGGCGATGCCGCCGCTGACGCCGAGAACCACCCGCGGGGCCTGGGTGCCCGTCCGGTCCGTACTCGCGTCCGTGCTCGCGCTCATGCTCCCGTTTCCTCCTCCGGCCTGGTCAGAACGTGCTCACCCTACGGCCCCGTGACGATCACCCGCACTGTGGCGGAACGCACAGCCGCGCACGCACGCCGTCCGCCCAACACCCGGCCCCGGACAGGCCGAAGGGCCCGGCGGAAACGATTCCGCCGGGCCCTTCGGGCAAGAGAACAGGCAACGACCGCTCAGCGGGTCTCCGCCTCGACCGCCTCCGCGGTGAGCATGCCGGCGTTGATCTCGCGCAGCGCGATCGACAGCGGCTTCTCGTGCACGTGGGTGTCGACCAGCGGGCCGACGTACTCCAGCAGGCCCTCACCGAGCTGCGAGTAGTAGGCGTTGATCTGACGCGCGCGCTTGGCGGCGTAGATCACGAGGCTGTACTTGGAGTCGGTGGCCTCAAGCAGCTCGTCGATCGGCGGGTTGATGATGCCCTCGGGCGCGGTCATGGAAGAGGACACGCGAAAACCTTCCGAAAGGTGGAAAAGACAGACAGGTCAGGCTACACCGAGCAAGGCTAGCAGTTCGGCCGCTACCTGCTCGACGGAGGTGTTGACAAGGGTTGTGTCGAACTCCGACTCCGCGGCCAGCTCGACCCTGGCGGCCTCCAGCCGCTTCTCGATCACGTCCTGCGACTCGGTGCCCCGGCCGGTCAGCCGGCGGACCAGCTCGTCCCAGCTCGGCGGAGCCAGGAACACGAGCTGGGCCTCGGGCATCGACTCGCGCACCTGACGGGCGCCCTGCAGGTCGATCTCCAGCAGGACCGGCTCGCCGCGGTCCAGCTTCTCCAGCACCGCCGAGCGCGGGGTGCCGTAGCGGTTGCCCGCGAACACCGCCCACTCCAGCAACTCGCCGTTGGCGATCAGCTTGTCGAACTCGTCGTTGTCGACGAAGTGGTACTGGACCCCGTCCTGCTCGCCGGGCCTCGGGTGGCGGGTCGTCGCCGACACCGAGAGCCAGACCTCGGGGTACTGCTTCCTCATATGAGCGACGACCGTGCTCTTGCCGACCCCCGAGGGGCCGGAGAGCACGGTCAGCCGCGGACGCTCACTCATGCACCGATTATCCCGGATCGCGGACGATGCCGGGACCACGGGGCACGGTCAGGCGGCACCCCCGCCGAACTCCCGCTCCAGGGAGGCGATCTGGTTCGTACCGAGGCCGCGGACGCGACGGCTCTCGCTGATGCCGAGACGTTCCATGATCTGCTTGGCACGGACCTTTCCGACGCCCGGAAGGGACTCCAGCAGTGCGGAGACCTTCATCTTGCCGATCACGTCGTTGTCGGCCTTGCCGGCCTTGATCACCTCGTGCAGGGAGGCGCCGGAGTGCTTGAGCCGGTTCTTGACCTCGGCGCGCTCCCGGCGAGCCTCGGCGGCCTTGGCGAGCGCGGCGGTGCGCTGTTCAGGGGTAAGGGGCGGAAGAGCCACGCCGTTCACCTCAGGGTGTGGAAGGAAGGGATTGAGCTATGACTGGTGGTTCCCAGGACACCGGCCACAGGGGAACCGTACGGCTCTGACCTGCGAGAGCAACGGGAATCGCCGCTCTTCGATGACCTATCGCCGGACACTACCCGGATTGCGGCGCCGCGTCAGGAAAAGAACACGAAAAGTCCTGGTCAGCCAAGGCCGACCAGGACTTTCCGGGGCAAAATGACCGCGATTGCGGACCTTTGGCGGCACCGATGTGACGGCGCTCACGTCAAGTCGTCGGGCGTCACACCACCCGTCCGTGCCGTCGCAGCGCGCTACCGGCGCACCGCGAGGCCGTCCCACGCGACGCCGGCGGACCGGGCGGAGCCGAACCCGCCGCCGCCGCGCGCTACTTCGGCGCCCTACTTCACCGCGTCCGCGTACTCGCCGACGAAGCGCTCCGCCGCCGCCCGCAGGGCCGGCACCGACGGTCCGTGCCGGAGCACGTCCCGGCTGACGCTCGGCACCACGTTGCGCACCGAGGCGCCGAACACCCGCGGCAGATCCGCCATGGTCGCGCCCTGGGCGCCGATCCCGGGGGCCAGCAGCGGGCCGTTGATCGCCAGGTCCACGCCCGCGTCCGCCAGGGTCGCCCCGACCACCGCGCCGAACGAGCCCAGCGGCTCGGCACCGGCGTTCTCGGCGGCCAGCTGCCGCAGCACCGAGGCGGCCACCGAGGTGCCGTCCGCGCCGGTCGCGCGCTGCACCTCGGCACCCTCCGGGTTGGAGGTGAGCGCCAGCGCGAAGACGCCGGCGCCGTTCGCGGCCGCCAGGTCGAGCGCCGGGCGCAGCGAGCCGAAGCCCAGGTAGGGGCTGACGGTGACGGCGTCCGAGAAGAGCGGGCTGGTGGGCGCCAGGAAGGCCTCGGCGTACGCGGCCATGGTGGAGCCGATGTCACCGCGCTTGGCGTCCATCAGGACCAGCGCACCGGCCGCGCGGGCCTCCTCCACGGACTTCTCCAGGACCGCGACGCCCCGGCTGCCGAAGCGCTCGAAGAAGGCGGCCTGCGGCTTGAGCACGGCCACCCGGTCGGCCAGCGCCTCGACCACGGTGCGGCTGAAGGTCTCCAGGCCGGCGATGTCGTCGCCGAGCCCCCAGGCGGCGAGCAGGGAGGCGTGCGGGTCGATGCCGACGCAGAGCTGGCCGCGGGTGTCGAGGGCGTGGCGCAGGCGGGCGCCGAACGGGGCGAGGGTCATGACGTCCTTTCCGGAACGTTCGTGAGTTCGTGAGAGGGGGTCAGGAGGCCTTGGCGCTGCCGACGGCGGCGGCCAGGTCGCGGAAGCCGCCGGCCCGGACGCGGGCGGAGAGGCCCTTGTGGATGCGGCGGCACCAGAACGGACCCTCGTAGATGAAGGCGCTGTAGCCCTGGACCAGGTCGGCCCCGTGGATGATGCGCTGCCAGGCGTCCTCGGCGGTCTCGATGCCGCCGACCGAGACCAGCGTCAGCCGGCCCTCGGTCCGGGCGCGCAGGCGCTGCAGCACCTCCAGGGCGCGGGCCTTGAGCGGGGCGCCGGACAGGCCGCCCATGCCGATCTCCTCGATCCGGGCGGCGCTCTCGCGCAGGCCCTCGCGGCCGATGGTGGTGTTGGTGGCGATGATGCCGTCCAGGCCGAGCTCCAGGGCGAGGTCGGCGACCGCGTCGACGTCCTCGTCGGCCAGGTCGGGGGCGATCTTCACCAGCAGCGGCACATGGTGCGGGGTGGTGCGGTCCGCGGCCTCGCGGACGGCGGACAGCAGCGGGCCGAGGTGGGAGACGGCCTGGAGGTTGCGCAGCCCGGGGGTGTTCGGCGAGCTGACGTTGACCACCAGGTAGTCGGCGTACTTGGCGAGGCGCTCGGTGCTCTTGACGTAGTCGGCGATCGCGTCGGCCTCCTCGACCACCTTGGTCTTGCCGATGTTGATGCCGACCACGGGGGTGGAGCTGGTGTGCGGGCGGGCCGCGAGGCGGGCGGCGACCCGGGCCGAGCCCTGGTTGTTGAAGCCCATCCGGTTGATCAGCGCGCGGTCCTCGACCAGGCGGAAGAGCCGGGGCGCCGGGTTGCCGGGCTGGGGCTCGCCGGTGATGGTGCCGATCTCGACGTAGTCGAAGCCGAGCATCGACAGGCCGTCGATGCCGACGCCGTTCTTGTCGAAGCCGGCCGCCAGACCGAACGGGCCGGGCAGGTCGAGGCCGAGGGCGGTGGTGTGCAGGGCCCGGTCGCGCGGGGCGAGCACCAGGCGCACCAGGGTGCGCAGGCCGGGCACGGAGGAGGCCAGCCGGATCCAGAAGAAGGCGAGGTGGTGGGCCTTCTCGGGGTCCATCTTCTTGAAGACGAGATCGAACAGCAGCTTGTACATGGCAGCTCCCAACAGGAGGCGCGGGCGCGACGGGCGACGGCGGGCGCGGCGGACGGCGACGGACGAGGGGCGGGCATGGCAGTGGGGGGCACCAGGCGGTTCGGTGCCCCCCACTGCGGTGGTGCTACTTGGCGCGGCCGGCGTTGATCAGCTCGGCGTGCTCCTGGAGCGACATCACCCCGACCTCGTCGCGCAGCAGCGCGTCGATGCCCTGGACGGCGGCGCCCATGGCCTGGACGGTGGTCAGGCAGGGCACGGCGCGGGCGATGGCCGCGGTGCGGATCTCGTAGCCGTCGAGGCGGCCACCGGTGCCGTACGGCGTGTTGATGATGAGGTCGACCGCACCCTCGTGGATCAGCTGGACGATCGTCTTCTCGCCGTTCGGGCCCTCGCCCTCGCTGTGCTTGCGCACCACGGTGGCGGGGATGCCGCCGCGCTGCAGCACCTCGGCGGTGCCGGCGGTGGCGAGCAGCTCGAAGCCGAGGCCGACCAGCGCGCGGGCCGGGAAGACCAGGTTGCGCTTGTCGCGGTTGGCGACGGAGACGAAGACCTTGCCCTTGGTCGGGAGCGCGCCGTAGGCGCCGGCCTGCGACTTGGCGTACGCCGTGCCGAAGACCTTGTCGATGCCCATGACCTCGCCGGTGGAGCGCATCTCCGGGCCGAGCACGGTGTCCACGCCGCGGCCGTGGACGTCGCGGAAGCGGCTCCACGGCATCACGGCCTCCTTGACGGAGATCGGGCAGTCGGCCGGCAGGGTGCCGCCGTCGCCCTCGGCCGGGAGCAGGCCCTCGGCGCGCAGCTGGGCGATGGTGGCGCCGAGCGAGATCCGGGCGGCGGCCTTGGCCAGCGGCACGGCCGTGGCCTTGGAGGTGAACGGCACGGTGCGGGAGGCGCGCGGGTTGGCCTCCAGCACGTAGAGGATGTCGCCGGAGAGGGCGAACTGGATGTTGATCAGACCGCGCACACCGACGCCGCGGGCGATCCCCTCGGTGGAGGCGCGCAGCCGCTTGATGTCGTAGCCGCCGAGGGTGATCGGGGGCAGGGCGCAGGCGGAGTCGCCGGAGTGGATGCCGGCCTCCTCGATGTGCTCCATGACGCCGCCGAGGTAGAGCTCGGTGCCGTCGTAGAGCGCGTCGACGTCGATCTCCACCGCGTCGTCGAGGAAGCGGTCGATCAGGACGGGGTGCTCGGAGATCAGGCCGGCGTGCCGCTCCAGGTAGGAGGCGAGCGAGGCCTCGTCGTAGACGATCTCCATGCCGCGGCCGCCGAGCACGTAGGACGGGCGGGCCAGGACCGGGTAGCCGATCTCGTCGGCGATCGACTTGGCCTCGTCGAAGGAGAAGGCGGTGCCGTGCTTGGGGGCCGGCAGGCCGGCGTCGCGCAGCACCCGGCCGAAGGCGCCGCGCTCCTCGGCGAGGTCGATCGCCTCGGGCTGGGTGCCGACGATCGGGACGCCGTTCTCCTTGAGCGCCTGGGCCAGGCCGAGCGGGGTCTGGCCGCCGAGCTGGACGATGACGCCGGCCAGCGGTCCGGCCTGCTGCTCGGCGTGGACGATCTCCAGCACGTCCTCCAGGGTGAGCGGCTCGAAGTAGAGCCGGTCGGAGGTGTCGTAGTCGGTGGAGACGGTCTCCGGGTTGCAGTTGACCATCACGGTCTCGTACCCGGCGTCGGCCAGCGCGAACGAGGCGTGGACGCAGGAGTAGTCGAACTCGATGCCCTGGCCGATGCGGTTGGGGCCGGAGCCGAGGATGATCACGGCGGGCTTGGTGCGCGGGGCGACCTCGTTCTCCTCGTCGTAGGACGAGTAGAAGTACGGGGTCCTGGCGGCGAACTCGGCGGCGCAGGTGTCGACGGTCTTGAACACCGGGCGGATGCCGAGGGCGTGCCGGACCTCGCGGACCACGTCCGGCTTGAGGCCGCGGATCTCGCCGATCTGCTGGTCGGAGAAGCCGTGCCGCTTGGCGTGGCGCAGCAGCTCGGGGGTGAGCTCGCCCGCCCCGGCCAGCTCGGCGGCGATCTCGTCGAGCAGGAAGAGCTGGTCGACGAACCACGGGTCGATCCTGGTGGCCTCGAACACCTCCTCCTGGGTGGCGCCGGCCCGGATGGCCTCCATGACGGTGTTGATCCGGCCGTCGGTCGGCACGACGGACTTCTCCAGCAGCGCGGCCTTGTCCCCGACCGGGCCGGTCCAGGTGAACTGGGAGCCCTTCTTCTCCAGCGAGCGCAGCGCCTTGTTGAGCGCCTCGGGGAAGTTGCGGCCCATGGCCATGGCCTCGCCGACGGACTTCATGGTGGTGGTCAGCGTGGCGTCGGCGCTCGGGAACTTCTCGAACGCGAACCGCGGGACCTTGACCACGACGTAGTCGAGGGCCGGCTCGAAGGAGGCCGGGGTCTGCTCGGTAATGTCGTTGGGGATCTCGTCCAGGGTGTAGCCGACGGCGAGCTTCGCGGCGATCTTGGCGATCGGGAAGCCGGTGGCCTTGGACGCCAGCGCGGAGGAGCGGGAGACGCGCGGGTTCATCTCGATGACGATGACCCGGCCGTCGTCCGGGTTGACGGCGAACTGGATGTTGCAGCCGCCGGTGTCGACGCCGACCTCGCGGATGACGGCGATGCCGATGTCGCGCAGGATCTGGTACTCGCGGTCGGTCAGCGTCATCGCCGGGGCGACGGTGATCGAGTCACCGGTGTGCACGCCCATCGGGTCGAAGTTCTCGATCGAGCAGACGACCACGACGTTGTCGTTCTTGTCGCGCATCAGCTCGAGCTCGTACTCCTTCCAGCCGAGGATGGACTCCTCCAGGAGCACCTCGGTGGTCGGCGAGAGGGTCAGGCCCTGGCCGGCGATGCGGCGCAGGTCCTCCTCGTTGTGGGCGAAGCCGGAGCCGGCGCCGCCCATGGTGAAGGAGGGCCGGACGACGACCGGGTAGCCGCCGAGGGTGTCGACCCCGGCCAGCACGTCGTCCATGGTGTGGCAGATGACCGAGCGGGCGGACTCGCCGTGGCCGATCTTGGCGTTGACGGCCTCGACGACGCCCTTGAAGAGCTCGCGGTCCTCACCCTTGTTGATCGCCACGACGTCGGCGCCGATCAGCTCGACGCCGTACTTCTCCAGCGTGCCGGCGGAGTGCAGGGAGATCGCGGTGTTGAGCGCGGTCTGCCCGCCGAGGGTGGGGAGCAGCGCGTCGGGGCGCTCCTTGGCGATGATCTTCTCGACGAACTCCGGGGTGATCGGCTCGACGTAGGTGGCGTCGGCGATCTCCGGGTCGGTCATGATCGTGGCCGGGTTGGAGTTGACCAGGATGACCCGCAGGCCCTCGGCCTTGAGCACCCGGCAGGCCTGCGTGCCCGAGTAGTCGAACTCGGCGGCCTGGCCGATCACGATCGGGCCGGACCCGATGACCAGGACGGACTTGATGTCAGTGCGCTTAGGCACGCTGGCCCTCCATGAGCTTCACGCTGTTGTCGTCGCCTCGCATGAGCTCGACGAACCGGTCGAAGAGGTAGGCCGCGTCGTGCGGGCCGGCCGCCGCTTCGGGGTGGTACTGCACGCTGAAGGCGGGCACGTCGAGCGCCTGGAGGCCCTCGACCACGTCGTCGTTGAGGCAGACGTGGGAGACCTCGACCCGGCCGTACGGGGTGTCGCTCACCTTGTCCAGCGGTGCGTTCACGGCGAAGCCGTGGTTGTGCGCGGTGACCTCGACCTTGCCGGTGGTGCGGTCCTGCACCGGCTGGTTGATGCCGCGGTGGCCGTACTTGAGCTTGTAGGTGCCGAAGCCCAGCGCGCGGCCGAGGATCTGGTTGCCGAAGCAGATGCCGAAGAACGGGGTCCTGCGCTCCAGCACCCCCTGCGCGACGGCGACCTGGTGGTCGGCGGTGGCCGGGTCGCCCGGGCCGTTGGAGAAGAACACGCCGTCCGGGTTGACGGCGTAGATGTCCTCGATGGTCGAGTTGGCCGGCAGCACGTGCACCTCGATGCCGCGCTCGGCCATCCGCTGCGGGGTCATCGCCTTGATGCCGAGGTCCAGCGCGGCCACGGTGAACTTCTTCTCACCGATGGCGGGCACCACGTACGGCTCGGTGGTGGCGACCTCGGCGCACAGGTCGGCGCCCTTCATCTCGGGCGCCTGCTGCACCTTGGCCAGCAGGGTGGTGTCGTCCTCCAGCGCCGTGCCGGAGAAGATTCCGCAGCGCATGGCGCCGCGCTCGCGCAGGTGGCGGGTGAGCGCCCGGGTGTCGATGCCGCTGATGCCGACGACGCCCTGGTTGTGCAGTTCCTCGTCCAGCGAGCGGCGCGAGCGCCAGTTGGACGGGACGCGGGCGGGGTCGCGCACGACGTAGCCGGCGACCCAGATCTGCCTGGACTCGTCGTCCTCGTCGTTCCAGCCGGTGTTGCCGATCTGCGGGGCGGTCATCACGACCACCTGGCGGTGGTACGACGGGTCGGTCAGGGTCTCCTGGTAACCGGACATGCCGGTGTTGAAGACCGCCTCGCCGAAGGTCTCGCCGAGGGCGCCGTAGGCCTGGCCGCGGAAGGTCCGGCCGTCCTCCAGGACGAGCACGGCGGGGACTCGTTCCCGCCGTTGGCGCTGCGTGGTGGGGGCAGGTGCGGTCATGTGGCGGCCTCTTCCGTCTTCGTCTTCGTACGTGTTGCGATGCGAGCGATCGCCTCGACCCAGGCGGCGTGCTCGTCGGGGTGGTCGGCCCGGAAGCCGGAGTCCAGTGCGGTGCCGTCGAGCGTCCAGGTGACGACGAGCAGTCCGGACGGGACGACCTTGCCGGCGATCCCGGAGTCCGTCCGGGCCCCGGTCAGGTTGGCGGCCGGGATCCAGAGGTCGACGTCACCGGGCCGCCGGACCAGCAGCCCGTCCTCGCCGAGGGTCAGGTCGGCGCGGCTGCGGGTGCCCAGGCCGTGCGCGACGACCCGGTCCAGCCAGTTCCCGGCGGTGGTGGTGCCGTGGTACCGGCCGCTGGTCTCCAGGATGGTCCGGCCCGCGCCGGCCGGCACGGCGGGCAGTGCGGGGAGGCCGGACTGGAGCGTGCGGCGCCAGTTCCAGCCCTGGCGCATCAGCCAGTAGACCAGGCCGATCACGATCAGCAGGCCGACGGCCCAGCCGATGTACCCGGGCCAGTTGGTGACCTTGGCCTGCTCCTGGGCGAGCGGGGCGAAGGGGGTCACGCCAGCCCGCCCTGCACGGCCAGCTCGCCGGCCAGCACGGTGGCGGTGCCCCGCAGGAAGGTGGCGTGCACCCGTCCGGGCAGGTCCAGGCCCCGGTAGGGGGTGTTGCGGCTGCGGGTGGCGAAGCTGTCGGGGTTCACGGCACCACGGTACGCGGGATCGAACAGCACCAGGTTGGCCGGTTCACCGACCGAGACCGGACGCCCGTGTCCGGTGAGACGGCCGATCCGGGCCGGGCGGTGCGACATCCGGTCGGCGACGCCCTCCCAGTTCAGCAGGCCGGTGTCGACCATGGTCTGCTGGACGACCGACAGCGCGGTCTCCAGGCCGACCATGCCCATCGCGGCGACGGCCCACTCGCAGTCCTTGTCCTCGGCCGGGTGCGGCGCGTGGTCGGTGGCGACGGCGTCGATGGTGCCGTCCGCGAGCGCCTTGCGCAGCGCCTGCACGTCGGCCTCGGTGCGCAGCGGCGGGTTCACCTTGTAGACCGGGTCGTAGGAGCGGACCAGCTCATCGGTGAGCAGCAGGTGGTGCGGGGTGACCTCGGCGGTGACGTCCCAGCCCTTGGCCTTGGCCCAGCGGATGATCTCCACCGAGCCCGCCGTGGAGACGTGGCAGACGTGCAGGCGGGAGCCGACGTGCGCGGCGAGCAGCACGTCGCGGGCGATGATCGCCTCCTCGGCGACGGCCGGCCAGCCGCCGAGCCCGAGCTCGCCGGAGACCTGGCCCTCGTTCATCTGGGCGCCCTCGGTGAGCCGCGGCTCCTGGGCGTGCTGGGCGACGACCCCGTCGAAGGCCTTCACGTACTCCAGGGCGCGGCGCATGATCACCGCGTCGTCCACGCACTTGCCGTCGTCGGAGAAGACCCGCACGCCCGCGGCGGAGTCGTGCATCGCGCCCAGCTCGGCGAGCTTCTTGCCCTCCAGGCCGACGGTGACGGCGCCGACCGGCTGCACGTCGCAGTAGCCGGACTCCTGGCCGAGCCGCCAGACCTGCTCGACCACGCCGGCGGTGTCGGCCACCGGGAAGGTGTTGGCCATCGCGTGCACGGCGGTGAAGCCGCCCTTGGCGGCGGCCTGGGTGCCGGTGAGGACGGTCTCGGCGTCCTCCCGGCCGGGCTCGCGCAGGTGGGTGTGCAGGTCGACCAGGCCGGGCAGCGCGATCAGGCCGGTGGCGTCGATCTCGATGTCCGCCTCGACGGCGAGGGCGGTGCCGATCTCGCGGACGACGCCGTCGGCGAGGTAGAGGTCCTGCGGGGCGCCGCCGAGGATCTGGGCGTTGCGGATCAGGTAGGTGACCATGCTGTCGGTTCGCTCGCTTCGCTCGTTCACTGGGCGGTCTCGCTGGAGTCGTTACGGGGGGCGTCGGAGAGGGTGGCTCCGCCGAGGAGCAGGTAGAGAACGGCCATCCGGACGGAGACGCCGTTGGCGACCTGCTCGACCACGGTGCAGCGCGGCGAGTCGGCGACCTCGGCGGTGATCTCCATGCCGCGGACCATCGGGCCGGGGTGCAGCACGACGGCGTGCTCGGGCAGCTGCGCCATCCGGATGCCGTCCAGGCCGTAGCGGCGGCTGTACTCGCGCTCGGTCGGGAAGAACGCGGCGTTCATCCGCTCGCGCTGCACCCGGAGCATCATCAGCGCGTCCGTCTTGGGGAGCACCCGCTCCAGGTCGTAGCTGACCTCGCAGGGCCAGTTCTCGATGCCGATCGGCAGCAGCGTCGGCGGGGCGACGAAGGTGACCTGGGCGCCGAGGGTGGTGAGCAGGTGGACGTTGGAGCGGGCGACCCGGCTGTGCAGGATGTCGCCGACGATGGTCACCCGCCGGCCCGCGAGGTCCTGCCCGAGGCCCGGGTTGAGGTGGCGGCGGATGGTGAAGGCGTCGAGCAGCGCCTGGGTGGGGTGCTCGTGGGTGCCGTCACCGGCGTTGATGACGCTGCCGTGCAGCCAGTCGGACTGGGCGAGCCGGGCGGGCGCGCCGGAGGCGTGGTGGCGGATGACGACCGCGTCGGCGCCCATCGCCTGCAGGGTGAGCGCGGTGTCCTTGAGGCTCTCGCCCTTGGAGACGGAGGAGCCCTTGGCGGAGAAGTTGATGACGTCGGCGGAGAGCCGCTTCTCGGCGACCTCGAAGGAGGTCTTGGTGCGGGTGGAGTCCTCGAAGAAGAGGTTGACGACGGTGCGGCCGCGGAGCGTGGGCAGCTTCTTGACGGCTCGTCCGGAGAGCTGGGCCAGCTCCTCGGCGGTGTCCAGGATGAGCAGCGCGTCGTCGCGGGTGAGGTCGGCGGCGGAGACGAGGTGGCGCTTCACGCGGTTACTCCGGGAGGTGCGGTTCGGACGGCTGGGAGGCCAGGGCCTGCGAGGAGCGGGACGCGTAGTCGCGGTCGCCGACCAGGACGGCGTCCACGCCGTCGGTGTCGGCGAGGCGGACCTGGACGGCCTCGCGCAGCGAGGTGGGGAGGTTCTTGCCCACGTAGTCGGCCCGGATGGGCAGCTCGCGGTGGCCGCGGTCGACCAGGACGGCGAGCTGGACGGCGCGCGGGCGGCCGATGTCGTTGAGCGCGTCGAGCGCGGCGCGGATGGTGCGGCCGGAGAAGAGCACGTCGTCGACGAGGATGACGAGCTTGCCGTCGATGCCGTCGGCCGGGATCTCGGTGTGCTCCAGGGCGCGGGCGGGCTTCAGCCGCAGGTCGTCCCGGTACATGGTGATGTCCAGGGTGCCGAGCGGGATCTCGCGGCCGGTGATCTGGGCCAGCCTGGCGTGCAGGCGGCGGGCGAGATGGACGCCCCTGGTGTGGATGCCGAGCAGGACGACGTCCTCCGCGCCCTTGGCGCGCTCGACGATCTCATGCGCTATCCGGGTGATCACCCGGGTGATGTCCGTACCGTCCAGCACCTGGTGCGGCGGACGCGGCGTCGTTTCGTGGTCTGCGGTCATGCCGAAGCGGACCTCCTTCCCCGCCTCACGGGACGGGCCTTAAAGGATGTCTGGGATCGCCCCCGCCGATGCGGCGTGGGCTTCGGTCATCCTACCAGCGCGCTCTCCGGCAAACAGACGTCCATCATTCCGCTTCATCGGGTTAACGCGCCGGACGCATCACCGATGCGGACCATTCGCACGACTGCCCCATTCGGCTTGACGCAACTACCTCACTCTACGTAACCTCACAGTGAGTTACGAGACGGACGTCGGACCCACCGGTAACGGCGTCGGCAATCGCCCGTGACCCACCACTGAACGCGAAGCAATCTCGTCCGGGGAGATCAATGTCCAGCGACTACGCGAAGCAACTCGGAGGCAAGCTCCGAGCGATCCGCACTCAGCAGGGTCTCTCCCTGCACGGTGTCGAGGAGAAGTCCCAGGGGCGCTGGAAGGCAGTCGTCGTCGGCTCGTACGAGCGCGGCGACCGTGCGGTCACCGTGCAGCGGCTGGCCGAGCTGGCGGAGTTCTACGGCGTCCCGGTGCAGGAGCTCCTGCCCGGCGGTACGCCCGGTGGTGCGGCCGAACCGCCGCCACGCCTGGTGCTGGACCTGGAGCGACTGACCCAGGTGCCCTCCGAGAAGGCCGGTCCGCTGCAGCGGTACGCGGCGACCATCCAGAGCCAGCGCGGCGACTACAACGGCAAGGTGCTGTCGATCCGCCAGGACGATCTGCGCACCCTGGCCGTGATCTACGACCAGTCGCCGTCGATCCTCACCGAGCAGCTGATCTCGTGGGGCGTGCTGAACCCCGACGCGCGCCGTGCGGTGCGTGAGGAGGAGGCGGGCTAAGTCCCGCCGCACCGGCTCCCACCAGCGGAGACGGTGAATGCGCCAGGGCGCGGCACCCGGATTCACGGGTGCCGCGCCGTCGTGCGTCCGGACGGCGCGCGCCGGGATTCAGCAGACCGTGTCCAGCCGGTAGCCCGGCTCCGCCGCCACCCCGTCCAGCCGCACCGGGCCGGCCGCCGGCGCCCAGTCCTGCCCGCCGCTGGCCCAGGCCCACGCCGAGGGCCGGTACTCCCCGCAGGCCTCCGCCGAGCCCTGCGAGCCGTGCAGCACCGCCAGCCCCGGCAGCTCCCTGGCCAGGCCCGTGCAGAGCACCGCGCAGAGCAGGTCGAGGTCCTCGTCGTTGATCCGCACCACGCCGTCCTCCCACTGCAGCACCCGGGCCGCGACGGTCAGCCGGCCGCCCGGCGCGTCCACGGCGAGGCGCAGCTCGTACACGCCGGGGCCGGCGCCGACCAGCATCCGGCGGAAGACCTCGGCCCCGCGCTGGTAGGCCTCACGGACCCCGCGGCCCCGCTCGTCGTAGAGCCCGCCGTCGAGCAGCAGGTCGGCGTGGCGCAGCGTCAGCCCGTTCTCCCGGGCCCGGGCCAGCCGCGGGACGAAGTCCCCGGCCAGCTCCTCGCCCTGGTAGGCCAGGAGCTGGGTCTGCAGCGGCGGGTTGACCAGGTAGCGGTCCCGGGCGGCCGGCTCGACCGGGTCGAGCCCGTGCAGCAGGCAGAACTCCTCGAAGTCCTGCGGGTGGAACATCCGGGCCCGGACGGTCTCGAACCGGCGGCGCGCCTCGGCCAGCAGTTCGGCGGTCTCCCGCAGGTAGCACGCGTAGTCGGGGGCGTCGGACAGCCGCCAGGCGCGGGCCCGCTCGAAGTCGGCGGCGCTGGTCAGGACACCGATCACAAAGGCCTGCTCGCCTGCGTCGGCCCGGCGACGCCCGTGCGGCGACCGCAGCCGGGGGCGGAGGCCGCCGCCGGCGGTGCAGTCGGTGATGCGGCGGGTGCGGCCGTTGCGGCTCATCGGTGGCTCCTGGGGCGTCCTGGACGGGTGACGGTCAGCGGCGGGCGTGCCGCTGACCGTTGTCCTCCCCCGCCCCGCGCGCCGCACACGTACGGCGTGTCACAGGACTGTAACCGACCGTGAGGCGCGGCTTGGGGCGTCCGCCCCGGGCCTCACGCCGGGCGCGGCACCCGGGCCAGCTGGCGGGACTGGGCGACCAGGCGGCCGGACTCGTCCCAGACCTCGGCGTCCTCCTCGAAGTAGCCGCCGGCCAGGTTGCGGGTCGCGTGGGTGACCCGCAGCCAGCCGGGCACCGGCCTGGCCCGCAGGTGGACGGTCAGCTCGACGGTGGGCGCCCAGCCGGGCAGGCCGAGGTCGAAGGTGACCGGCGGCAGGGCGTCGGCGACCAGCAGGAGCAGCAGCGGGTCGGGCTCGCGGCCGTCGGCGAGCTTGAACCAGCCCTGGATCCGGCCGGTGCCGGACGGCTGCCCGAGCGCCCAGCCGACGGTGGCCGGGTCCAGCCGCAGGTCGAAGCGGTCCAGCAGGGCGGCCTGCCGGACCAGCTCCTTCGGGGCGTGCTCCATGCCGATGCACCGGTCCGGCGGGGGCAGCTGCGGCGGCCGGGCGGTGGTGCGCACCTCGCCGTCGGCGGTGGCGAGGTCGCCGTGGCTGGCGACCACCCGCAGCCGCTCGACGCCGTCCTGGCTGAGCGAGGCGGTGCCGGTGGAGAGGCCGCGGCCGGTACGGAGCACCTCGGTGCGGACGGTGGCCGGGCCGGGGTGGGAGGCGGAGAGGTAGTAGCCGCTGATCGAGACGGGGTCGGTGTGCTCGCCGTGCTCCAGCGCGAGGGCGTGGCCGGCCATCGCGAGCAGCAGTCCGCCGTTGACGCCGCCGCCGATCTGCCAGCCGGCGCCCAGCTCACCGTCGTAGCGGCCGGGCTCGTCCGGGTGCCGGGTCAGGGCGATGCCCTGGTCGAACTCGCTGCGGGTCGCCGTGGTCATGGGGGTGGCCTGCCCTTCACTGCGGGGTTACCGATGAGTAGCCCCAACATACGCCACCCGTCCGGAACGCACGACGGCCGCCGGACCGTTTCCGGTCCGGCGGCCGTGCGTCGGGGTGTGCCCAGGGTTCGTCGGACGATCCCTAGCGGCGGATGCTCGGCTTGAGCTCCAGGAAGCGGGCGAGCAGACCGTTGACGAACGCCGGGGAGTCGTCCGTGGAGAACTCCTTGGCGATCTCCACGGCCTCGTCCAGGACGACCGCGTCCGGGACGCCGTCCTCCCAGATCAGCTCGTACGCGCCGAGCCGCAGGACGTTGCGGTCCACGATCGGCATCCGGTCGAGCGTCCAGCCCACCGCGTACTGCGAGATCAGGTCGTCGATCCGGCGGGCGTGCTGAACGTAGCCCTCGATCAGCTCCATGGTGTACTCGCCGACCTGCGGGGTGCCCTCGTCAGGCTTGGGCTCCCGGGCGCGGGCCACCCAGTCGGCGAGGACGCGCTGCGGGTCCACCCCGCGGTGGTCGGCCTCGAAGAGGATCTGGAAGGCCCGGGTACGGGCCTTGCTGCGTGCGGCCGACACGGACTTACTTCACCCGGCCGAGGTAGCTGCCGTCGCGGGTGTCGACCTTGATCTTCTCACCGGTCACGATGAACAGCGGCACCGCGATCTCGGCGCCGGTCTCCAGGGTGGCCGGCTTGGAGCCGCCGGTCGAGCGGTCGCCCTGGACGCCCGGCTCGGTGTGGGAGATCACGAGCTCGACCGAGGCCGGGAGCTCGATGTACAGCGGGGAGCCCTCGTACATGGCCACCAGGGCGTCGAAGCCCTCCAGCAGGTACTTGGCGGCGTCGCCGACGACGGCGGGCTCGATCGTCACCTGGTCGTAGGTGTCCGTGTCCATGAACACGAAGTTCTCGCCGTCCTTGTACGAGAACTGCATGCCGCGCTTGTCGACGTTGGCGGTCTCGACCTTGGTGCCGGCGTTGAAGGTCTTGTCGACGACCTTGCCGGTCAGGACCTCCTTGAGCTTGGTGCGCACGAAGGCCGGGCCCTTGCCGGGCTTGACATGCTGGAACTCGACGACGGACCAGAGCTTGCCGCCCTCCAGCTTGAGGACCATGCCGTTCTTGAGATCGTTCGTGGAAGCCACGGGCGCACTAACTCCTGGATATAGCTGTCAAGGAACCAAGGGTTGCGTCCTGCCGCCCGCAGCAGCCGCCGGGCGGCCGCGGGTCACAGGGCGAGGAGCTCCTTGGTGGTGATGGTGAGCAGCTCGGGCCCGCCCTCTTCGAGGGGGCGCACCACGAGCGTGTCCTCGATCCGGACACCGCCCTTACCCGGGAGGTGGACTCCCGGGCCGACGGTGACCGGCACGCGGCTGTCCAGTTTACCCATGTCCGACGGGCCCAGGCGCGGCGCCTCCCGGATCTCCAGCCCGATGCCGTGCCCGACCGGGTGCGGGGAGGGCTCGGTGTGCCCGGCCGCCTGGAGGATCGCCCGGGCCGCCTGGTCGGGTACGCACTGCTCGACGCCAGGCCCGAGCGCCTCCCGTCCGGCCCGCTGGGCCCGGAACACCAGCCGGTGCAGCTCGACCTGCCAGGGCGCGGGGGCGGCGCCGATCACGAAGGTCCGGGCGGTGGAGACGCCGTAGCCCCGGTACTGGGCGCCGAGCACGACGGTGAGGAAATCGCCCTCCTCCACCCGGCGGTCGGTGGGCTGGTGGGCCTGCTGACCGGAGTGGCTGCCGGTGCCGACCGAGACCGGGAAGGCCGCCCGGTCCGCACCGTGGTCGATCATCCGGCGCTCCAGCTCCATCGCCAGGTGCCGTTCGGTGCGGCCGACCAGGATCGACTCCAGCAGTTCGCCGAGCGCCTGGTCGGCGATCTCGGCGGCGATCCGCAGGTCGGCGATCTCGTGCTCGTCCTTGACCACCCGCAGCCGCTCGACCACCGGTCCGAGGCCCGCCAGTCTGACCCCCTCGGCGAGGCCCGCCACCGACCGGTGCCGGGTGACCGTCAGGTCGTGCTCCTCCACCGCCAGGTCGTCCACGCCGAGCCGCCCGGCGGCCGCGGCGGCGGCCAGCGCGGTGTCCTCCCCCGCCGCGACCGGGACCTGGGTGAGGTCCTCGCCGAGCAGGTGCTCCCCGGTGTCGTCCGGCGGCAGGTCGTCCGGCAGCGCCAGCAGCGCCCGCTCCCGGGTGAGCAGCAGCGTCGCCCCGCAGGGCGCGCACCCGGTCAGATAGCGCACGTTCGCCGGCCTGGTGATCAGCGCCGCGTCGGCCCCGGTCGCACCGCAGTGCTCCCTCAGCCGCTCCCGCCGACCCGCGTACGCATCAGCCATGCGTCGAGCCTACGGAGCGCCGCCCCGATCCGCCCGTCGGGCGGGCCCGACCGGGCCGGGGCCGGGGCCGGGCCGCGCCCGGCTCAGGCCTTGGCCTCCGTGGCCTCCGTGGCCTCCCCGGCCGGCGTCGGCCGGGCCCCCGCGTGCTGGGTCTGCGGGGACCAGCGCCGCTCCACCCCGGCCAGCCGCCAGTAGGCGATCGCCGCGACCCAGACCACCACGAACAGGCCGACGATCACATAGCCGACGTTGTCCAGCGAGAGGTCGGCGATCCACCCGCTGACCGGGTCGGTGAGGTCCAGCTTCTCGTGCAGCACCCCGACCAGCTCGATGGTGCCGATGATGAACGCCACCGCGATCGACAGCCCAGTGATGGTCAGGTTGTAGTACACCTTGCGCACCGGATTGGCGAACGCCCACTGGTACGCGAAATTCATGAACGTCCCGTCCAGCGTGTCGAACAGGCTCATCCCCGCCGCGAACAGCAGCGGCAGGCAGATGATCGCGTACCAGGGCAGACCGGCCGCCGCGCCGGAGCCGGCCATCACCATCAGGGTCACCTCGGTCGCGGTGTCGAAGCCGAGGCCGAGCACCATGCCCACCGGGAACATCTGGCCGGGCCGGGTGATCGAGCGGGTCGCCCGGTTCAGCACCCGGGCGAGGAAGCCGCGCGCGTTGAGGTGCTCCTCCAGCTCAGCCTCGTCGTACCGGCCGGCCCGCATCGACCGGAACACCTTCAGGATGCCGAGCAGGGCGGCCAGGTTGAGCGCGCCGATCAGGTAGAGGAAGGCACCGGAGGCGGTGGTGCCGACCACGCCCAGCCACTTGTGGGTGGTGGAGTCGTCGTCCATCAGCGTGTTGGCCAGCTGCGCCCCGCCCGCCACCAGGGCGGCCATCAGCACCACCATCGAGGAGTGCCCGAGCGCGAACCAGAAGCCCACGGAGACCGGCCGCTTGCCGTCCGCCATCAGCTTGCGGGTGGTGTTGTCGATCACCGCGATGTGGTCGGCGTCGAAGGCGTGCCGCATGCCGAGGGTGTAGGCGGTGATCCCCAGGCCCACACCGAAGACCTGGGTGCCGACCGTGTACTCGTGCGGTGCCACCAGGAATATGAGCGTCCCGAACGCCGCCACGTGCATGGCCAGGATCACCCCCATCAGCCCGGCCGTGCGGATGGTGTCCTGGCGTTTCCAACGGAAAGTGGGCAACACCGACGGTGTCGCCGGGGTGGCGGTTTCGGGCAGGGTCATCTTCGGATCACGCTCCAGCACCTCGTGGAATGGCTTCGTGAGATGCCGTGGCCGGTCTCCTGGCTTACGGGGCTCCCGTACCCGCCTTCCCAGGCGCGCGAGGCGCCCAGTGGCGTCGTGGGTACGGACGACTCCCCCCGATCACAGTGGCGAGGGCCGCTCCGGACTGGGATCCCTGAGGATCCGTCACCGGTCTTCCCGAGCACCACGGCGGGGAACACCGTAGGGCCCGTGGGACACCCTTGCAAGGCTGCGCACCTGCGCAGGTGTTCAGAATCACAGGACGCGGACTGCAAGAATGGGGCCATGCATCTCGTACCGGCCGACCGCGCGGGCCACCGCACCATCGACGGACACCGGGTCTGCGAGGCCATCGCCGCGATCGGCGACACCGCGCACGTCCGGTCCTGGGCCGAGCGGTTCTCGCTGCTCGCCGACCCCGGGCGGCTCGCCCTGCTGCTCGCCCTGCACCGGGCAGGCCCGCTCGCCGTCACCGACCTCGCGGTCGCCACCGGCATGCGTGACCCGGCCGTCTCCCAGGCCCTGCGCCTGCTGCGCACGGCCGGCGTGGTCAGCGGCGACAAGGACGGCCGCGTGGTGCGCTACCGGCTCGTGGACGACGGCATGCGCCCCCTGCTGGACTCGTGTGCCGCCGCCGAGCACCACGAGCCCTCCGCGGCCGCCGGCTGACCGGCCCTCGGGGACAGCCGGACAACCGCCCCCGGCCAGGGGCGGTTCAGTACGATCTTCGTGTGCCGTTCCGCCCGCAGGCCCGCGCCTGGCCCGATGACGACCGCTGGGACACCCGGCCCGTCAGGGCCCGCGTGCTGGCGGTCGCCCGCACCCTCACCTCCGCCACCCGGGTACTGGACGTGCTCACCCTGCTGCGCGGCCAGGACGGCATCCGCCTCTACCTCACCGTCAACCCCGGCTCCGCGTTCGCCACCGGGCTCGACGGCTTCCTCGCCGGCCTCACCGGCATCACCGTGCTGGACTGGCGCGAGGCCACCCGGCGGCGGTTCGACCTCGCGGTCGCCTGCGCGGTGCACCGCTCGATGGCCCGGCTGAAAGCCCCGCTGATCGTGCTGCCGCACGGTGCCGGCTACAACCGCCTGGTCACCCGGTCCACCGGCGACACCGTCTCCGCCGCCGGCCTCTCCCGCCGCGAACTCACCCACTGGGGGCGGGTGTTCCCCGCGGTGATCGGCCTCTCCCACGAGGAGCAGCTCGACCGGCTGCGGATCTCCTGCCCCGAGGCCCTGCCCCGCGCACGCGTGGTCGGCGACCCGTGCTTCGACCGGATGCTGCGCAGCCTGGACGGCCGGGACGGGTACCGCGCCGCGCTGGGCGCCGTGGACGGCCGCCGCCTGGTCGTCGTCAACTCGACCTGGAGCGAGCACTCCCTGTTCGGACGCCACCCCGACCTGCCGCTGCGTCTGGTCGGCCGGCTCCCCGCCGACGAGTACACCGTCGCCGTCGTCCTGCACCCCAACATCTGGGCCCGGCACGACCCCGCGGCGCTGCTCGCCGCCGCCGAACGGTCCGGACTGCGGCTCGTCCCGCCCGACCAGGGCTGGCAGGCCGCCCTCGTCGCGGCCGACTGCCTGATCGGCGACCACGGCTCGGTCTCCTTCTACGGCGCCGCCCTGGAACGCCACACCCTGCTCGTCGCCACCGGCGCCGACGAACTCGACCCCCGCTCCCCCACCTACGCCTTCGGCCAGGCCGCGCCGCCGCTCGACCCCGACGGCGACCTGCTCACCCAGCTGGAACAGGCCCTGGCGAAGCCGGACCGGGCCGCGCTGCGCCCGATCACCGACCGCTCGCTCGGCCGGCAGGGCCAGTCCGCCCGGCTGCTGCGCCCGCTGCTCTACTCCTATCTGCGGCAGGTGGACGAACCGGACGACGAACCTCGCCAGCCGCCGTACCCGCGACCGGTCCCGCTGCCCACGGCCCTGCCCGGCCCGACGGCGTACGACGTCGAAGGGGAGCGCCGGGGCACCGAGGTCCGCCTGCGGCGCTACCCGGTCGGCCCGGACCACCGCGAGGCCCGGGGCAGCTACGCGGTCAGCGCCGAGGAGCCGACGCTCGCGCTGCGTCACAGCGCCGAGGTGATGGCCCGTACCGAAGTCCGCGCCGAACTGCCCGCCGAGCGCTGGCTCGCCGACACCGCGGCCCAACTGCCGGGCCTCGGCGTGGCCGTGGCCGCTCTCGGCAAGGCCCGCCATCTGCTGCGGCTCCGCGGCGGCCTGCTGCTGGAGGCCCACGCCGAACGCCCCTGGGGTGCGGCCACACCGCACCTCGACCCCCTCCTGCTCGGCGCCGCCGTCGCCCTCTGGCTCGCCGACGGCGGCGACCCGGCCGGCCTGCCGGAACACGGCCTCACCGTCCGCACCGGCGACCGCCGCACCCGGGTCGCGTTCACCCGCCGCCCGGGTCAGAACAGCTAGGGCTTCCCGGCCCTGGACAGGTGCCGGTCCAGGACGGCGCGGAGCCGGTCGACGTCGGCGCCCTCGGCGATGCCCCGCTTGGGCAGCAGCGTGAGGCAGGAGGCGTTCCGGTCACCGCTCAGCAGGACGAAGAGCCGGGGCGTCTCGACGAAGCGCGGCGCGGCCTGCCAGGTGAGGGTGCTCGACGACTGCTCGGTGCTGACGGTGACGCCGGAGTCGTCGACGACGGCCCGGTACTCCCCCTTGCCCTCCGTCAGGCGGTGGAACTGCCGCGCCTGGAGCCACGGCAGGGCGAGCAGAAGCAGGGTGACGAGGAGCATCACGACGAGTGAGGAGCTGACGCCCTCGCCCGACGTCACGGACAGGACGGAGCCGACCACCGCGCACACCGCCGCCACGGTCAGCAGCCAACGGGTCCGCCGGCCCGTGGCGGAGATCTTCGCCCGGGCGGTCAGCGCCTCCCGGAAATCCTCCGCGGTCGGTCGGTACGACAGCTCCAGCCGCGTCCCGGTCCGCTGGTCCTCACCCATGTGCACGTCCTTCTCCTTGATCGGCACCGGATGCTAGCGCGCCCTCCCTTCGACCCGCCGACCATTTATCCCTGGTCCGGTTGTCCGTGGTCCGGGCCGAGCGTGGCCCGCAGCAGCTTCCGGTCGGGCTTGCCCGCCTCGGTCAGCGGCAGCCGGTCGAGGACGTGCACGGCGGCGGGCGCGTACATCGAGCCCAGCCGCTCGGTGACGAACCCCCGGACCAGCTCCCGGTCCAGCCGGTGGCCGGCCGCCGGGACGACGGCCACCTGGAGCTCCTCGCTCCCGTCCGCCCGCCGTGTCCCGAACGCCGCGCACTGGGCGACGGCGGGGTGGGCGAGCAGCACCTGCTCCACCTCCGCCGGGTAGACGTGGCCTCCCACCACGATGACCATCTCCTTCAGCCGGTCGACGAGGTGGAGGAAACCGTCGCCGTCGAGGTGCCCCACGTCCCCGGTGCTGATCCAGCCGTCCCGCAGCACCTGCGCGGTGAGGTCGGGCCTGCGCCAGTAGCCGCTCATGAGCATGGGCGTCCGGACGTGGATCTCCCCGTTCCGGCCGGTGGGCAGCACCGCGCCCCGCAGGTCGCGGATCTCGATCTCGACGCCCTCCTGCGCCCGGCCGACCGTGATCCGGCCGTCCGGCCCGGTCACCCCGTGCTCGTGCGGCAGGACCTCGGTGATGTTGCCGGCCTCGGTCTGGCCGTACCAGCCGTACAGGACCGGGCCGAGGAGCTCCGCCGCCCGGTGCAGCCGCTCGGCGGAGGCGGGGGTGCCGCCGTAGAAGACCCGGCGCAGGGCGGACAGGTCCGCGGTGGCCAGGGCCGGGTGGTCCAGGAGTTCGTACAGCAGCGGCGGCAGGAGCCAGAGGTCGGTGATCCGCTCCCGTTCGAGGGCGGTGATGACGTCGAGCGGGTCGAAGCCGGACCGCAGCACGACGGTGCCCCCGGCGAGCAGCGTGGCGTCGGCGACGATTCCGGCCATATGGGCGAGGGCGGTGCAGGCGAGGAAGCGGGGCGGCGGGGAGGGCGCGAGGCGGGCGGCGTGCGAGACCAGCAGCCGGCCGTACGGGCCGTGTGCCATCCGGATGCCCTTGGGGATGCCGGTGGTGCCGCCGGTGAAGCGGATGCACCAGTCGTCCTCGGCCTGCGCGGCGCCCTTCGGCCCGGCGGTGGTCCCGGTGGCCGTCCCGGTCCGGCCCGGGCGGAGCGCCGAACCCGCCACCGCCGCCGGGTGCCAGTCGGTGGGGGCGGAGTCCAGCGTGAGCACGGCCGGTACCCGGACCAGCGCGAGCAGCGCCTCGCCCGCCGTCCGCAGGTCCGGGTCGACGAGCAGCGCGGCGGTACCGACGCTGTCCACGATGGCCGCCTGTGTCCCGGGGGCCGAGCCGAGGCCGAGCGAGACGACCCGGGCGCCGAGGAGATTGGCCGCATACCGCGCGACCAGCGCCTCGGGGCGGTCGCCGACGAGCAGCGAGACGGTGCTGCCGCGGCGCACGCCGTGCTCCGCCAGGGCGGCGGCACTGAGCAGGACGGCTTCGTGGAGCTCCCCGGCCGGGACCGCGCGCCCCTCGGCGGTGATCAGCGCGGTGTGCTCGGGGGAGCGACGGAGGGCGTCGAGGATGCGTTCGACGTAACTCTCGTACGGCGGTGCCGGGTTCTCGGACACGGCGGGGGCCTCCTTCGGCAGGGCGTCCGGCGCGGGCGTGGTGCGGGTCGGTCCGTGGTGCGGGTCGGTCCGTGGTGGAGTCGGGGCACCGGCCGGTCGCGGCGGCCCCTCCTGGAGGCTATGGGTGCCCGGCTCGCCGGATCCAAGACCTGATGCGGCATAAGATGATGTCCTGCGGGTTATGAGGAACGGCCCGACCCGGGGGGGCGGCGGATGGACCTGCTGGCGCTGCGCTGCTTCCAGGTCGTCGCGCGCCACGAGCACGTCAGCCGGGCGGCCGAGGAACTGCGCGTCGCCCAGCCCTCGGTGAGCCGGATGATCGCCCGGCTGGAGACCGAGCTGGGTGTTCCGCTCTTCGACCGCAGGGGCCGCCGGATCCACCTCAACCGCCACGGCGCGGCCTTCCTCCGGCGGGTCGACCGGGCGCTGCGCGAACTCGACGACGGCCGAAGGGAGTTGGCGGATGCCGCAGATGGCGCCGGCGGCACCGTGACGGTGGCCACCGAGACCCTGCTGACCCTCGCCGGGGTGCTCGCCCGCTTCCGGACGGCTCACCCGGACGTCGAGGTCCGGCTGCGCCAGTCCGCCGCCGATGTGATGGTCCGTCAGCTCCGCGACCGCGAGGTGGACCTCTGTTTCGCCTCCCAGCCGCTGGCGGGACCCGCCCTGAGCTCCGTGGTCCTGCTGCGCGAGGAGGTGCTGCTGGTGGTGCCCGTCGGCCACCGGCTGGCGGGGCGGGAGCAGGTCGCGGTGACCGAGCTGGACGGCGAACTGTTCGTCACCCCGCGCCCGGGCCACTGGCAGCGGGTGCTCGCCGACCGGCTCTTCGCCGAGGCGGGTGTGCGGCCGGTGGTCGCCTGCGAGGGCGACGAGCCGGGCGCCGTACTGGAGCTGGTCGCGGCCGGCCTGGGGGCCGCGCTGCTGCCCGCGATGGCGCGCGGCTCGGGCCCCCGGGGCTCCGTCGCCTGGGTGCGGCTGGCGGCCCCCGGCTGCCGGCGGGAGCTGCGGCTGGTCCGCGACGGCGACTCCTATCGCACCGAGGCCGCCCGCCGGTTCGGCGAGTTCGCCGCGCGGCACTTCCGGCGGACCGCCCACGACGGCGCCCACGGCTCCGACTCCCCCGGCCGGACCGGCGCCGGGGCCGAGCGGGGCGACGCCCCGCCCCCCGCAGGCCCTCCGACCGGCCGGCCGTAGCCCTGGGTCAGAACGCCTGGGCTTCGCCCCGAAGCCGCCGCAGCCGGGCCCGGCTGCGGTCGGCCAGCCCGGTGTCGCCGAGTTCGTCCGCCAGCTCGACGAGCAGCGTGTGCGCCTCGCCCTCCTTGGCCGCCTGGCCCAGGGCGAAGGCCCGGTCGGCGCTCTCGCCCGCGTGGACGACGGCCCGGTCCAGCCGGCCCAGGGCCCGGTGGGCGCGGGCCCGGACGAGCGACAGCCGCATCAGCATCGGGGAGTCCGCCGTCCGCCCGGCCGTCGCGGTCGCCTCGTCGAGAACGGCCAGCGCCTGTTCGGGGCGGCCCGCCGCGATCAGTGCCTGCCCGAGGTGATAGCTCTGCACCACCACCCCGTGCGGGTCGCCCTCGTTGGCCTCCCGGGCCAGGGTGAACAGCTCCACCGCCCGCTCCGGACGGCCGTCGGCGAGGCAGAGCAGCCCGTCGGTCTCACGGACCAGGCCGGCCAGCCGCGGCTCGTCCACCAGCGGGAGCAGTGCGGACGCCGCGGCCAACTGCTCGGCCGCGCGGGGGTACTCCTTGCGCCCGTGGTAGGCCCGGGCGAGCTGGTTGCGCATCCGGATCCCGGCGTCCGGGCGGTTGTCCCACTGGGCCGCCTCGACGCCCAGCAGGTGGGACTCGGTCCAGTCGTCGTAGAGCCCGCGGCCGTGGTACAGCGGCCAGAGCGACTCGCAGAGCCGCCACACCTCGCCGTGCCAGCGCTGTTCCGCGGCCGCGCGGACCGCGCCGAGCAGATTGGCCCGTTCGGCCTGGAGCCACTCCATCGCCTCGGCGCGTGAGGCGAAGCCGGGCAGCTCCGCGCCACCGGGCTCCTGGAGCCGCAGCCGGTCACCGAGCACGGCCCGGTCCGCCAGCGCGGCCCGGCCGCGGTAGTACGCCACGATCCCGCGCAGCAGTTCCGCCCGGCCGGGCTGCCGGCGGGCACGGTCGCGGGCGTGCAGCCGGACGAGGTCGTGGGTGCGGAAGCGCTCCTCCGGGCCGTCGTCCACCACCTCGTCCAGCAGGTGGGCGGCGAGCAGGTCGGCGAGACCGTCCGGCACCCGTTCGAGGCCGACCGCCTCGGCCAGTTCGACGGAGACGTGCGGACCCGGGACGGTCCCGATCAGGTGGTAGAGGTCCCGGGTGTGGCCGGCCAGCCGGAGGTAGACCGCGTCCAGGACGTCGCCGATCGCGCCCTCGTCACTGCCGAGTGATGCCAATCTCCGCTCCTTGTCCGCGAGTTCCGCCACCACCCGGTCCACCCGGAGCCCACTGCGGTCGAGCAGCTGGGAGCCGACCGCGTTCAGCGCGAGCGGCAGGCCGCCGCAGAGCTCGACCAGGTCCTCCAGCTCCCGGTCGGTGCCCCGGCCCGGGCCGAGCCAGCCCCGGACCAGCTCGGTGCCGGCCGTCGTGCTGAGCGGGTCGAGCCGCAGCACCTCGGCGCCGTCCAGCGCGAGCCCGGGCAGCCGCCGCCGGCCCGCGACGACCACCAGCCCGGTGGACGGCAGCAGGGTGCGGACCTCGGCGGCGTGGTCGACGTTGTCCAGGAACACCAGGACCCGGCGGTCGGCGGTGACCGTCCGGAACAGCGCGGCCCGTTCGGGCAGCGTCTCCGGTACCTGGTGCGGCTCCAGCCCGAAGCCGCGCAGGAAGCCGGCCAGGATCTCGCCGAGGTCCACCCCGCCCAGGTGGCGGTGGGCGGCGAGGTCGGCGTAGAGCTGGCCGTCCGGGAAGTGCTCGGCGTGGCCGGCCGCGAACTGGGCGACCAGCTCCGTCTTCCCGACGCCGCCGAGGCCGGTGAAGGCGATCACGACCGGCCGGGAGCCGTCGAGATGGCCGAGCGCCGCGGTGAGCGCGGCGAGCTCCTTCGCCCGGTTGACGAAGGTCCGGCGGGGCTTCCTGACCTGCTGCGGCGCCCCGAGCGGCGGCCGCGCCCCGTGCACGTGCACCTCGACGTTCCGGCCCTGCACCACATTGCCGTACACCGTGCCCGACACGGTGTTGGCCTTCTCGTAGCCCTCCACCTGCCCGCTCCCTCCGACCGGCCCGGCCCCAGCCTACGGGCTGGCAGGCCGGCCGGCCGTCGGTTCCGCCCGCACCCCTCCCCCGGCGGCCGGGACGACTACACCTGCTGGCAGGCCGGGCACCAGAAGAGGTTCCGGGCGGCGTGCTCCTCCGTCCGGACCTCCGTACCGCAGACCAGGCAGGGCATGGCGGCACGGCGGTACACGTAAACCTCGCCGCCGTGGTCGTCCACGCGCGGGGGGCGGCCCATCGCCTCGGGCGTGTGCTCGGGGCGGACGGTGTCGATCCGGCCCGCGCCGACGCCCTCGTGCATCAGGGCCACGAGGTCGGCCCAGATCGCGTCCCACTCGGCACGGGAGAGGTCGCGCCCGGCCCGGTGCGGGCTGATACCCAGCCGGAACAGCACCTCGGCGCGGTAGACGTTGCCAACGCCGGCCAGCACCTTCTGATCCATCAGCAGCGCGGCGACCGTCGTCCGGCTGGCGGATATCCGCCGCCAGGCCGGCTCCGGGTCGGCGTCGGCGCGCAGCGGGTCGGGCCCGAGCCTGGCCGCGACGGCGGCCTTCTCGGCCCCGGTGATCAGCGCGCAGGTGTTGGGACCGCGCAGGTCGGCGTAGGCGTCGTCGTTCTCCATCCGCAGCCGGACCAGGCCCACCGGCTCGGGCGCGGGGCCCTCCCCGAAGGTGAATCCGCCGTAGAGGCCGAGGTGGATGTGCACCCAGGCACCCTCCTCGAAGCCGAGGAAGAGGTGCTTGCCGACGGCCTGCGCCTCGGCGAGCGGTTGGCCGTCGATCAGTGCGGCGCCGTCGGCGAACCGGCCCTGCGGGCTGGAGACCCGGACCGGGCGGCCGCCGAAGGCCTTGGCGTTCTCGGCGGCGAGACGGTGGATGATGTGGCCTTCCGGCACGGGCGTTAGCTCCCCCGGGTGGTTCAGCAGGATGGGCCCATCATCGCAGCCGGCACCGACACTCCGGCCGGGCCGCAGGTCACGTCCCCCCGCTCCCGCCCGCGCCTCAGCGGACCGGGATGCCCATCAGCCGGGCCAGGATCACCCGGTCCAGCTCGGCGGCGGTGCCGGCGACGTCCAGGTGGGAGTTGTCGATGATCGGCAGCCCGGAGTTGTACCAGCCGGCCATCCGTCCGTGGATCCGGGCCACCTCCTCGTCGCCCAGCCGCCGGTTGCCGCTGCGCCGGGCGTTGCGGGTGAGCACCGAGTCGAGGCTGGGCAGCAGCACGACCGGGATCATGCCGGGGCCGATGTGCCGCTTCCAGCCGCCGAGCCCGATCGCCGGGCGGTCGGGGAAGACGGCGTCGTCGATGATGCAGGAGATGCCGTTGGCCAGGTAGTTGCGGCAGGCGAAGCCGCAGGTCCGCCGGGCCAGCCGGTACTGCGCCTCGGAGGCGTTGTTCCAGCCGGACTGCGGGTTGGCGAAGCCGGACTGCACCCACTCGCGGACGTCGTCGAGGCTGATGTGCGCGGTGGGCGTGGGGCGCCGCTCGGCCCAGTGCCGGGCGACGGTGGTCTTGCCGGCGCCGGCCGGGCCGATCAGCAGCACCGCGATCGGGCCGGCGGGCGCGTGCCGCTGCGGCGGGTGGGCCGGGAGCTGCACGGGCGATCCGGAGGGCAGCAGGAAGTGCCCGGTCGCACCGGCCGGCACCGGCGCGGGGCCAGGCGCCCGCGCGGGGGCCGGGGCGGGAGCCGCGGCGGCGGGCGCGGGCGGGGCGGGGGGCGGCACCGGCGCGCCCTGCGGAACGGTGGGCGGGCCGCCGTGCGGGGGCGCCCCGGCGGGCCGCGGCCCGTCCGGCGGCCCGGGCCGGGATCCGGTCCGGGGCGGGTTCTGGGGAGCCGGCAGGGGCCCGGCGGCGGCGGTGCCGGGGTACGGCGGGGCCGGCGGAGCGACGGGACGCGGGGGGACCTGTCCACCCCCGGAGTACTGCGTCACGGTCACCTCCCGACTTCTTTCAGCGGGGACATTACACGGCGGCCCGGCGACGGGCACAGTCCGCCGCCGGGCCGCTGACCAGGCGTCAGCCCGTGGTGAGCTGTCCGGCGAGGGCCCGCAGGGCCAGCTCGTACGAGCCGAGGCCGAATCCGGCGATGGTGCCGGAGGCGACCGCGGCGATCACCGAGGTGTGCCGGAAGGTCTCCCGTGCGTACGGGTTGGAGATGTGCACCTCGATCAGCGGGGCGGTCCGCTGGGCGGCGGCGTCGCGCATCGCGTACGAGTAGTGGGTGAAGGCGCCCGGGTTGATCACCACGGGGACCCGGCCGTCGGCCGCCTCGTGCAGCCACTCCACCATCTGCTGCTCGGAGTTGGTCTCGTGCACCTCGACCTCGAAGCCGAACTCCTTGCCCAGCGCGGTGCAGCGCTCGACCAGCCCGGCGTAGGAGGTGGCACCGTAGACGTCCGGCTCGCGGCTGCCGAGCCGGCCGAGGTTGGGGCCGTTGAGCACCAGCACCCGGGTCACGAGGAGACCTCCGCGTAGGCGGCGACCAGCAGGGAGGGGTCGGGGCCCTCCAGGACGGAGGTCTTGCCCAGACCGTCCAGGACGATGAAGCGCAGCAGGTCGCCGCGCGACTTCTTGTCGATCTTCATGGCGTCCAGCAGCTTCGGCCAGGCATCCGCGCGGTAGCTCAGCGGCAGGCCGACCGAGGCCAGCACCGTCCGGTGCCGGTCGGCCGTCTCGTCGTCCAGCCGTCCGGCCAGGCGGCCGAGTTCGGCGGCGAAGACCATGCCGATGGAGATCGCGGCGCCGTGCCGCCACTTGTACCGCTCGTTGCGCTCGATGGCGTGGCCGAGGGTGTGGCCGTAGTTGAGGATCTCCCGCAGGCCGGACTCCTTGAGGTCCCCGGAGACCACGTCGGCCTTGACCTGGATGGCGCGCCGGATCAGCTCGACGGTGTGCGGCCCGGCCGGCGTCCTGGCGCCCTCCGGGTCGGCCTCGATCAGGTCGAGGATGGCCGGGTCGGCGATGAAGCCGCACTTGACGACCTCGGCGAGGCCGGAGACGTAGTCGTGCTTCGGCACCGTCTCCAGGGTGTCGAGGTCCGCCAGCACGCCGACCGGCGGGTGGAAGGCCCCGACCATGTTCTTGCCCTCGGCGATGTTGATGCCGGTCTTGCCGCCGACGGCCGCGTCGACCATGCCGAGCAGCGTGGTGGGCATCGAAATCCAGCGGACCCCGCGCAGCCAGGTGGCGGCGACGAAGCCGGCCAGGTCGGTGGTGGCGCCGCCACCGAGGCCGACCACGACGTCACTGCGGGTGAAGCCGGTCTGGCCGAGCACCGACCAGCAGTAGGCGGCCACCTCGGCGCTCTTCGCGTCCTCGGCGTTGGGCACCTGGAGGACGATCGCCTCGTAGCCCTCGCCGAGCAGGTCCTCGCGAACGGCGTCGGCGGTGCTGGTCAGCGCCTCCGGGTGGATGATCGCGACCCGCTTGGCCCGGGTGCCGATCAGCGGCGCCAGCTCGCCGAGCAGCTGGTGCCCGATCAGCACGTCGTACGGGTCGTGGCCGGCGCTGCCGCCGACGTGAATCCTGACGATGTCAGTCATGGGGGGTCTTCAGCTCCAGTGCTTCCAGTACGGCGGCCACGACCTGCTCGGGCGTGCGGCCGGCGGTGTCGACGACGGCGGTGGCCACCTCCAGGTAGAGGGGGCGGCGGGCGTCCATCAGCTCGCGCCAGCGGGCCCGGGGGTTGACGGCCAGCAGCGGACGGGGGGCGTCCAGGCCGACCCGCTTGACCGCGTCGGCCAGCGGGACCTCCAGGAAGACCACCGGCAGGTCGCGCAGCAGCGCGCGGGTGGCCTCGGCCATCACCGCGCCGCCGCCGAGCGCCAGCACACCTCCGTGGGCCTCGGCGGCGGCGCGCACGGCGCGTGCCTCCAGCTCGCGGAAGTGCGGCTCGCCCTCGTCGATGAAGATCTCCGGGATGGGCTTGCCGGCCAGCCGCTCGATGTCGGTGTCGGTGTCCCGGAAGCCGACGCCGAGGCGCTCGGCGAGCGCCCGCCCGACCGTGGACTTGCCACTGCCGGGCGGGCCGACCAGCACGACGACCGGGGAATCCGCCGGACGCTCAGCGGTCATCGGACGATCAGGTTGTCGAGGTAGCTCTGCACGTTGCGGCGGGTCTCGGAGACGTGGTCGCCACCGAACTTCTCGTTCACCGCGTCGGCCAGCACCAGGGCGACCATCGCCTCGGCGACGATGCCCGCGGCCGGCACGGCACAGACGTCGGAACGCTGGTGGTGGGCCTTGGCGGGCTCACCGGTCCGCACGTCCAGGGTCTGCAGGGCGCGCGGAACGGTCGCGATCGGCTTCATCGCGGCACGCACCCGCAGCAGCTCGCCGGTGGACAGGCCGCCCTCGGTGCCGCCGGAGCGGCCGGAGGTGCGCTTGACGCCCTCGGCGGTCGGCACGATCTCGTCGTGCGCCTGCGAGCCGGGGACGCGAGCCAGCTCGAAGCCGTCGCCGACCTCGACGCCCTTGATCGCCTGGATGCCCATCAGCGCGGCGGCCAGCCGCGCGTCCAGACGGCGGTCCCAGTGCACGTGCGAGCCCAGGCCCACCGGCACCCCGTACGCCAGCACCTCGACCACACCGCCGAGGGTGTCGCCGTCCTTGTGGGCCTGGTCGATCTCCGCGACCATCGCCTTCGACGCGTCGGCGTCCAGGCAGCGCACCGGGTCGGCGTCCAGCCGCGCCTCGTCCGAGGGCAGCGGCAGCACCCCGGCCGGGGCCTTGGCCGCGGCCAGCTCCACGACGTGGCTGACGATCTCGATGCCGCAGGTCTCCTTGAGGTACGCGCGGGCGACGGCGCCCAGCGCGACCCGGGCGGCCGTCTCACGGGCGCTGGCGCGCTCCAGGATCGGGCGGGCCTCGTCGAGCGAGTACTTCTGCATCCCGGCGAGGTCGGCGTGGCCGGGCCGCGGGCGGGTCAGCGCCTCGTTGCGGGCCAGGCCCGCCAGCACCTCGGGGTCGACCGGGTCGGCCGACATGACCTGCTCCCACTTCGGCCACTCGGTGTTGCCGACCATGACCGCCACCGGGCTGCCCATGGTCTCCCCGTGCCGGACCCCGCCGAGGAACGTCACCTCGTCCTGCTCGAACTTCATCCGGGCGCCGCGACCGTAGCCGAGCCGGCGGCGCGCCAGCGCGTCGGCGACCACGGCCGTGGTGACCGGCACACCGGCCGGCAGGCCCTCCAGCGTCGCGACGAGTGCGGGGCCGTGCGACTCCCCCGCCGTCAGCCAGCGCAACGTACCCAACGGAGCTCCTTCATCAGCGGACCGGTCACGGACCTACCGCGACCCGCCCGGGCGTGCCTTGTCCCTGAATCCTTTCATGCCCCGGGCCGAGCCGGGCGCAGAGTCCGCGTGACGGACGGCGCCCGGCCGACGGGCGGACGCGGACACGGCGTGACCAGCGGGGAACAGGAAGGAGAGCGGGAAAGGGAGCAGGAAGTCGGCGGGCCCGACCTCCTGCTCCGCGGGCGGCGGCCACGCGACCCGGCACGTCATGCCGGGATGACACGACGCGTGAACCGGGCACCGAACGCCGGACCGGCACAACGCGCCACCGTCCGAAGCGCCTCAGCGGACCGCGAGAGCCGCCTCGCCCGCCGCGCGGATGGCCGCCAGCGGGCCCGGCGTACGACCGGTGAACTGCTCGTTCTGCAGCACCGCCTGATGGACCAGCAGGTCCAGACCGCCCAGCACCGTCGCACCGCGCTCCGCACAGGCGGCGGCCAGCGCCGTCGGCCAGGGGTGGTAGAGCACGTCGAACAGCGCCCCGGGGTCCGCCGGCAGCCGCTCGGCGAACCCGTCGGTGGCCCCGACCGGGGTGGTGGAGACGGTGAGCGGGTGCGCCAGCGCCTCGGCGCCGCGCTCCCAGTCGGCCGTCCGCACGGCGACACCCAGCCGCTCGCCCAGCTCGGCCACCTCCCGCGCCCGCTCCGCGCTGCGCACGTACACCGTCACCTCGCCGGTGCAGATCTGGGCGAGCGCCGCCAGCGCCGAGGAGGCCGTCGCCCCGGCTCCGAGCACCGCCGCGCCCGGCACCTCGGTGATCCCCCGCTCGCGCAGCGCGTTCACCAGCCCGGGGACGTCGGTGTTGTCCCCGGTCCGCCGCCCGTCGGCGGTGAACACCACCGTGTTCACCGCCTCCACCGAACGCGCCGTCGCGCTCACCTCGTCGAGCAGCGGGATGACCGCCCGCTTCAGCGGCATGGTGAGCGACAGGCCCGCCCACTCGGCCTCGTCCAGCCCGGCGACGAAGGCGGGCAGCCCCGCCTCGTCCACCTCGAACCGGTCGTAGCGCCAGCCGTCCAGCCCGAGCGCCGCGAAGGCGGCCCGGTGCAGGTCCGGCGAGAGCGAGTGGGCGATCGGCGAGCCCAGTACGGCGGCCCGGTGCTTGCTGGTCACGTTGGTTCTCCGAAACGGCGGTACGGCGGGGCGGCCACTACTTCGTGGTGCAGTGGCCGCGATCCTTGTCGAAGCCCTGGCCGGCCGCCGTGCAGTACTGCTCCACGTTGGCCAGGTGCTCCTTGTAGGTGTCCGAGAAGAGGGTCTTGATCGGGGACATCGCGATGAAGAACAGCCACTTGCCGTCCGCCGGGTTCAGCACCGCCTTGATGGCGTCGTCACCGGGGTTGGAGATCGGCGTCGGCGGCAGCCCCGCGTTGAGGTAGGTGTTGTACTTGTTGGACGCGTCGTCCATGTCCTTCCTGGTGAGGTCCTTGCGACCGAGCGAGTACTGCAGCGTGGTGTCCATACCGAGGCGGTGCTGGGTCTCGGTCTGGTTGGCCAGACGGTTCTGGATGGTCTTGGCCATCTTGCCGAAGTCCTCCGGGTTGTTGCCCTCGGCCTGGAGGATGCTGGCCTCGATGACCACCTCGTAGCCGGACTTGAGACCGATCTTGGAGGCCTCCGCGTCCAGGCCCGCATAGCGGTCGACGGCGTTCTTGACCATCTGCTTGAGCAGGTCCTCGGGCTTCATGCCCTCCGAGATCGAGTAGCGGGCCGGCCAGAGGAAGCCCTCGATGTTGCCGTTGGCGTACGGGGGCAGGCCGAGGCTGCCGATCTGGGCCTTGGCGACGTCGGCCGTGGTGCCCTTGGGCAGCTTCAGCTTGTCGTCGATCTTGACGTAGGTGGCGGCGGCCGTCAGCCCCTCCCGGATGATCAGCTTCTCGCCACCGTTCTCCTCCACCAGGTTCGCGACGGCGGCCTCGCCCGACATCTCACGGGGGAGGGAGTACGTCCCGGGCTGGATGGAGATGCACTTCGGGTTCTTCTCGCACGCGTTGGTGAAGGCCTTGACACTCTTGACCACGCCGGCCTGCTTCAGCGCGAGGCCCATCTGGGCCCCTACGGCGCCCTTCTTGATCTCCACCTGGACGGTGCCGGTGCCCTCACCGGCGAAGTCCGGGGGCGGCCCGAAGTGGTCCTGGTAGAAGCCGTAGCCCCACCAGCCGGCGCCGGCGAAACCGCCGAGCAGCACCAGGGCGACCACCAGGCAGGCCCCGCCGTTGCGACGGCCGGACTTCTTGCCCTTCTCCTTGCGCTTCTTCTGGGCCTCGCGGGAGCTGTCCTCCTCGCCGAGGAAGGTGTCCCGGTCCTCGTCGCCGTCCTCGTGGTAACCGCCTTCGTGGCCGTCCCACTCGTCCTCGGCGGTCTCGGGAACGGCCTCGGCCGGAGCCGCGCCCGACTCCAGCGCGGCGGCCTCCGCCTCCCAGTCGATACCGTCCGGGCCCGGTCCGGCCACGGGCTCGGCCCGTCGCCGGGACGCCCGCCGCCCGCCCTGCGGCGGCTCGTCGGACTCCGGCGCCCCCGGCTGCCCGCCCTGCTGCGGCACCTGCTGCTGAACGGGCGGCTGCACACCCTGCTGGGGCATCGCCTGCTGCGGTACGCCCTGCTGCTGCTCGCCGGGCTGGGGCATCCCCTGCTGCGGATACTGCCCCTGCGGCACACCCTGCTGCTGGAACGCCTGGAAGTTCTGCTGCTCGCCGGGCAGACCCTGCTGCCCCTGCTGCTGCGGATAGCCCTGCTGCGGATACCCCTGCTGCTGGCCCTGGTACCCCTGCTGGCCGGGGAGGCCCTGTCCGCCCTGGTCCTGCTGCTGCGGATACCCCTGCTGGCCGCCCCCGTACTGCGGCTGCCCCTGCTGGAACTGCTGCACAGGCTGCTGCCCGTACTGCTGCGGCGGCTGCTGCCCGCCACCCGGGTAACCCTGCTGCGGGTAGCCCTGCTGCTGCGCCTGCTGCGGGTAGCCCTGCTGCGGCTGGCCCTGCTGGCCGGCACCGTACTGCTGGCCCTGCGGAACCTGCTGGGGATGCTGCTGCCACTGGCCGTCCTGCTGGCCGGGGACCGGCTGCTGGCCACCGTACCCCGGCTCCCCGGGGTGCCACGGCTCGGAGCCCTGGGGGCCGTAGCCCCGACCCAGATCGGTCATTGATCCCCTTACACCGACGGAGACGGCCGGAGGATCGGACCGGCCGTCCGGGACGGCGTCCCGGCTGTTCTCGAACCGGCGTGCTAGCGCATCGCCTGGAGGGAGACGTTACCGTACCGCAGACCGGCCCCCGGCAGGACAGACGTCCCGTCAGTGCCCCGCCGCACCCCCGGCCCCACCCTCCGGCGCGCCCGGCGACGCCCCGCTCGGATCACCGGTTCCCGTCCCCGCCGGCGCACTCCCCGAGGTGCTCGCCGAAGCGCTCGGCTTCGCCGTCTGGAGGGCGTTGAACTCCGCCACATTGCGCTGCTGCACCTCGAAGCTGTCGGTGAAACGGGTGTCCCCCGGCTTCACGGTGACGAAGTACAGCCAGTCCCCCTGCGCCGGATCGACGGCCGCCATGATCGCCTGGCGGCCCGGGTTGGAGATCGGCGTCGGCGGCAGCCCGGGGTGCTGGTAGGTGTTGTACGGGGAGTCCAGTCTGGTGTCGGTGACGGTGGTGTTCAGCGTCGACCGGCCGAGCGCGTAGTTGATCGTCGAGTCCAGCTGCAGCGGCATGTTCTTGGCCAGCCGGTTGTAGATGACCCGGGCCACCTTGGCCATGTCCTCGGTGTTGTCGGCCTCGCCCTGGACCATGCTGGCGATCGTCACCAGCCCGTACAGGCTCTGCCCGAGGTTCTGCGCGACGACGCCGGCATCGTCCCTGGCGAACTCCTTGCCGGCCCGCTCCACCATCTGTTTCAGCAGGTCGACCGCGGTGGTGCCCTCGGTGACGCTGTAGGTCGCGGGGAACAGATACCCCTCGACGCTGCCCTTGGTGAAGTCCGGCAGGCCCAGTTCGGCGGCCTGCTCCTGGGCGGCGCGCTGGGTGGTGCCGTCGGGCAGGTCGAGCCTCTTGTCGATCGCCGCGTAGATCTGGTTGCCGCGCCAGCCCTCGGGGATGGTCAGGCCGTTGGCGTTGGCCGGGTCGATCAGGACGGCGAGCGCCGCGGCCGCCGACATCCGCTGCCGCAGGGTGTAGGTGCCGGGCTGGATCCGCCCGGCGGCGGCCGCGCTGCCCTTCGCCGCCCGGGTGAAGGCGAGCGAGCTGGCCACCACGCCGTTGTGCACCAGGGCGGAGGCGATCTGGCTCAGGCCCGCGCCCTCGGGCACCGAGACCTGGACGCTGCCCGAACCGGCGCCCGCGTAGTCGGCGGCGGCCGGCGGATTCTGCTGGCCCTTCCACCAGGTGTACCCGACCAGCCCGGCCCCGCCGAAGACGGCCACCAGGGCGAGCGCGGTCAGCCCGCAGGCCAGCCCGTTACGCCAACGGTGTGGATCCGGCGCATCGGGTTGCGGACGGGGCGCGCCCGGCGGACGGCCCTCCGGTTCCAGGACCGGCGCACCGAGGTGGCCGGGCGTGAGCCCGGGCGTGAAGTCCTGATCGGTCATGGCGCCCCCTCGGCTGTCCCGGAACGGATGAGGGCCCGTGCGGACGCGTCCGCACGGGCCCCTCTCCGGGACGTTAGAACAGGGGGGTCAGTGGACCGCCTCGACGCTCTCACCCGGCGGGCGACCGCTCACCCGTTCGGACTCAAGGGCGGTCTGCAGGATCACCACCGCGGCGGCCTGGTCGACCACCGAGCGCCCCTTCTTGGCCTTCACGCCGGAGGCCCGCAGGCCGTGGGTCGCCGTGACGGTCGACATCCGCTCGTCCACCAGCCGGACCGGCACCGGGTGGAGCCGGTTGGCCAGCCGGACCGCGTACGCGCGGACCTTCTCCGCCGCCGGACCCTCCCTGCCGTTGAGCGAGCGCGGAAGGCCGACGATCACCTCCACCGCCTCGTACTCCTCGACGATGGCGGCGATCCGGGCCTGCGACTTGACCCCGGCGGGGACGGTCTCCACGGGTGTGGCGAGCACCCCGTCGGGGTCGCAGGACGCGACCCCGATCCGGGCGTCACCGACGTCGACGGCGATCCGCCGCCCCCGCCGGAAGGGCCGTTCCTGCTCTTCTCCGACCATCAGGAGGCGCGCTCCGCGACCAGGCCGCGCACCGCGGCGATGGCCTCGGCCACCGCGCCCGGGTTGGAGCCGCCGCCCTGGGCGACGTCGTCCTTGCCGCCACCGCCGCCGCCGAGGGTCTTGGCCGCGACCCGGACCAGCTCACCGGCCTTGATGCCGCGGCCGCGGGCGTCCTCGTTGGTGGCGATCACGGTCAGCGGGCGATCGTTCGCCACGGTGAACGCGGCGACCACGGCCGGGCGCGAGCCGAGCCGGCCGCGCACGTCCAGGACCAGCTTGCGCAGCTCGTCCGCGCCGGTGCCGTCGGCGACCTTGGCGGCGACCACGGCGATCCCCTGCACGTCCTCGGCCGAGTCGGCCAGGCCGGCCGCGGCGGCGAGGACCTTCTCCGCGCGGAAGCGCTCGATCTCCTTCTCGGCGTCCTTGAGCTTGGCGAGCATGCCCGAGATCTTCTCCGGCAGCTCCTCCGGGCGGCCCTTGACCAGCTCGGTCAGCTGGGCGACGACCGTGTGCTCACGGGCCAGGAACTTGTACGCGTCCACGCCGACCAGCGCCTCGACACGGCGCACGCCGGAGCCGATCGAGGACTCGCCGAGCAGCTTCACCAGGCCCAGCTGGGCGGTGTTGCCGACGTGCGTGCCACCGCAGAGTTCCTTGGAGAAGTCCCCGATGGTGACGACCCGGACCTCGTCACCGTACTTCTCGCCGAACATCGCGATGGCGCCGGCCTTACGGGCCTGGTCCATCGTCATGACCTCGGCGGTGACGTCCAGCTCACGGGTGAGCACGTCGTTGATCTTCTGCTCGACGTCGACCAGGACGCTGCCGGGCACGGCGGCGGGTGAGCCGAAGTCGAAGCGGAAGCGGCCGGGGGCGTTCTCGGAGCCGGCCTGGGCGGCCGTCGGGCCGAGCGCGTCACGCAGCGCCTGGTGGGTCAGGTGGGTGGCCGAGTGGGCGCGGGCGATCGCCCGGCGGCGCTCGATGTCGATGGTGGCGTACGCCGAGGCGCCGAGCACGACCTCGCCGAACAGCACACCGCCGGAGTGCACGCTCACGCCCGGGACGGGCTGCTGCACGTCGCGGATCTCCACCACCGCGCCGGAGTCCAGCCGGATCCGGCCGTGGTCGGCGAGCTGGCCGCCGCCCTCGGCGTAGAACGGGGTGCGGTCGAGGATGATCTCGACCTCGTCGCCCTCGCTCGCGGCCGGCGCCGGGGAGCCGTTCACCAGCAGGCCGACCACGGTGGCCTCGCCCTCGGTGAGGCTGTAGCCGGTGAAGACGCTGGCGCCGGACCTGTCGGCGACCTCGCGGTACGCGGCGACGTCGGCGTGGCCCATCTTCTTGGCCTTGGCGTCCGCCTTGGCGCGGTCCCGCTGCTCCTGCATCAGCCGGCGGAAGCCGGACTCGTCCACCTGGAGGCCCTGCTCCTCGGCCATCTCCAGGGTGAGGTCGATCGGGAAGCCGTAGGTGTCGTGCAGCTTGAACGCCTGCTCGCCGGAGAGCACCGCGCCGCCGGCCTGCCGGGTCTCGGTGACCGCGGCGTCCAGCAGGTTGGTGCCGGCCTTCAGGGTCTGCAGGAAGGCGGTCTCCTCGGCGGCGACCACCGTCTCGATCCGCTTGCGCTCGGCCTCCAGCTCCGGGTACTGCGGGGCCATCGCCTTGATGGTGATGTCCGTGAGCTCCCTGGCCACCACGCCGTTGGCGCCCAGCAGGCGCATGTTGCGGATGGCGCGGCGCAGGATACGGCGCAGCACGTAGCCGCGGCCCTCGTTGCCGGGGGTGACGCCGTCGCCGACCAGCATGACCGCGGTGCGGATGTGGTCGGTGACCACGCGCAGCGAGATGTCGGACTTGTGGTCGGCACCGTAGGTGTGGCCGGTCAGCTCGGCGGCGCGGTCGAGGATCAGCCGGCTGGTGTCGATCTCGAAGAGGTTGTCGACGCCCTGCAGGATGGCGGCGAGGCGCTCCAGGCCGAGGCCGGTGTCGATGTTCTTGCTCGGCAGGTCGCCGAGGATCTCGAAGCCGTCCTTGCCGTCACCGTGGCCGCGCTCGTACTGCATGAAGACCAGGTTCCAGATCTCCAGGTAGCGCTCGCCGTTGACGGCCGGGCCGCCCTCCTCGCCGTACGCGGGGCCGCGGTCGTAGTTGATCTCCGAGCACGGGCCGCAGGGGCCGGGGACGCCCATCGACCAGAAGTTGTCCTTCATGCCGAGGCGCTGGATCCGCTCGGAGGGCACGCCGATGACGTCCCGCCAGATCTGCTCGGCCTCGTCGTCGTCCTGGTAGACGGTGATCCAGAGCTTCTCCTTCTCCAGGCCGTAGCCACCCTCCGCGACGGGAGAGGTGAGCAGCTCCCAGGCGAACGTGATGGCTCCTTCCTTGAAGTAGTCCCCGAAGGAGAAGTTGCCGCACATCTGGAAGAACGAGCCGTGCCGGGTGGTCTTGCCGACCTCCTCGATGTCCAGGGTGCGCACGCACTTCTGCACGCTGGTGGCGCGCGAGAACTGCGGCTTGACCTCGCCCAGGAAGTACGGCTTGAAGGGCACCATGCCGGCGTTGACCAGCAGCAGGGTGGGGTCGTCGGCGACCAGGGACGCCGACGGAACGACGGTGTGGCCGCGCTCCTCGAAGAAGCGCAGCCAGCGGCGGCGGATCTCTGCCGACTCCATTAGTGGTCCTTCCGGTTCGGGATGCCGTCCCGCGGCGGCAGCGCGCGGCGGGACGTGTTGTCGATGGCTGGGGTGGCGCGGGCGCCGTTGGACACAGTGCGGGCACTGCTGGGCGGAGGCAGGGCGGCGGCCGGGCTGCCGGGCGCCGCCGAGATAGCTCGGTACTGCGGCTCGCCCCTGAGGACCCGGCGGCGCCGGGGCTCGACGACGGCGGTGCCGTCCAGTCCGAGGTCCTCGCGCAGCTGCTCCTCACGCTCGGCCATGCCGGCCTTGACGTCCAGGGCGAACCGCTTCGCCGCGTCGCCCAGGTGCAGCGCACCGCGCGCGGCGGTGCCGGAGAGGCTGTCCGGGGTGAGCCGGTGCACGGCCTCGTTGGCCTTGTTCATGGCCCAGACGGTGGCGCCGGCGCCGACCGCCATCCAGAAGATGCGTCGCACCATGCCGTCAGCCCCTCACCACGCGCCGGACCCTGGCCAGCAGGCCGCCCTTGGGCGCGGTCGCCGCGCGCACCTCGGCCCGGATCAGCCGGGCCAGCTCCTCGCGCTCGCCCGGCTGGGCGGGCAGCGTCAGGGTGCCGTTCTGCTTGGCGACGGCCTTGCGGACGCCGTAACTGAAGGCCGCGACCTTGACCAGCGGCCCGCCCAGGGTGGCCGCGACGGTGGAGGAGAGCGCGTTGGCGTTGGCGGCGGCGTCCTGCACATTGGCGGTGATCTCGTCCACCCGCTCCAGCTGCTCGTTGGCGCTGCGCACGGCGGCGCCGGCGTCGCTCAGCAGCGGCACGGCCTGTTCGGTCACGGCGGAGACCAGGACGGTGGCCTCCTTCAGTACGCGCGAGAGCCGCACCAGGACGACGGCGAGCAGGGTGACCAGGACCGCCCAGAACACGGCGACGAGCAACCCGGCCAGCTCTCCCACGGACACCTTGCGCGCTCCCTCGCCTTGCTGTTCTCCAAAGGGAACCCTATCGCGCCCATGCCCGGTTTCCGGACCGGGTTGTCGCCCCGGGGCGTCCCTGCGGATCCGGTCGGGTGTGCGAAGCCCGCGCGTAACCTACCGACCGGTCACCTCGTTCTGTCGGGCGGACCGTCGCCCGCACGGCCCGACGCACGTCCGGACCGCGAGGGTCCGGGCCCGGACACGGGAGCAGTTCTTGGCCGACGACTCGACAACCCAGTCCCCGGGCACGACGGCGCGGCGGCCGGAGCACGGCCCGCGCCTTGAGCTCTGCACGCAGCAGGAACGTTTGCTCTTGTCCCGGCTGTCCGTCTTCCCCGGCGACTTCGATCCGGAGGCCGCCGAGTACGTCTGCGCGGGCGACGGCATCGAGCCGGACGAGATGGCCGACCTGCTCGCCGGACTGGCCGGCAGGTCGGTCGTCCTGCGGGTGGGGGCGCCGCCCGGCAGCCGGGCCGGCGGCGGCAGCGCCCTCGGCGCCCGCTTCCGGCTGCCCGACCCGCTGCGCGAGTACGGCGGGCACCGGCTGCGCGCCACCGGCGGGAAGCACCGGCTGCTCCGCCGCCACCGCGACTGGTACCTGGGCGTGGCCACCTGGGGCGAGGTCGAGTGGTCCGGGCCGCACCAGGCGGAGACCGCCGAGCGAACCGGGACCGCCCACCCCGACCTCCGTACGGCGCTGGAGTTCTGCCTCGCCGAGCCCGGCGAGGAGCAGAGCGCGCTGCGACTGGCGGGCGCCCTCTGGTTCTACTGGGCCGGCTGCGGCCACCCCGGCGAGGGCCGGCGCTGGCTGGACCGCGCGCTGGCGCTTGCCCCCGAACCGACCGAGGCCCGCGCCAAGGCGCTCTGGGTGACCGGCTACCTGGCCACCCTCCAGGGCGATCCGGCCTCCGCCCGGCCCGTGCTGGAGGAGTGCCGCCGTCAGGCCCTGGCCACCGGTGACGACCGGGCGCTCGCCCACGCGCTCCACCGGCAGGGCTGCGCGGCCCTGATCGGCGACGAACCGGCCCTGGCCACCGGGCTGTTCGAGGAGGCGCTCCGGCGCTACCGGGCGATCGGCGAGCTGGACAGCACCGTCCTGATGGCCATGGTCGAGCTGGGCCTGGCCCGGCTGTTCCAGGGCGACCGGCCCGGCGGCGCGTTCTGGCTGGGCCGGGTCCGCGAGCTGTGCGAGCGGCACGGCGAGCGATGGGCGTACGCGTGGGGGCTCTACGCGCTGGCGTACGCGCACTGGCTGGACGGCGACATACGGCTGGCCCGCGTCCGGGCCAGGGAGAGCGTCCGGCTCAGCCACCGGCTCCACGACCTGCCCGGCATCGCGCTGGCGATCGACGTGCTGGCGCTGCTGGAGACCGAGCCCACCGGTCCGGACCGGCCGGGCGACCTGCGCGAGGCCCGGGTGCTGCAGGGCGCCGCGCACCGGATCTGGCGGGCGGTGGGCAGGCCGTTCTTCGGCTCGCGCGGCTTCGGCGACCCCCATCGCATCTGCGAACGGCGGGCCGGGGCCGGGCTGACCGGGCGGGAGTCCGCCGGCTTCTTCGGCCGCGGCGCCCGGCTCGGCCTGGACGCGGCGGTCCGCCGGGCGCTCGGCGGCCACGGTGACGCGGAGGACCGGCCGGGCGGACGGCCCGGCGAACGACCGATGGAATAGTTGAAGATTGTCCATTGCTGGAGGGGGCAGCACCACCGCGAGAAACCGGTGAAGCCCCAGGCGCGGAGGACGCCGAAGGGCATCGACCGGCACCGAAAGGAGCGACCGTGGCCACCTACAGCGCCGCCGACGAGTACCGCATGGCGAAGTTCTCCTTCGACTCCAAGGCGTACTCCGACGCCGCCCGCCTCCTGGAGGCGGTCCTGGCCCAGGAGCCGGCCAACCTCTCCGTCCGGCTGCTGCTGGCCCGCAGCTACTACCACTCCGCCCAGCTGTCCCGGGCCGAAGCCGAACTGCGCCGCGTCCTGGACGCCGACCCCGCCGAGGACTACGCCCGGCTGATGCTCGGCCGCACCCTGGAGCGCCAGGGCCGCGCCGAGGAGGCCCGCCCGCACCTGCGGCTGGCCGCCGCGATGGCCGGCGGGGAGCTGTGACGGCAGAGCCGTGAAAAGGGGCGAGCCCCCGCCGCCTCGAGAGGCGACGGGGGCTCGCTGGGGTACACCGGGGTGCACCGCCCGCGGGTCAGCGCGAGTAGTACTCGACCACCAGCTGCTCGTCACAGATCACCGGGACCTCCTTGCGCTGCGGCGCACGGTCCAGGCGGAAGGCCAGGGCCTTCAGGTTGACCTCGAGGTACTTCGGGGTCTGGCCCTCGCCCGCGTAGCCACCCTCACGGGCGACCTGGAACGGGACCTTCTCCTTGCTGCGCTCGCGAACGGTCACGACGAAGCCCGGCTTCATCTGGTACGACGGCTTGTTGACCTTGCCGCCGTTGACCTCGATGTGGCCGTGGACGACCATCTGGCGGGCCTGGTAGATGGTGCGGGCAATGCCCGAACGCAGCACCAGGGAGTCCAGACGGGTCTCCAGCTCGGCGACGAGCGCCTCACCGGTCTTGCCCTCGGCCTTCTTCGCGCGGTCGAACGCGCGCGCCATCTGCTTCTCGCTCAGGTCGTACTGGGCGCGCAGACGCTGCTTCTCGAGCAGACGGACCTTGTAGTCCGAGTTCTGCTTGCGACCACGGCCGTGCTGGCCGGGCGGGTACGGGCGGGCCTCGAAGTACTTGACGGACTTCGGGGTCAGCGGCACGCCGAGCGCACGCGCGATCTTGACCTTGGGACGCTTCTGGTTCGCCATGAACCAAACCTTCCTTGCTTATGAATACGGCTTCACCAGGTGTTGACGGAGGTCGCTCCTCGCGACCCGGAGAAAAACCGCTCCACCCGCGGGTGGTGTGGTCAGCCGCTCTCCGGAGCCGGGCACGGATGTGCTTGCGCACGAGCGGCCCACCGAACCGGGGTTGGTGGGCTGCACGCGACACCGAAACGGTGCGCAACGCTCCTCAAGACCCCGCGAGGGGGTCTACGGCCAGTGCCCCGCTGGTGCGGCCGGTCAGCAAGGTCTCCCCTGCCGCCGTCCCGGGACATGGCACTCCGCACGAGTATACCCGCCGCTCACTCGCCCTTCAGTCGCCCCCTGGTCCACTCCACGATGTCCGCGTACCGGGCCTCCCCGCCGTGCCGGGTCGGCCGGTAGTACGCCTTGCCGTGCACCGCGTCCGGCGCGTACTGCTGCGCCGCGATGCCCTCCGGCAGGTCGTGCGGGTACTGGTAGCCCTGACCGTGCCCGAGCTTGCCCGCGCCGCCGTAGTGCGCGTCCCGCAGGTGCGGTGGCACCGCGCCCGCCAGCCCCTGCCGGACGTCCGCCAGCGCCGCGTCGATCGCCAGGTACGCGGCGTTCGACTTGGGTGCCAGCGCCAGCGCGATCGCCGCCTGGGAGAGGATGATCCGCGCCTCCGGGAAGCCGATCAGCGCCACCGCCTGGGCCGCCGCCACGGCCGTGGTCAGCGCCGTCGGATCGGCCAGGCCGACGTCCTCGCTGGCCGAGATCATCAGCCGCCGGGCGATGAACCGCGGATCCTCCCCCGCCTCGATCATCCGGGCCAGGTAGTGCAGGGTGGCGTCCACGTCACTGCCCCGGATCGACTTGATCAGCGCGCTGGCCACGTCGTAGTGCTGGTCGCCGTCCTTGTCGTACCGGACCGCGGCGTGGTTGACGGCGGTCTCGGTGGTGGCCAGCGTGATGCTCGCCTCCCCCTTCTCCAGCGCCGCGCCGGCCGCCGCCTCCAGCGTGGTGAGCGCCCGCCGGGCGTCCCCGCCGGCCAGCCGCACCAGGTGGTCCTCCGCCTCCTCGGAGAGCTCCAGCGAGCCCTCCAGACCGCGCTCGTCGGCCACCGCCCGGCGCAGCAGCGCCCGGATGTCGTCGTCGGTCAGCGACTCCAGCGTGAGCAGCAGCGAGCGCGACAGCAGCGGGGAGATCACCGAGAAGTACGGGTTCTCGGTGGTCGCGGCGATCAGCGTGACCCAGCGGTTCTCCACGGCGGGCAGCAGCGAGTCCTGCTGGGCCTTGGAGAACCGGTGGATCTCGTCCAGGAAGAGCACCGTCTCCCGGCCGCTCATACCGACCGCGCGGCGGGCGCCGTCGATCACCGCCCGGACCTCCTTGACCCCGGCGGTGATCGCGGACAGCTCGACGAAACGGCCCTCGACGGCCTGGCTGATCACATGCGCCAGCGTGGTCTTCCCGGTGCCGGGCGGCCCCCAGAGGATCACCGAACTGGTCGCCGCCGGGCCGCGCGAGCCCGACACCAGCCGGCGCAGCGGTGAGCCGGGCTTCAGCAGCTGCCGCTGCCCGGCCACCTCGTCCAGGGTGCGCGGTCGCATCCGCACGGCGAGCGGGGCCCGCCCCGGCTCCTTGGCCTGGCGTTCCTCGGCGGCGGCGGTGAAGAGGTCCGGTTCGTCCACACCGGAAGCCTATGCGAGCCCACCGACAGGGCCGCTACTCCAGCCTGGCCGCATGGTCCGGCACGTACTTCTGCAGGTCGCGCGGGGGCCGCTGGTAGCCGCGGGGGGCCGGGCGGGGCGGCAGGTCGATCTTCGGCGGGGTGACCTCGTGGTACGGGACGCTGGAGAGCAGGTGGGCGATCATGTTGATCCGGGCCCGCCGCTTGTCGTCGCTCTCCACCACGTTCCAGGGCGACTCGGGGGTGTCGGTGTAGACGAACATCTCGTCCTTGGCCCGCGAGTAGTCCTCCCAGTGGGTGATCGACTCGACGTCCATCGGCGAGAGCTTCCAGCGCCGCATCGGGTCCTCCAGACGGTCCCGGAAGCGCCGCTGCTGCTCGGTGTCGCTGACCGAGAACCAGTACTTGCGCAGCAGCACGCCCGACTCGATCAGCATCCGCTCGAAGGTCGGGCACTGGTGCAGGAACTGCCAGTACTCCTCGTCGGTGCAGAAGCCCATCACCTTCTCGACGCCGGCCCGGTTGTACCAGCTGCGGTCGAACAGGACGATCTCCCCGGCGGCCGGCAGCTGCTCGACGTACCGCTGGAAGTACCACTGGGTGCGCTGGCGTTCGGTGGGGGTGGGCAGGGCGGCGACCCGGGCGATGCGCGGGTTCAGGTACTCGGTCACCCGCTTGATCGCGCCGCCCTTGCCCGCCGCGTCCCGCCCCTCGAACACGACCACCAGCCGGGCGCCCTCGGCGCGCACCCACTCCTGGAGCTTCACCAGCTCGTTCTGCAGCCGCAGCAGCTCCCGCTCGTACGGCTTCTTCGCCAGCCGCTCCGGCTGGGCGGACCGCTCATGCTGGACCTTGGCCACCTGGGTACCTCCGTCGCGGGACATCTGCCGGCCGAAGACCGGGGAGCGTGCTGATGAGCACTCACCGTAGGCGCAATGCGCCGCTCCCGCAGGTCCTGTCCGGTCGGCGCGGCAGCGGCGGCCCCCTGAACCGCCGCTGCCGGGCTCCCCCGTGGACCGGCCCGAGGGCCGGGTGATCACCTTGGCCCAGACCTGCCGGACCGGTCCAATATCCCGTTCCATAACCTTGGGGCATGGATGTGGACACCCGACTGCTGCGCGGCTTCACCGCGGTCTGCGAGGAGGGGCAGCTGACGGCCGCGGCGGCCCGGCTGTTCGTCTCGCAGCCGACCCTCACCAAGCAGATCCGCCAGCTGGAGGTACTGCTCGGGGTGGAGCTGTTCGAACGCTCCCGCCGCGGCATGGCGCCCACGTCGGCCGGGCGGGCGCTGGCCGAGTACGCCGGGACCGTGCTGGCGGGCTGGGAGGACGCGCTGCGCGCCACCAGGGCGGCGGCGGCCGAGCAGGGCTCGACCCTGCGGGTGGGCTTCGAGGGCGGGATCATCAACCTGATGACCCGCCGCACGGTGGCGGACTTCACCCGGCGGATGCCCGGCTGGCAGGTGGAGTTGCGGCAGAACAACTGGCTCGACCCGACGTCCGGCCTGGCCACCGGCGAGATCGACCTCACGCTCTGGCACGGGCCGCCGTCGCTCTCCGAGCAGTACAGCGTCGCACTGCTCGGCAAGGAGCCGCGCTGTCTGGCGCTGCCGGCCGGGCACCGGCTGGCCGGGCGTGCGGTGATCGACTTCGAGGAGCTGCTGGACGAGCCCTTCGTGGCGATCCCGCACGAGGCCGGCCACTGGCGCGACTACTGGCTGGCGGTCCGGGAGCGGGGCGGGCGGCCGGTGCGGATCGGCGCGGTGGCACGCAACACCGACGAGTGGCTGGCCGCGGTGGTGTGCGGCCAGGGCGTCGGTTTCGCCCCGGAGACGATGAGCAGGCTGGCGGCGCGGGAGGATGTCGCGTACCGGCCGGTGCGGGGGTTGAGCCCGAGCCAGGTCGGGCTCTACTGGCCGAAGGACCGGGAACCGACGCCCGCGATGGCCGCGTTCGTGCGCAGTTGCCGGACCACCGTCGGCTCCGGCGCCGACACGCCTTAGTACTCCAGCAGGACTAGACGGCTTCGAAGGGCTCGGGGTAGCGGCAGAGCCCGCGCGGGGCGCCGTCGTAGGCGGGCAGGGCGAGCGCCTGGAAGTAGATGTCCGGCACCTCGAACGGGCCGGTGACCTCGTGCCGTTGGGCCGGGGTGAACCCGAACCGGCCGTAGTAGTCCGGGTCTCCGAGAACGATGACGAGCTTCTCGCCCGCGTCCTCGGCGGCGGACAGCGCGGCCCGGACGACGAGTTCGCCGACGCCCTTGCGCTGCCACTCGGGGGCGACCGCGACGGGCGCGAGCGCCAGGCCCTTGCCGTCACCGACCGGCAGCCGGGTGAGCAGGGCGTGGCCGACCACCAGGCCGGACTCGTCCACCGCGACCACCGACAGCCCGGGCAGCCAGGCGGGATCGCGGCGCAGCGCGTCCACCAGGTCCGCCTCGTCGGGGCCGGGGAACGCGGCCATGTGGACCCGTCTGGTGGCGGGTGCGTCGTCGGGACACTCGATCCTGGTACTGACCTTCATGGGGGAACCCTCTCTGTGTCGCACGCCATTGTGGACCGGCCCCGGACGGTAGGTGAACCGTCCGGGGCCGTGAAAGGTTAGCCGATCAAGGGTCAGGCCTTGGGCTGGGCCTCGGACTTGGCGTCCTCGCGGACCTTCGGCTGGGCGTCCACACCGGCCTCCCGGCGCTGGGCCGGGGTGATCGGGGTCGGGGCGCCGGTCAGCGGGTCACCACCGGTGGACGTCTTCGGGAAGGCGATGACGTCGCGGATGGTGTCGTACCCGCCGAGCAGCGTGACGATCCGGTCGAGGCCGAAGGCCACACCGCCGTGCGGCGGCGGGCCGTAGTTGAAGGCGTCGAGCAGGAAGCCGAACTGCGAGGCGGCCTCCTCCTCGGAGAGGCCGATCGCGTCGAACGCCCGCTTCTGCACGTCGCGCTGGTGGATACGGATCGAACCGCCGCCCAGCTCCGAGCCGTTGAGGACCAGGTCGTAGGCGTTGGAGAGGGCCGTACCCGGGTCGGTGTCGAAGGTGGCGAGCGACTCGGCGGTCGGGGCGGTGAACGGGTGGTGCACCGCGTGCCAGCCCTGGAACTCGCCCTTGTCGTCCTCGATCGGCTCGAACATCGGGAAGTCGACGACCCAGAGGAAGGCCCACGCGGACTCGTCGATCAGCCGGCAGCGGCGGCCGATCTCCAGGCGGGCGGCGCCGAGCAGCTCCTGCGAGGGGCGCTGCTTGCCGGCCGCGAAGAAGATCGCGTCGCCGTTCTTGGCACCCGCGGCGGCGGCCAGGCCGGCCAGGTGCTCCTCGGAGAGGTTCTTGGCGACCGGGCCGCGCAGCTCGCCGGTCTCGGCGTCGATGACCACGTAGGCGAGGCCCCTGGCGCCGCGCGCCTTGGCCCAGTCCTGCCAGGCGTCGAGCGCCTTGCGGGGCTGCGAGGCGCCGCCGGGCATGACCACGGCACCGACGTACGGGGCCTGGAAGACGCGGAACGCGGTGCCCTTGAAGTACTCGGTGAGGTCGGTGAGTTCCTGTCCGAAGCGGACGTCCGGCTTGTCGGAGCCGTAGCGGGACATGGCGTCCGCGTAGGTCATCCGGGGCAGCGGGTTCGGGATCTCGTAGCCGTGCACCTCGCGCCAGATCGAGCCGACGATCTTCTCGCCGAGGGCCAGGATGTCCTCCTGGTCGACGAAGGAGGCCTCGATGTCGAGCTGGGTGAACTCCGGCTGGCGGTCGGCGCGGAAGTCCTCGTCGCGGAAGCAGCGCGCGATCTGGTAGTAGCGCTCCATACCGGCCACCATCAGCAGCTGCTTGAACAGCTGGGGCGACTGCGGCAGCGCGTACCAGTGGCCGGGCTGCAGGCGGACCGGGACGAGGAAGTCGCGGGCGCCCTCGGGGGTGGAGCGGGTGAGGTACGGCGTCTCGATGTCGAGGTAGTCGTTCTCCTCCATCACCCGGCGGATGATGTTGTTGACCTTGGAGCGCAGCCGCAGGCCCTTGGCCGGGCCCTCACGGCGCAGGTCCAGGTAGCGGTAGCGCAGCCGGACCTCCTCGTTGACCGTGCCGGGCTCGTACTCGGCGACCGGGAAGGGCAGCGGGGCGGCCTCGGAGAGCACCTCGATCTCGCTGACCACGACCTCGACCGCGCCGGTCGGGATGTCCGGGTTCTCGTTGCCCTCGGGGCGCACCCGGACGTCACCGACGACCTTGACGCAGTACTCGGCGCGCAGGCCGTGCACCGAGTCCAGGTCGCGGACCACGATCTGCACGGTGCCGGAGGCGTCGCGCAGGTCGATGAAGGCCACGCCGCCGTGGTCTCGGCGGCGGGCGACCCAGCCGGCCAGGGTGACGGTGGTGCCTGCGTGCTCCGGGCGGAGCGTGCCCGCGTCGTGCGTGCGGATCACAGCTGCTTCTCCTTCAGGGTGGTGACGAGTGCGTCGAGGGCGACGGGGTTCTGCTCGCCGGTGGTCAGGTCCTTGAGCTGGACGACGCCTTCGGCGAGGTCCCGGTCACCGGCCAGCACCGCGAAGCGGGCGCCGGAACGGTCGGCGGACTTCATGGCGTTCTTGATGCCCTTGACGCCGAAGGCGAGGTCGGTGGCGACGCCGGTCCGGCGCAGCTCGACCACCTTGGCGAAGAGGACGTTCTTGGCCTCGTCGCTGAGCGCGACGGCGTAGACCGAGGTGGTGGCGGGCAGGTCGAGGGCGATGCCCTCCGCCTCCATCGCCAGGTAGGTGCGGTCCACGCCGAGGCCCCAGCCGACCGAGGGCAGCGCCGGGCCGCCGAGCATCTCGGAGAGGCCGTCGTAGCGGCCGCCGCCGCCGATCGCGGACTGCGAGCCGAGACCGTTGTGCACGAACTCGAAGGTGGTGCGGGTGTAGTAGTCCAGCCCGCGGACCAGCTTGGGGTCGTCGACGAAGGCCACGCCGGCCGCGGTGAGCAGCTCGCGCACCTTCTCGTCGTACGCCTTGCACTCCTCGCAGAGGTAGTCGCGCAGCTTGGGGGCGTCGGTCAGCTGGGCCTGGACGGACTCGCGCTTGTCGTCGAGGACGCGCAGCGGGTTGATCCCGGCGCGGCGGCGGGTCTCCTCGTCGAGGTCCAGGCCGTCCAGGAACTCGACCAGGGCGGCGCGGTAGACCGGCCGGCACTGCTTGTCCCCGAGGCTGTTGATCAGCAGCGAGTAGTCGCTCAGGCCCAGCGAGCGGAAGGCGTCGTCGGCCAGGATGATCAGCTCGGCGTCCAGCGCCGGGTCCTCGGCGCCGATCGCCTCGGCGCCGACCTGGGCGAACTGGCGGTAGCGGCCGGCCTGCGGACGCTCGTAGCGGTAGAAGGAACCGGAGTACCAGAGCTTGACCGGGAGGTTGCCCAGCTTGTGCAGGTTGGCCTGGAGCGCCGCGCGGACCACCGAGGCGGTGCCCTCGGGGCGCAGCGCGAGGTCTTCCTTGCCGCGCTTGGTGAGCGAGAACATCTCCTTGGTGACGATGTCCGTGGACTCGCCGACACCGCGGGAGAACAGCTTGACGTCCTCGAAGACCGGGGTCTCGATGTAGCCGTAGCCGGCCCGGCGCAGCGGCGCGGAGAGGCTCTCGCGGATCGCCAGGAAGGTCGCGGAGCTGGGAGGCAGCAGGTCGTAGGTGCCCTTGGGGGCGGTGAAGGTGCTCAACTTCTCTTCCGTCACATTCCTCGTCGCGGGAAGGCCGGAGCGCCGAGCGCTCCCGCCGCCTGCCTGAGGTAGGGGTTGGTGGCGCGCTCGCGGCCGATGGTGGTCTGGGAGCCGTGGCCGGACAGGACCACGGTGGCATCGTCGAGGGGCAGGCACACCCGGGCCAGCGACCGCATGATCGCCTCGCTGTCTCCGCCCGGGAGGTCCGTGCGCCCGATGGAGCCGGCGAAGAGCAGGTCGCCCGAGAAGAGCACCGGAGGCAGGTCCTCGGCGCCGGGCGTCCGGAACGTCACCGACCCCTTGGTATGGCCGGGCGCGTGGTCGACGGTGAGCTTCAGACCGGCGAGCTCCAGCACGCTGCCGTCGGTGAGCTCGCGTACGTCGTCGGGTTCGCCGACGGTGAGCTCGCCCATCAGCTGGGTGCCGAGCGAGCGGCCGAGCGCCTTCTCCGGGTCGGCCATCATGTAGCGGTCCTCGGGGTGGATCCAGGCCGGGACGCCGCGGGCGCCGCAGACCGGGACCACGGAGGCGACGTGGTCGATGTGCCCGTGGGTGAGGACGACCGCGACGGGCTTCAGCCCGTGCTCGCGGATCAGCTCGTCGACGCCGGCGGCGGCCTGGTGGCCGGGGTCGACGATGACGCACTCCTCGCCGGGCGCCGGTGCGACCAGGTAGCAGTTGGTGCCCCAGGCTCCAGCGGGGAATCCGGCGATGAACACGCGAGTCCTTCATGATTCGGTCGACAGTGGCAGCTACACGATGTAACGCAGCCTACCGGCGGTCCGGGTCCGGTTGCGAACCAGACAGGGGGTGACAGGTTCACTTCATCATGACGGGTTCACCGCGTTCTTACAGCCGTGGTACCTACACTTGGCCGCCGATGGATGCGATGATCCGCTTCAGCATTCGTACCCACTCCCTCCCCGCCCGCCATCGGGCGGGGGACCCCCCAGCGCATATGTAGGAGACACGGCCGGTGGTCACCAGCGAACAGCGGCGGCGGCAGCTCGCCCGCGAGAAGTACGAGCGCCAGGCGCAGCGACGGGCCGAGGCCCACGCCGCGCGCAAGCGCCGCAACACGATCCTCGGCGCGTCGCTGGCCGTGGTCGTGCTGGCGGGCGGTGGCGCGCTGGTCGGCACCGGCGCCTTCGACTCGGACGACAAGAAGGACTCCGCTCCGACCGCGCAGGCCGCGCCCACCGCGACCGACGAGCCCACCACGCCGACCCGCAAGCCGGTCGAGGGCTGCGCCGACCCGGCGCCGGGCGCGCCGAACGGCAAGCAGTGGCAGGCCGAGCCGGCCATGACGGTCGACACGGCCGCCTCGTACACCGCGACGCTGGACAGCAACTGCGGCAAGGTGACGATCGCGCTGGACGCGGCCAAGGCGCCGCACACGGTGAACTCCTTCGCCTTCCTGACCGGCGAGCAGTACTTCGACCACACCAAGTGCCACCGGCTGACCACGGGCGGCATCTTCGTGCTGCAGTGCGGCGACCCGACCGCCAGCGCGACCGTCCCCGGCGGCACGGGCGGCCCCGGCTACAAGTTCGCCGACGAGAACCTGACCGGCGCGACCTACCCGGCGGGCACGGTGGCGATGGCCAACTCCGGCCCCGGCACCAACGGCAGCCAGTTCTTCCTGGTCTACAAGGACACCCAGCTGCCGCCGAGCTACACCCCCTTCGGCAAGATCACCGGCGGTCTGGACGTGGTCGAGAAGATCGCCGCCGCGGGCACCCTGGAAGGCGGTACGGACGGCCACCCGATGGCCGACGTCACCTTCAACTCGGTCACCGTCGCGAAGGGTTGATCCACGCCGGGGCCGCGTCGCCACCGCCCGCGAGGGGCGTCGGCGCGGCCCGGGCCCGAAATCGCCCGGCCCGGATGCGGACAGCACCGGGCCTGGTCGCCTATGTTGGCGTTGTGTAGGGTGCCCAGACCCGCCGGCCGTCACCCTCGGCAGCAGAGCACGGCGGACGGGACGGCGGACTCATCGGTCCGCCGCACATCAACTGTGGACGACGGACGCGTACCGCCCCGGCGCGGGCGCGACGTCATGTGGAGGACGCGCTATGAGCAGCGACCCGTGGGGCCGTGTCGACGAGCAGGGCACGGTCTACGTCAGGACAGCCGACGGCGAACGTGTCGTGGGTTCCTGGCAGGCCGGCTCGCCCGAGGAGGCTCTCGCCTACTTCGAGCGCAAGTACCAGGGCATCGAGGTGGAGATCGGCCTGCTGGAGAAGCGGGTGCGCACCACCGACCTAGCCGCGAAGGACGCCCAGGCCGCGCTGGAGCACCTGCGGTCGCAGGTCGTCGAGGCGCACGCGGTCGGTGACCTGGAGTCGCTGGCCAAGCGGCTGGACACGCTCGCCGGTGAGATCGAGAGCCGTCGTGAGGAGCGCAAGGCCGCCCGCGCCAAGGCGCAGGACGAGACCCGCGCCGCCAAGGAGGCCCTGGTCTCGGAGGCCGAGCAGCTCGCCGAGTCCACCCAGTGGCGGGAGGCCGGGGACCGGCTCCGCGCGCTGGTGGACACCTGGAAGGGCCTGCCCCGGCTGGACCGCAAGAGTGACGACGAGCTGTGGCACCGCTTCTCGCACGCCCGCTCGGTCTTCTCCAAGCACCGCAAGGCGCACTTCGCGACCCTGGACGCCGAGCGCGACCAGGCCAGGGCCGTCAAGGAGCGTCTGGTCACGGAGGCCGAGGCGCTCTCCTCGTCGACCGAGTGGGGCGAGACGGCGGCCCAGTACCGCGACCTGATGGCGCGCTGGAAGGCCGCCGGGCGCGCCCAGCGGGACATCGAGGACGAGCTGTGGGCGCGGTTCCGCGGCGCCCAGGACGTCTTCTTCCAGGCCCGTTCCGCGGTGTTCAGCGAGCGGGACGCCGAGCAGGTCGGCAACCAGAAGCTCAAGGAGGCGCTGGCGGCCGAGGCCGAGGCGATCCTGCCGATCACCGACCTGAAGGCCGCGAAGGCCGCGCTGCGCGACGTCAACGAGCGCTGGGAGGCGATCGGGCACGTGCCGCGCGACGCCCGTCCGAAGCTGGACGGCCGGCTGAACGCGGTCGAGCGGGCGATCCGCGAGGCCGAGGACGCCGAGTGGAAGCGCTCCAACCCGGAGGCCAAGGCCCGCGCCGCCGGCATGGTCGGCCTCTTCCAGGCGAAGGCCGACAAGATCCAGGCCGATCTGGACAAGGCCCGCGCGGCCGGCAACGCGAGCAAGGTCGCCAAGCTGGAGTCCGAGCTGGCCGGCGTGCGGACGCTGCTGGAGCAGGCGCACAAGAGCCAGGACGAGTTCAGCGGCTGATCCGGCATCCGGCTGACCCAGTCGGCCCGTTGAACGGAAAGGCCCCCGGGAGCTTGGGTTCAAGGGGTCGTCGCAACACCACTTGGTTTTAGGTGGTGAGTAGATCACGTAGACGCTCGGCTGGGGTATTCCAGCCGAGCGTCTTG
>NZ_JBIVRD010000020.1:57754-155496 GCF_044755565.1 Kitasatospora sp. NPDC092286 | reverse complement strand
AGGGGCTGGCTCGGACATGGAGGTGAGCCTAGTCGGCGCCAGCCGCACTGGTTCCAACTCCCGTGACCAGGTTCCAACTAGCGTGTCACGGCTCAGTCACTCAACGTAGCGGGAGCGGGGAGGCGTCAGTTGGCGGTTCCAACCGCCACCTATCGGTTCCGGTCACAGCAACCACCACCGTCGCCGCGGTGCGTTCCGCCGGAAAACAAGCAGGCGTGATTGCTTTTTCCTCCGGCCGGTGCCACGCTGCTGCCCGACGGCATCCGTCAAGTCACCGGTAGAGGGGGCTCGTTCGTGCGATCGCGGGCGGTACTGCGGATCGGCAATGCCTCGGGCTTCTACGGCGACCGCTTCGCGGCCGTCCGGGAGATGCTCACCGGCGGGCCGCTGGACGTCCTGACCGGTGACTATCTGGCCGAGCTGACCATGCTCATCCTGGCCCGCGACCGGCTGAAGGATCCGTCGCTCGGCTACGCCAGGACCTTCCTGCGGCAGATGGAGGAGTGCCTCGGCCTGGCGCGCGAGCGCGGGGTCCGGATCGTGGTCAACGCGGGCGGGCTCAATCCGGCCCGACTGGCCTCCGCGCTGCGCGAACTGGCGCAGCGTCAGGGAATCGACGTCGCCGTCGCCCATGTCGAGGGGGACGACCTGCTGCCGCGCCGGGCCGAACTCGGGCTCCCGGAGGGCCTGCTGGCCGCCAATGCCTACCTCGGCGGGTTCGGTATCGCCGCCTGCCTGAAGGCCGGTGCCGAGCTGGTGGTCACCGGGCGGGTCACCGACGCGGCGCTGGTCGCCGGCCCGGCGATCGCCCACTTCGGCTGGGAACCGGGCGACTTGGACGCACTCGCCGGGGCCGTCGTCGCCGGACATGTGCTGGAGTGCGGGGCACAGGCGACCGGCGGCAACTACGCGTTCTTCCGGGAGCACGATGTCACCCGGCCCGGCTTTCCGATCGCCGAGCTGCACGCCGACGGCTCCAGCGTCATCACCAAGCACCCGGGCACCGGCGGTGCCGTCACCACCGGCACCGTCACCGCCCAACTCCTCTACGAGACGGCCGGGGCGCGCTACCCCGGCCCGGACGTCACCGCCCGGCTGGACACCGTCCGGCTCCGCCAGGACGGTCCGGACCGGGTCCGGATCGACGGGGTGTGCGGCGAGCCGCCGCCCCCGACGCTCAAGGCGGGACTGAACCGGCTCGGCGGCCACCGCAACGAGGTGGTGTTCGTCCTCACCGGGCTGGACATCGAGGCCAAGGCCGCCCTGGTGCGGCGGCAGTTGGCGGACGCCCTGCCGCCGCAGGACCGCCCGGCCGAACTGCGCTGGACCCTCGCCCGCACCGACCATCCCGACGCCGCCACCGAGGAGACCGCCTCCGCGCTGCTGCGGCTCACCGCCCGGGACCGTGACCCGGCCAAGGTCGGCCGCGAACTCGGCAGGGCCACCGTCGAGTTGGGACTGGCCGGTTACCCCGGCTTCCACCTCACCGCCCCGCCCGGGCCGGGCTCGCCGTACGGGGTGTTCACGGCCGTGCCGGTCGCCGCGACGGCGGTCGAGCACACCGCCGTCCTGGCCGACGGCCGCCGGATCACCATTCCGCCCGCGCCCGTCACCCGCCCGGACGAATCCCCGTCGGACGAATCCCCGCCGGACGACACCCCGTCGGACGAAAACCCGCCGGACGACACCCCGTCCGACCCGCCCCCCTGGTACGGCCCGACCAGGCGGGCCCCGCTCGGCCTGGTGGCCGGGGCCCGCAGCGGGGACAAGGGCGGCGACGCCAACGTCGGCGTCTGGGCCCGCGACGAGGCCGGCTGGCGCTGGCTCGCCCACACCCTCACCGTTCGCCGCCTGCGCGAACTCCTCCCCGAGACCGCCGGCCTGCCCGTCACCCGGCATCTGCTGCCCAACCTGCGCGCGCTCAACTTCACCGTCACCGGCCTGCTCGGCGAGGGCGTCGCCGCGCAGGCGCGGTTCGACCCGCAGGCCAAGGCCCTGGGGGAGTGGCTGCGCTCCCGCCACCTCGACATCCCGGAGGCGCTGCTGTGACCGTCCTGCCCACCCGCGTGGACCCGGCCGGCGCCGAGCACACCGGGCACCGCGCCGCGATGCTCGGCAAACTCGCCGACCTCGCCGCCGAACACGCCAAGGCGCTGGCCGGCGGCGGCCCCCGGTACGTCGAACGGCACCGCGCCCGCGGCAAGCTGCTGCCGCGCGAACGGATCGAGCTGCTGACCGACCGGGACGCGCCGTTCCTGGAACTCTCCCCGCTCGCCGCCTGGGGCAGCGACCACCCGGTGGGCGCCGCACTGGTCACCGGCGTCGGCGTGGTCGAGGGCGTCGAGTGCGTCATCACCGCCAACGACCCGACCGTGCGCGGCGGCGCCAGCAACCCCTGGACCCTGCGCAAGGCCCTGCGCGCCAACGAGATCGCCCTCACCAACCGCCTCCCGCTGGTCAACCTGGTCGAGTCCGGCGGCGCCGACCTGCCCAGCCAGAAGGAGATCTTCATCCCCGGCGGCGCGCTCTTCCGCGACCTCACCCGGCTCTCCGCCACCGGAATCCCCACCGTCGCCGTCGTGTTCGGCAACTCCACGGCCGGCGGTGCCTATGTGCCGGGGATGTCCGACCACACCGTGCTGGTGAAGGAACGCGCCAAGGTCTTCCTCGGCGGCCCGCCGCTGGTGCGGATGGCCACCGGCGAGGAGTCCGACGACGAGTCGCTCGGCGGCGCCGAGATGCACGCCCGCACCTCCGGCCTCGCCGACCACTTCGCGGTGGACGAGCCGGACGCGCTGCGCCTCGCCCGCCGGATCGTCGCCCGGCTGAACCATCGCAAGCCCGGCCCCGACCCGGACCCGTCCGCCCCGCCGCCGGCGTACGACGAGGACGAACTGCTCGGCATCGTCCCCGGCGACCTCAAGGTGCCCTTCGATCCGCGCGAGGTGATCGCCCGGATCGTCGACGGTTCGGACTTCGACGAGTTCAAGCCGCTCTACGGCACCAGCCTCGTCACCGGCTGGGCCCGGCTGTTCGGCTACGCGGTCGGCATCCTGGCCAACGCGCAGGGCGTGCTGTTCAGTCAGGAGTCGCAGAAGGCCGCGCAGTTCATCCAGCTCGCCAACCAGCGCGACATCCCGCTGCTCTTCCTGCACAACACCACCGGCTACATGGTCGGCAGGGACTACGAGCAGGGCGGCATCATCAAGCACGGCGCGATGATGATCAACGCCGTCGCCAACTCCCGGGTGCCGCACCTCTCCGTGCTGATGGGCGCCTCCTACGGGGCCGGCCACTACGGCATGTGCGGCCGCGCCTACGAGCCGCGCTTCCTGTTCTCCTGGCCGAGCGCCAAGTCCGCGGTGATGGGCCCGCAGCAGCTAGCCGGCGTGCTGTCGATCGTCGCCCGGCAGTCGGCCGCCGCCAAGGGCCGGCCCTACGACGAGGACGCGGACGCCGCGGTCCGGGCGATGGTCGAGCAGCAGATCGAGGCGGAGTCGCTGCCGGTCTTCCTCTCCGGCCGGCTCTACGACGACGGGGTGATCGACCCGCGCGACACCCGGACGGTGCTCGGCCTCTGCCTCTCCGCGATCCACAACGCGCCCGTCGAAGGCGCGCGCGGCTACGGCGTCTTCCGGATGTGAGGGGTTCCACCGTGCTGATCACCCACCTGCTGGTCGCCAACCGGGGCGAGATCGCCCGCCGCGTCCTGCGGACCTGCCGCCACCTCGGGATCGCCACCACCGCGGTGTTCGCCGACCCGGACGCCGACGCCCCGCACACCCGCGAGGCCGACACCGCCGTCCGCCTCCCCGGCGCCGCGCCCGCCGACACCTATCTGCGCGGGGACCTGCTCGTCGCGGCCGCCCTCGCGGCCGGAGCCGACGCCGTGCACCCCGGCTACGGCTTCCTCTCCGAGGACGCGGAGTTCGCCCGGGCCGTCGTCGGCGCCGGCCTCACCTGGGTCGGGCCGCCCCCGGCCGCGATCGCCGCGATGGGCTCCAAGACCGCCGCCAAACGCCTGATGGCCGCCGCCGGGGTGCCCGTCCTCGACGCGCTCGCCGCGCCCACCGAGGCCGACCTCCCGCTGCTGGTCAAGGCCGCGGCCGGCGGCGGCGGACGAGGGATGCGGGTGGTCCGCCGGCTGGACGAGCTGGCGCCGGCGCTCGCCGCCGCCCGCGCCGAGGCGGCGAAGAGCTTCGGCTCCGACGAGGTGTTCTGCGAACGCTATCTGCCCACCGGCCGGCACGTCGAGGTCCAGCTGCTCGCCGACGCCCACGGCACCGTCTGGGCCGTCGGCGAACGCGACTGCTCGCTCCAGCGGCGCCACCAGAAGGTGATCGAGGAGACCCCGGCCCCCGGGCTCGACGACGCGACGCGCGCCGCCCTGCACGCCGCCGCCGTCACCGCCGCCCGGGCCATCGGCTACACCGGGGCCGGCACCGCCGAGTTCCTGCTCGCCCCCGACGGCCGGTTCCACTTCCTGGAGATGAACACCCGCCTCCAGGTCGAGCACCCCGTCACCGAGTGCGTCACCGGACTCGACCTGGTCGCCCTCCAACTGCGCGTCGCCGAGGGCGAACCGCTGCCCGCCCCGCACCCGCCCGCCCCGCGCGGCCACGCCATCGAGGCCCGCCTCTATGCGGAGGACCCGGCCCACGACTGGCAGCCCCGGACCGGCACCCTGCACCTCCTCGACATCCCCGGCGTCACCGCCGAGTTCACCACCGCGCCCGGCGACACCGGCCTGCGCCTGGACTCCGGCGTCGAGCCCGGCAGCAGCATCGGCGTCCACTACGACCCGCTGCTCGCCAAGGTCATCGCCTGGGCGCCCACCCGGGCCGCCGCCGCCCGCCGCCTCGCCGACGCGCTCACCCGTGCCCGGATCCACGGCCCGGCCACCAACCGGGACCTGCTCGGCGCTGCGCTGCGCCACCCCGGCTTCCTGGCCGGCCGGGTGCACACCGCCTTCCTCGCCGAACACACGGTGGCGCTCACCGCCGCCCCCGGGGCCGATCCGACGGCCGTCCTCGCCGCCGCGCTGGCCGACGCCGCCGCCGGCCGGGCCGGCCGCGCGCTGCCCTCCGGGTGGCGCAACCTCCCCTCCCAGCCGCAGAGCAGGCGCTACACCGCCGCCGACGGCACCGAGTACGAGGTGCGCTACCGGTTCGGCCGCACCGGGCTCGACGCCGAAGGGCACCCCGGCACCGTCCTGGTCCGCGCCGACCCCGACCGGGTCGTCCTCGACACCGGCGGCGTCCGGCGCGGCTACCGCGTCGCGCGCTACGGCGACCTGGTCCACGTCGACTCCCCGGCCGGCGCCACCGTGCTCACCGCCGTCGACCGCTTCCCCGACCCGGCCGTCCGGGCCGACCCGGGCGCCCTCCTCGCCCCGATGCCCGGCACCGTCGTCCGCACCGCCGCCACCGTCGGCGACACCGTCACCGCCGGCCAGCCGCTGCTCTGGCTGGAGGCGATGAAGATGGAGCACCGGGTGACCGCCCCCGCCGACGGCACCCTCGCCGAGCTCCGCGTCGCCCCGGGCCAGCAGGTGGAACCCGGCACCCTGCTCGCCGTCGTGCGGCCGGCCCCCTGAGACCCGCGCCCGAGCACCCACCCCCGCGCGCCCACCACCCGCGCGCCCCACCCCGTTCGTCAACTCCCCGACGCCGCATCGCCCGGAAGGACCACCCCATGTCCGCACCGCGCACCGCCACCCCCGGCAGCCGACTGATCGAGACCCCCGAACGCGAGGCGCTGCGCCGGGCGGTGGCCGATCTCGGCCGCCGCTACGGCTCGCCGTACTACCTCGGCAAGGCCCGCGCGGGCCAGGCCCCCGACGAGCTCTGGGCGGAGGCGGGCAAAGCGGGCTACCTCGGCGTCAACCTGCCCGTCGAGTACGGCGGCGGGGGCGGCGGCATCACCGACCTGGCCATCGTCCTGGAGGAACTCGGCACCGCCGGATGCCCGTTGCTGCTGCTGATCGTCTCCCCGGCGATCTGCGGCACGGTGATCGCCCGCTACGGCACCGAGCCGCAGAAGCGGCAGTGGCTGCCCGGACTCTCCGACGGTACCCGGAAGATGGCCTTCGGCATCACCGAACCGGACGCCGGCTCCAACTCCCACCGCATCTCCACCGTCGCCCGCCGCGACGGCGAGGACTGGCTGCTCACCGGCCGCAAGGTGTTCGTCTCCGGCATCGACCACTGCGACGCCGTCCTGTTCGTCGCCCGCACCGAGGACGCGCGGACCGGCCGGCTCAGGCCCGCCCTGTTCGTCGTCCCGCGCGACACGCCCGGGTTTGATTACCGTCCGATCCCGATGGAACTCGTCGCTCCCGAAAAGCAGTTCCAGGTCTTCCTGGACGACGTGCGGCTCCCCGCCGAGGCCCTGGTCGGCGACGAGGACGCCGGGCTGTTCCAGCTCTTCGCCGGCCTCAACCCCGAGCGGATCATGACCGCCGCCTTCTCGCTCGGCCTCGCCCGTCAGGCCCTCGGCCGGGCCGTCGAGTACGCCAGGACACGGACCGTCTGGTCCACCCCGATCGGCGCCCACCAGGGCCTCGCCCACCCGCTCGCCCAGTGCGCGGTGGAGATCGAACTCGCCCGGCTGATGACCCAGAAGGCCGGCCTGCTCTACGACGAGGGCGAGGACGAAGCCGCAGGTGAGGCCGCCAACATGGCCAAGTACGCGGCCGGCGAGGCCGCCGCCAGGACGGTCGACCAGGCGGTGCAGACCCTCGGCGGCAACGGCCTCACCCAGGAGTACGGGCTGGGCGCCCTGCTGGCCGCCACCAGGGTCGGCCGGGTCGCCCCGGTCAGCCGGGAGATGGTGCTCAACTACGTCGCCCAGCACACCCTCGGCCTGCCCAAGTCCTACTGACGGCCCGCCTTCGAGCGACGGCGGGGACGACGGCCGGACGGCGCGGCCGGGAGGGGCCCGCCCCGGCGCCGCCGGACCCCCCCTCCTGACCAACCGTCATCTCCCCGCCGCCGAAAGCCGCCGAAAGCCGTCGGAAAGCAGCCGGAAAGCCGCCGAAAACCGGGGCGGCCGGCGGCCCCGGGCAGGCGCGTCACGTGCCGAGGCCCGCGCGGTTCGTCACAATGGCGTAGGGCGCGCGCACGCTCCGTAGGCTTCATGCCGTGCGCCCGGCCGGCCGGCCGCGCACCGGACCACCGGCCGGCCCTCCACCCCTGCGTCAACCATCCACCTGGAGGCACGCCTTGGTGTTCCGCAGTGAGTTCCCGGACGTCGGAATCGTCGATCTGCCCATCCACGACGCGGTACTGGGAGCCGCGGACCGCTTCGGGGAACTGCCGGCCCTGATCGACGGCATCACGGGGGAGACGGTCAGCCACGCCCGGCTCGGCGAGGCCGTGCGCCGGGTCGCCGCCGGGCTGGCCGCCGCGGGCGTCCGCAAGGGCGACGTGGTGGCACTGTTCAGCCCGAACACGATCGGTTACCCGATGGCCTTCTACGGTGCCACCCGGGCCGGAGCCACCGTGACCACCGTCTCCTCCCTCGCCACCCCCACCGAACTGGCCTCCCAACTGCGCGACAGCGGCGCCCGCTGGCTGGTCACCGTCTCGCCCTTCTTGTCCGTCGCCCGGCAGACCGCGCGGATGCTGGCCGCCGACGGCCGCCCGCTCGCCGAGATCATCGTCCTGGACGGCGCCGAGGGTCACCGCTCGCTGGCCGACCTGCTCGCCACCACCGGCCCCGCACCCGAGGTCGCCATCGACCCGGGCACCGACATCGCCGTCCTGCCCTACTCCAGCGGCACCACCGGCCTGCCCAAGGGCGTGATGCTCACCCACCGCTCGATCGCCACCAACCTCGCCCAGACCGACGCCCTCTACCGGCCCGCGGTCGGCGAGCGGACCCTCGCCGTCCTCCCCTTCTTCCACATCTACGGCCTCGCCGCGCTGCTCAACCAGCCGCTGCGCTGCGGCGCCACCGTCGTCGTGCTGCCCCGCTTCGAGCTGGAGCAGTTCTGCCGCACCATCGAGGAACAGCGCGTCCAGGCCCTGATCGTGGCCCCGCCGATCGCGATCGCCCTCGCCAAGCACCCGATGGTCGACCGCTTCGACCTCTCCTCGGTGCGGTACCTGCTCTGCGCGGCCGCCCCGCTGGACAACGAACTCGCCGACGCCTGCGCCAAGCGGCTCGGCCTGCCGCACCTCCTCCAGGGCTACGGCATGACCGAGCTGTCACCGGTCTCCCACATCGTCTCGCCCGACGAACGCGACCCCTCGCCGGGATCGGTCGGCCGGATGGTGCCCTCCACCGAGCTGCGGGTCGCCGCGCTGGACGGCACCGGCGCCGACCTCGGCCCCGGCGAGCCGGGGGAGCTGCTGATCCGCGGCCCGCAGGTGATGAAGGGGTACTTCGGCCGTCCCTCCGACACCGCCGCCACCGTCGACGCCGACGGCTGGCTGCACACCGGCGACATCGGCTACGTGGACGACCGCGGCTACCTCCACGTCGTCGACCGGGTCAAGGAGCTGATCAAGTACAAGGGCTACCAGGTCGCCCCCGCCGAGCTGGAGGCCCTGCTGCTCACCCATCCGCAGATCGCCGACGCCGCCGTGATCGGGGTGCCGGACGCCGACGGCACCGAGTGCCCCAAGGCCTTCGTGGTCCGCGCCCCCGGCAGCACGCTCACCGAGCAGGAGGTCACCGCCTTCGTGGCCGGCCGGGTCGCCCCCTACAAGAAGGTGCGCGTGGTCGAGTTCCTGGACACCGTCCCCAAGTCGGCGGCCGGCAAGATCCTCCGCCGCGAGCTGCGGGCCCGGGAGGCCGCCCGCTGACCGGCCGCGGCGGCCACCGGCCCGTCTGCGAGGATCGACCCCGCCCGCACCGGAGCACCGTGCCACCGGCGCGGGCAGGGGCACGGACCCCCGGGCCCGCCGCGCCACCGCACACCCGGCCCGCACCGCACCACGAGGGGACCGCCACCGCCGATGACCACCCGCCCGGCCGCCCGGCCCGCCGCCGCCCGCACACCCCACGCCCGCACACCCCAGCAGGACCGCAGCCGCGCCACCCGGCAGCGGCTGCTCTCCGCGGCCGTGGACTGCCTCGCCGAACTCGGCTGGCACGGCTCCACCGTCACCGTGGTCGCCGAACGCGCCGGAGTCTCGCGCGGCGCGGCCCAGCACCACTTCCCGACCCGGGAGGACCTCTTCACGGCGGCCGTCGAGCATGTCACCGCCGAGCGGCTGGCCGCCGTCCGCGCCCACGCGGACCGGCTGCCGGCCGCCGGCCCGGCCCGCACCGAGGCCGTCGTCGACATGATCGTCCGCCTCTACACCGGCCCGCTGTTCCGGGCCGCCCTGCACCTGTGGACCGCCGCCGCCACCGAGGAACCGCTGCGTGAGCGGATCATCGCCCTGGAGGGTCACGTCGGCCGCGAGGCCCACCGCGCCGCCGTCGAGTTCCTGGACGCCGACGAGACCGTCCCCGGCGTCCGGGAATCCGTGCAGGCCACCCTCGACCTCGCCCGCGGTCTCGGCCTGGCCAACCTGCTCACCGACGACCGCGCCAGACGATCCGGGGTGATCCGGCAGTGGGCGGGCGTTCTGGAGGGTACGCTGCGCCCGGTACGCCCATGACGCCCGTACACCCCGGCCCGTCCGGCCGGCCCCTGACCAAGGGGTCGCCGGGGGGCCGATGTCCGTGCAGTCTGGAGAAGAACCCCGGTCGGTACGGGACCGCATGGACCGCCCCCGGCCGGGAACGAGCCGAACCGGGGTGCTGCCTCATCATGCACGGACACGAGTGGGACGCGACCAACGCCGCCGGCCCCGCACCGGGCGGTGCCCCCACACGCCTCGACGGCCACCGGCTGGTCCCGCTCGCCACCGCGCTGCTCCAGGACGACGGACTGATCCTGCACTGGAGCGAGGACGCCGAGACCCTGCTCGGCTACACCGCCGAGGAGGCCGTCGGCAGCTACGCCGCCCGGCTGCTGGGCGACGACACCGACCGCCCCGAGATGCTCGCCCTGTTCGACCGGATCATGAGCGGCACCGGCTGGTCCGGCGTCTTCCCGGTCCGCCACCGCGACGGCCGCCTGCTCCAGCTGGAGTTCCGCACCTACCCGATCGCCGGCCCCGGCGGCACCCTGCTGATGCTCGCCACCGCCTCCGACACCCGGGCCCTGCACCAGATCGAGGCCGACCTCGCCGTCCTGGACGGCATCTTCGGGCAGTCCCCGATCGGCATGGCCGTCTACGACACCGAGCTGCGCTACGTCCGCCTCAACGAGGCCCTCGCCCGGATGAACGGCAGGTCCGTCGCCGAGCATCTCGGCCGCCGGATAGGCGCCGTCCTGCCCGGCATCAACAGCGCCGAGATCGAACAGATCATGAGACAGGTGCTCAGCACCGGCAGGCCGGTGGTCGACGCCCGCTCGCACGGCCGCGTCCCCGGCGACCCGCAGCGCGACCGGGCCTGGTCCGCCTCCTACTTCCGGCTGGAGGACTCCACCGGCCGGGTCTTCGGGGTCTGCTCCTCCATCATCGACGTCTCCGAACGCTTCCAGGCCGAGGCCCGCGCCGCCCGCGCGCAGGAACGCCTCGCCACCATCGCCGAGGCCACCGCCCGGATCGGCACCACCCTCGACCTCCAGCGCACCGCCGAGGAACTGATCGAGGCCGTCGTCCCGCGCTTCGCCGACTTCGCCACCGTGGACCTGCTGGAGCCCGTCCTGCGCGGCGCCGAGCCCGCCGCCATCCCGGCCGACCGCTCGGTCCAGCTGCGCGCCGTCGCCGTCGGCGAGTCCTACGAGTCCGGCCTCGCCCACGCCGTCGACACCGTCGGCGAGGTCTCCGAGTACGCCCCCGACCGCAACTACACCCAGTGCCTGCGCAGCGGCCGCCCGCTGCTGCGCGCCCAGGTGGACGAGGAGGTGCTGCGCGGCCTGGTCGCCACCGAGGAACGGGTCGCCCCCGGCATCGAGGCGGGCATCCACTCGTACCTGATGGTGCCGCTCACCGCCCGGGGCATGGTCCTCGGCGGCTCCGAGTTCATCCGCATGCGCAACTCCGAGCCGTTCACCGCCGCCGACGTCGCCCTCGCCGAGGAACTCGTCGCCCGCACCGCCCTCGCCATCGACAACGCCCGGCTCTACCGGCGTGAGCGCGAGACCGCGCTCACCCTCCAGCGCAGCCTGCTGCCGCAGGAGATCCACCGGACCCTCGGCCTGGAGATCGCCTACCGCTACCTGCCGAGCAGCGTGGTCAGCGAGGTCGGCGGCGACTGGTTCGACGTCGTCCCGCTCTCCTGCGGCCGGGTCGCCCTGGTGGTCGGCGACGTGATGGGCCACGGCATCCGGGCCGCCGCCACGATGGGCCAGCTGCGGACCGTCGCCCGTACCCTGGCCACCCTGGACATGCCGCCCGAGCAGGTCCTCACCCGCCTCGACGAGACGGCCTCCGGCATCGGCGAGAGCCAGTTCGCCACCTGTATCTGCGCGGTCTACGACCCGCTGGAACGCACCGTGCAGATCGCCTCGGCCGGCCATCTGCCCCCGGTCCGGGTCGCCCCCGACGGCACCGCCGACACGGTGGACGTCCCGCCCGGGGTCCCGCTCGGCGTCGGCGGCGTGGCCTTCGAGAGCACCGAGTTCACCCTCCCCGAGGGCGGCATGGTCGCCCTCTACACCGACGGCCTGGTCGAACGGCGCGGCCAGGACATCGACAAGGGCATCGACCGGCTCGCCCGCACCCTCTCCGGGCCGGGCCGCACCCTGGAGGAGAGCTGCGACGCCGTCCTCGGCGCCCTGGTCACCGACGGCACCGACGACGACATCGCGATGATCATGGCCCGGGTGCTGCCGCTGCCCGCCGACCGGGTCGCCACCCTCCCGCTCAGCGGCGGCGGCCGGCTGCCCGGCAAGGCCCGCCGGTTCACCCGCGCCACCCTCGCCGCCTGGGGCCTGACCGCGCTCGCCGACTACGCCGAGCTGCTGGTCAGCGAGCTGGTCACGAACGCCCTGCTGCACGCCGACGCCCCGCGCCGGCTGCGCCTCTTCCGCGACCGGGTGCTCACCGTCGAGGTCGCCGACACGGGCGGTCCGGCGCCCCAGCTGCGCCCGTTCGCGGAGCACGACGAGGGCGGGCGCGGCATGTTCCTGGTCAGCGAGCTGGCCCAGCGCTGGGGCACCCGGCTGACCAGGGACGGCAAGGTGGTCTGGGCGGAGCTGGAGCTGCCGTTCGGGACCTCCTAGGGGTTGCCGGACAGGCCCTCGCCGCTCAGCCGCGGGTCTTCGCGTGCGCCGTGCTCCGCGGCCCGGTCTGCTCACTGACCTGCTCACTGACCTGCCCGCCGGCCGTCGGCCGGTCGACCCCGCGCAGCAGCCGCCAGGCCAGCGCCGAGGCGGCCAGCAGCAGGGCGCCGGCCAGCAGCGCGGCGGTGTTCATGCCGTGCACGAAGGAGTCCCGGGCGCTCGCCAGCAGCGGCTCGGCCAGGGTCTGCGGCAGACCGTGCGCGGCTTCCACCGCGCCGCCCAGCGACTCGCCCGCCCGGGCGGCCGCCTCCGGGTCCGTCCCGGCCGGGACGGCCAGCCCGCCCGTGTAGAGCGAGGCGACCACCGAGCCGACCAGGGCGATGCCCAGCGCGGTGCCCAGCTCGTACGCCGTCTCGGAGACCGCCGACGCGGCGCCGGCCTTCTCGGCGGGCGCGGCGCCCAGCACCAGGTCGGCGCCGAGCGTGTAGACCACGCCCTCGGCGGTGCCGACGATCAGGAAGGCGGCGGCCAGCAGCAGGTAGGTGGTGTCCTGCTGTACCCAGCCGAGCAGGCCGATGCCGGTGCCCATCGCCAGCAGACCGAGGGTGAGCGCCGTCCGGGCGCCGGTGCGCCGGGCCAGCCGGGCGGTCAGCAGCCCGCCGACCACCGCGCCGGCGAAGGCCGGAAGCTCGGCCAGGCCCGCCTTCAGCGGCTCGTAGCCGCGCACCAGCTGCAGGTACTGCGAGGTCACGAAGACCACACCGGAGAGCCCGACCAGCGCGGTGAGCGAGGCCAGCACGGCGGCGGTGAAGCGGCGGTCGGCGAAGAGCCGGACGTCCAGCAGCGGGGTGTCCAGGCGCAGCTGACGGCGGACGAAGACGGTCAGCGCGGCGGCGCCCAGTACGGCGGTGACGGGGACGTCCCAGCGGACCACACCGTGCGCGGCGGCCTCCTTGATCGCGTAGACCACGCCGATCACCCCGGCCAGCGAGAGCGCGACGCTCAGCACGTCCCAGCGGCCCGGCTTCGGGTCCTTCGACTCGGGCAGCAGCCGGCCGCCGAGCACCAGCAGCAGGACGACCACGGGGATGTTCAGCAGGAACACCGAGCCCCACCAGAAGTGCTCCAGCAGCACCCCGCCGACCACCGGGCCGAGCGCGGCGCCGGCGGTGGCGGCCGCACCCCAGATGCCGATGGCGGTGGCCCGCTCGCGGTCGTCGGGGAAGAGGCCGCGGATCAGCGACAGGGTGGAGGGCATGATCGTCGCCCCGGCCACGCCGAGCAGCGCGCGGGCCAGGATCAGCCAGCCGGGGCCGGGCGCGTAGGCGGCCAGCAGCGAGGCGGCGCCGAACGCGGCGGAGCCCGCGAGCAGCAGCTTCTTGCGCCCGATCCGGTCGCTCAGCGAGCCCATGCTGACCAGCAGGCCGGCCAGCACGAAGGAGTAGACGTCGCCGATCCAGAGCAGCTGGGTGCCGCTGGGGCGCAGCGTCTCGCTGATCGACGGGATGGCGAGGGAGAGGACGGTCGCGTCGACGGCGACCAGGGTGACGGCCAGGACGAGGACGGCGAGGCCGGTCCAGCGCTGGCGGGGGTGGGCGTGGACGGTGCTGCTCATGGGGTATCGGTTTCCGGTTTCCGGTCCGAGGTGCGTGGTCAGGAGTCGGTGGGACGGGTTCTCAGCGCGCCGCCGAGGAAGAGCTCGGCGAGCGAGAACGCGCCGTCGCGGGGGGCGAGCCGGCCGTCCTGGACGGCCCAGCCGACGCCGGCCACCAGGTCGAAGAAGGCCTCGCTGAGCCAGCCGGCGGAGAGCTCGACGCGGAACACGCCCTGCTGCTGGCCGCGGAGGAAGAGCGCGTGCAGCCGGGCGATCTGGGACTCCCAGAGTTCGTTGACGCTGTCGTCGTCGTAGAGCTGGTTCTCACCGGTGAGGAAGGCGCAGAGCGCGGCGTCCGGGACGATCGCGTCGACCAGGCGGCGCAGCGCGGCGTGCGCGTCGCCGTCCTCGACGGCGGCGGTGTCCAGCGCGGCGCCGAACTTCCGCAGGCCGAGCAGGCCGACCTCGCGGGTCAGCGCCTCCCGGCCGGGGAACAGCCGGTGCAGGGTGGCGCGGCTGATGCCGGCGGCGCGCGCGATCTCGTCCAGGTGGGCGGTCGGGCGGCGGGAGAGCACGCCGACGGCGGCTTCGAGGACGGTGTCGCGATCGGTGGCCATGGGGCAAGTGTAGGTCAGATGAGACATTGATGTCTCATTCGTTTCTTCTGTGCCTCAGATGAGGCCCCTGGGTCGGGGTGCGGCCTGGGTGAGGGCAGCAAAAAACCGGGGACGGCGATTGCCGTCCCCGGTCGCGGACCCTCGGGCGTCAGCTCTGGTTGTAGAACCCGGTGTCGTCCAGCGGCCGGTCGATCACCATGACCTCGACGTCCGACGGGGTGAGCAGGAACACCCGGCGGGCGATCCGCTCGATCCCGCCGCGGGTGCCGAAGATCAGCCCCGACGCGAAGTCGACCATCCGCTTGGCCTCGGCGTCGTCCATCTCGGTGAGGTCCATCACGACCGGGGTGCAGGCCCGGATGTGCTCCCCGACCGCCCTGGCGGCGTCGAAGCCGGTCGGCCGCAGGGAGACGATCTTCGTGGGGGCGGGGGAGGACGGCACCGTCTCCTGCTCGACCCACTCGTCGTCGTACACCGCGGCCGGGTAGTTCCCGGAGGGCATCAGCCACCCGTTGTGGTGCTCGTCGCGAAGTGCTCCCATGCCGCGCCTCCCTCGTCTCGTCCCGTACGCGTCCCCTCGGGTGCGCGTGCCTTCTGACACGTCATCCACTCGCCGGAACTGTCCGAGTATCGCACTGATCACCGGTCCCGTGCCCGCTCGCGACCCCCGTACGAGTCGTGCCGCGCCGGAAACCCGGGCGAACCCGGGCAACAGAGGGGACGCTGGTGTACGGTGCGCGGTTGCGCGCATAGACCATATCGGTCGGGGGCGCCACCTAATTGACCTTCTGTCAACAATGCGGGAACGATTTCATTCCCCGGTGACACCGTCCACCAGTTCGCGGAGCAGATCGGCGTGTCCGTTGTGCCGGGCGTACTCCTCGATCATGTGGACCAGGATCCAGCGGAGTGTGACCTCCTGGCCGTGGCGCGGGAGCTTGCCGACGGTCTCCAGCGGCAGCCCCTCGCAGGCCTGCCGGGCGGCCGCGATCTCGGCCCGCCAGGTGGCGAAGTCCGCCTCGGCGTCCGCGGTGTCGACGTGGTCGAAGTCGCCGTCCGGGTCCTCCGCCGTCCAGTAGTGGCCGGTGGCGGTATCGGCGCCGAGCAGGGTGCCCTGGAACCAGTGGCGTTCGACCTCGGCCATGTGCCGGACCAGGCCGAGCAGCGAGAGGCCGGACGGCGGGACCGAGCGCAGCCGCAGCTGCTCGCTGGTCAGGCCCTCGCACTTGACGGCGAGAGTGGCGCGGTGGAAGTCGAGCCAGGCGGTCAGCATGGCCGTCTCGTCGGCCGCGAACGGGGGCTCGACCCGTGGGGTGGTGGTCGTCATGGCGCTCATCCTGGCGCAACCGTGCGGCCGAAGCGACCGAATAGCCGGTCGGTAGGCGCCTGTTGTTGACGTCCCGGCCGGCGCCCGGGCGGACCGCCGCGCCGCCGTGGTCCGCTACGCCGCCGCGGACCGCCGGCGGACGGCGGCCCGCCAGAGCGAGACCAGGCTCACCAGGCCGAGTGCCGCGATCGTCCCGGCCGACACCAGGAACGCCGCCGAGCCCGGCTCGCCCGCGCTGGCCGCCGCCGTGACGTACACCGCCGTGGTCGGCACCACGCCGATCGCGGTGGCGGTCAGGAACGGCAGGAACCGCACGCCGGAGAAGGCCGCGCCGAAGTTGCCGGCCTGGAACGGCAGTCCGGGCAGCAGGCGCAGCAGCAGGACGCTGCGGAACCCCTGCTCGGTGAACCGGCGGTCCAGCGCGCCGAGCATCCGCCCGCGCAGGTACGGGCGGAGCGCGTCCCGCCCGAGCAGCCGGCCCAGCGCGAACGCCGCCGCCGCGCCGAGCGCCGTCCCGAGGACGGCCAGCAGCACGCCCTGCTGGATGCCGAGCAGCAGCCCGGCGGCCGCGTTCAGCGCCGGCCGCGGTACGAAGGCCAGCGTCCCCACCGCGTAGACGCCGACGAACACCGGGGCCAGCCAGTACCCGGGCACCCCGGCGGGCAGCCCGCCGGAGAGCAGGGACGTCGGGCTCCACAGCAGCAGGGAGCCGGCCGCCGCGCCGAGGATCACCAGCAGCAGGGCGAACCGCGGCCACGGCGAGCGCGGCGCGGCGGCGGGCGGTGGGACGGGTGTCATCGGTGGCACGGGCGGTGCGGGTGCGGGCACCGCCCGAGCGTAACCGGTGCCTCCGGCCGGGTGCGCCGGGGGCACCTGGGCGGTCTATGCCATCCCGAAGATCGGTGTGTACGGGTTGTAGCTCCAGATCTGGTTGGGGGAGGCCGTTTTGCGCTCCCACTGGATCACCGGGGTGCCGTTGGCGGTGCCGCCGCCGTAGACATCCAGATAGAGACCACTGTGGTGATTGACGATCCAGCGGGCCTGGCCGGTGTGTCCGAGCATCGGGTCGGTCCACATCTGGTTGTCGCCGCCGTCGCAGGTCCACTGGTCGACCCGGGTGCCCCAGACGGTGCTGAAGCCCGGCACGTCCAGGCACTTGCCGCTGTGCAGGTTCACCCAGCCGTGGCCGGTCAGCGTCCATTTCTGGTTGTCGCCGCCGGTGCACTGCCAGATCCGGACCGGGGCGCCGTCGTCGGTTCGCCAGTCGGCGACCTCCAGGCACGTGTTCGTCCCGCTCCCGTAGGCGCCGCTCCTGATCTCGACCGGTTCGTCGTCGGCGGTCCCGGCCGAGGCGGCGGGCGCCGCGAGCGCGAGGCCGGCGATCGCCACGAGGCCGACGGCGGCCGAACCGAGTCGTCGGCCGAGGACGGTTCGTAAGGTCATGGACTCTTCCTGAGGGGTGTGATGGGGTACGGGGTGGGTCGGGAGCCGCGGTCGCGCGGGGAGGTCAGCCGATCGGGTCGGACGGCCACGGGGAGTAGAACCAGGCCTGGTTGAGACCGCCGTTGCGCCCCCACTGGGTGATCGCCGCGCCGTCGGTCCCGTCGAAGCCGTAGAGGTCCAGGACGAGGCCGCTGTAGCCGTTGTTCAGGGTGTGGATCCCGCTGTGGTGCACGAGGGTCTCCGACCAGGACTGGTTCAGCCCGTCGTCGCACGTCCACTGGCCGGCCTGAGCGCCCCACTTGATGCTGTAGGCGGGGATCTCCAGGCACTTGCCGCTGTGGACGTTGACCAGTTCGTGGCGGTCGGTCCGGACCCATTTCTGGTTGTCTCCGCCGGTGCAGCTCCACTGGCGGACCGGGGCGCCGTTGTCCGTGCGCCAGTCGGCGACCTCCAGGCATTTGCCGGTGGCCGCGTTGCCGATCTCGAACGCGATCGATGTCGCGGCCTGCGCCTGGCCCGGCGTCACCACGACCGCCAGGGCCGCGGCGGCGGCGAGGGCGGTGGCGGTGGAGCCCAGACGTCCGATGACGCCGCGGGGTGCGGGCATGGATCCTCCTCGGATGCGCGGTGCGGGGGCGAGGCGTGGTGGCGCACGGTCAGTTGTGCGGGCCGGTGGGCCACGGCGAGTAGAACCAGGTCTGGTTGTCGCCGTGGTTGGGCTCCCACTGGATCACGGGTGTGCCGGGCGCGGTGGAGGCGCCGGCGACGTCCAGCAGGAGGCCGCTGTTGACGTTGGCGATGGTGCGCAGGCCGCTGTGCAGGCGGCCCGCGTCGCTCCAGACCTGGTTCCGCCCGCCGTTGCGGTGCCACTGGCCGGCCTGGGTGCCCGGGGTGGTGCTGTAGGCGGGGATCTCCAGGCACTTGCCGCTGTGGACGTTGACCAGCTCGTCGTTGTCGGTCCAGACCCACTTCTGGTTGTCGCCGCCGGTGCACGGCCACTGGCGGACCGGGGCGCCGTCGTCGGTCCGCCAGTCGGCGACCTCCAGGCACTGCCGGGTGGCGAGGTTCACGATCTCGAACTGGCTGGAGGTCTCGGCCCGGGCCCGGGACGCCGGTGCGGCGACGGCGAGGCCGGCGGCGAGCGCGAGGACGGCGGCGGCGGAGCCGAGCCGCCGCGTCGCGCGGGTGTGGTCGGTCATGCGGGTTCCTCCCCGAGATGTGGTGCGCGGCACTGGTGACCGGGGGTCAGACCGGCCGGGGCCGGCCGGGACCGGCCAGGAAGTCGAGCAGTCGCTGCCAGGCGTCCCTGGCCGCGTCGGAGTGTTCGACAGCGCCGAGTTCGAAAAAGTTGTGCGGAGCCTGCGGGTAATTCATGAAGATGTGCGGGCACCCCGCGGCGGTGAGTGCGGCGTCGAAGGCGGCGACCGTCGCGGGCGGGATCGACTCGTCGGCGCCGCCCCAGAGGGCGAGGATCGGCGCGGTCAGCCCGGCGGCGAGCTGGGTGGGGCCGGGCGAGCCGTTGATGGCGTCCGGGTAGCCGTAGAAGCCGACCGCGCCGGCCAGGCCGAAGCGGGGTGCGGCGGCGCGGAACGCCTGCCGGCCGCCGAAGCAGAAGCCGAGTGCGACCACCTCGGGCGCGCCGGTCGCGCGCAGCCGGTCGATGCCGGCGGTGAGGTCGGCGTCCAGGCCGTCCGGGGTGAGGGCGAGCAGGTGGGGCAGCAGGTTCGGCATTTCACCGAATTCCGGTGCGCGCTTTTCCGGGTCGCCACCTGCGGTGCGGCCGAAATAGTCGAGCGCGAGGGCCGGGTGGCCGTGTTCGGCGAGCCGGGTGGCGGTCTGCCGGTAGAAACCGGAAAGCCCCCGGTTGTCCGGCAGGACGAGCACCCCCGGACCGGTGGAATGTGCCGGAAGGGCCAGGAACGCGGCGAATTCCGTCCCGTCGCCGGAAGTCAGGGTGAGCGGCCCGGCCTGGACCGACTGCCGGTCGGTGGGGGCGGGCACGGGGGGTACGGCATCGGCGTCGTAGCACATGGGGAATTCCTTCGCTGGTCGCGGAACTGCCGGGCACTGGCGTGCCCGGCAGTCGGCGATATTAGCGAGAAATTCCCCGTTGTGGTGCGATCATATCGCCGGGAGATTGTTTTTGGAAGGCTTTTCCGGTGACAGTGCGGTCACGTTTTCGGTGGTCGATTTCGGGGTCGCCGATTTTCCGGTCGCCATGTTTCCGGCGGCCGTGTCTTCGGTGGCCGGGAGTCCGGTGTGCTGCGGCTCCGCCCGGCGCAGCGCGCCCGCGCCGAGCAGCAGGGCGAAGGCGAGCGCCGTGACCACGCCGAAGGAGACGGTGAGCGAGGTGGCCTGGGCGAGCACGCCGATGATGGCCGGGGCCACCAGGCCCGAGGTGTAGGTGACGGTCGCGACGCCCGCGATGGCCTGGCTCGGGTTGGTGCCGATCCGGCCGGCCGCCGCGAAGGCGAGCGGGACGACCACCGCCACCCCGACCCCGATCAGCGCGAAGCCCGGGATCGCCAGCGCCGGGCTGTCGGCGGCCACCACCAGCAGGCCGCCGACGGTGGTGATCGCGCCGCTCAGCCTGGTCGCCCGGACGGCGCCGAGCCGGCGGATCGCCGCGTCCCCGGCCAGCCGGCTGACCGCCATGGTCAGCGAGAACGCGGTGTACGAGGCGGCCGCGACGGTCGCCGAGGCGCCGGTGACGTCCCGCAGGTAGACGCCGCTCCAGTCCATCGAGGCGCCCTCGGCGAACACCGCGCAGAAGGCGACCAGCCCGATCACCAGCGAACTGCGCGGCGGCAGCGCGAACCGGGGCGGGGCCTCGCTCTCCTGGGCCGTCCGCAGGTCGGGCAGGGCCCGGCAGACCGGCTGCGCCAGGGCCAGCAGCACCAGCGCGGTGACGGCCAGCTGGAGCCGGGCGTCCAGGTCCTGGTGGGCGGCGAGGATGCCGAAGCCGGAGGCGACCAGCCCGCCCGCGCTCCACATCCCGTGCAGCCCGGACATGATCGAGCGGCCCAGGAGCTCCTCGGTGTCCACGCCCTGCGCGTTCATCGCGACGTCCGCCATGCCGGCCGTCGCGCCGTACACCAGCAGCGCCAGGCAGAGCGCCGGCAGCGAGGGGGCGAGCGCGGGCAGCGCCAGCGCCAGACACCAGAGCGCGATCAGCCCGCGCAGCGCCGCCCGCCCGCCGTAGCGGTGCACGAACCGCCCGGCCAGCGGCATCGCCAGGGAGGAGCCGATCGCGGGCATCACCAGGGCCAGGCCGAGCTGGCCGGGGGAGAGGTCGAGCCGGTGCTGGATCCAGGGGATGCGGGTGACGAAGCTGCCGCCGACGGCCCCGTGCACGGCGAACACCAGCGCGATGCTGGTTCTGGCCCGGCGCGGGGATTCCAGCGGCTCCTGCGGTTTCCCGGTCAAGGTGTCGGTCATCCGGTGATCCCTCCCGGCCGCGCGGTCGGCGCGGCGGTGCCCTGTGGGTGGTTCCTGTTCTAGGTCTGCCCGCGCGGCGCTGTTCGCGCTCCTGCGGTGCGGTTCGATAAATTATCAGGAAGGGACCCTGATAGAAACACTCTGGAAGGATGCACTTCCATGACCACCGTGCGTACGGCGACGCCGAGCACCGCCCGGGCGATCAACGACCGGCTGGCGCTCAACCTGCTGCTCGAACAGGGACCACTGACCGCGACCGAGCTGCGCGGTCTGACCGGCCTGTCCCGGCCCACCGTCGCGGACCTGCTGGAACGGCTGCAGCGCAGCGGCCTGGTCGCCGTGGTCGGCGAGCGCGGCGAGCAGCGGCGCGGCCCCAACGCCCGGCTGTACGCCCTGGTCGCCTCCCGGGCCCACATCGCCGCCATCGACGTCCGCTCGGTCGGCGTCAGCCTGGTCGTCGCCGACCTCGCCGGACGGACCCTGGCCGGCGCCGAGCTCCCGGTCGGGCGGCGCTCCGGCGGCTGCGACGACGACGGCGACCTCGACGGCGGCTCCGACGGCGATCCCGGTGACGGCAGTGACGGCGGTGAGCCGGACCGCGCCGTCGCCGCGCGGATCGTCCGCGCGCTGCTGGACACCGCCCGCAGGGTCGGCGTCGAGCGGCTGCACACCGTCGCCGTCGGCGCCCCCGGCCTGGTCGACCCGGCCACCGGCCGGCTCAACAGCACCGGTTCGCTGCCCGGCTGGCACGCCGAACTGCTCGCCGCCCTGCGCGAGCTGCCCGACACCGACGTGATCCTGGAGAACGAGGTCAACCTGGCCGGGCGCGCCGAGTACCGGGTCGGCGCCGCCCGCGACCGCGACACCTTCGTCCTGCTCTGGCTCGGCCACAGCGTCGGCGCCGCCGTCATCCTCGACGGCCGGCTGCGCCGCGGTGCCTCCGGCGGCACCGGCGAGATCTGCTTCCTGCCGGTGCCCGGCACCGGCGGCCTGCCGACCGCCACCGTCTCCAAGGGCGGCTTCCACAGCCTGGCCGGCAGCGCCGCGATCTGCGACCTCGCCCGCGCCCACGGCCTGCCCGCCGGCCCGGCCCGCGACGCGCCCGCCGCCGAGGCCGCCGTCCGCGCCGCACTCGCCGCGGGGGAGCACGGCGCGGCGTTCCTGGACGAGCTGGCCGCGCGGATAGCCGTCGGCGCGGCCGCCGTCTGCGTCGTGCTCGACCCGGGCTGTGTGGTCCTCGGCGGCGAGATCGGCCGGGCCGGCGGGGCCGAGCTCGCCGGGCGGGTCGAGCGCCGGCTCGCCGAGCTCTCCCCGCTGCGCACCGAGGTCCGCCCGGGTACGGCGGGCGGCGGCGCGATCCTCAGCGGCGCCGTGCTCACCGCCGGTGACGCCCTCCGCCGGGACCTCTTCGGCGAGCCGTAGCCCCCGGGGCGCTCCGCTTGGCCGGGTGGGCGCCCCGTACGGCAGGATGGCGGCGAGGACCGGCCCGCGCCGCCGTCGCGCACCCGGGCCCCTTCCCCCGATCCCGATCCACCGTCAGGAGTCGCACATGGGCCAGCCCGAGGCGCCGGTCAACCCGTACCGCATCGGCGAGGCCGCGGCGCTGCTCGGCGTGAGCGCCGACACCATGCGGCGCTGGGTGGACGCCGGCCGGGTCGCCGCCGAGCGGGACGAGCACGGCCACCGGATCATCCCCGGCGCCCAGCTCGCCGCGTTCGCCCGGGAGCTCGCCCGCCCCGAGACCGCCGAGGCCGAGGGGCGGCCGTCCTCCGCCCGCAACCGCTTCCCCGGGATCGTCACCGCCGTGGTGCTCGGTGATGTCGCGGCCCAGGTGGAGATCCAGGCCGGACCGTTCCGGGTGGTCTCGCTGATCAGCCGGGAGTCCGCGGAGGAGCTCGAACTGGTGCCCGGCGCCCCCGCGACGGCCGTCATCAAGTCGACCAATGTGATGATCGAACGGCGCTGACCCGTCCGCCCACCGCCCGTCCACCCACCGCCCGTTCAGGAAAGGCCGACCACCGATGTCCCATCCGCCGCTGCCGTCCACCCAGAGCGCCGTGTTCGCGGTCGAGGCGATGGCCGCCCGGCACGGCCGCGAGGTCCGCGCAAGCCACGACATCGGCCGCGACCAGACCTTCGCCGGCCTCGTCGGCGCCGACGGCCCGGAACTCGACGCCGTCCCGCACGAGGCCCTGCTGGAGATAGCGGGCCGCCCCGAGATCACCGTCCGCCTCTTCGTCCACGACGAGGCCGTGGTCACCCTCGACGGCATCGCCTTCGACGTCCCCCGGGACAGCGTGCCCGCCTTCCTCAACTCGGTCTGGACCGGCCTGGTCCACGTCAGGCAGCGGACCTTCCCGCCCTCCTGCACGCTGATCGTCACCGTGCCCGGCGAGCCCGGCTACCGCGAGGCCGTCACCTACCACCACCTGTCCCCCTGGCTCGCGGGGAAGACCCGATGAGCGCCGCCGGGACCCCGGACCCCGCCCGCCCGGTGCTCGCCGTCGCCCACCGCGGCGACCCGTACCGCCACCGCGAGAACACCCTGCCCTCCGTCGGGTCCGCGCTCGCCGCCGGCGCCGACGCCGTCGAGGTCGACGTCCAGCTCACCCGGGACGGCGTGCCCGTCCTGCTGCACGACCCGACGCTCGAACGCCTCTGGGGCGACCCGCGCCCCATCCGCCGGGTCACCCTCGACCAGCTCGACGAACTGCGCGACGGCGCCCTCGCCGTGCCCACCCTCGCCGAGGCGGTCAAGACGGTGGCCGGAACCCCGGCCGCCCGGCTGCTCATCGACCTCGACGACCCGCACCCGGCCGCCGCCACCTGGGAGGCCGTCACCGCCCTCGGTGCCGAGCGGCGGGTCGCCTTCTGCGGCCCGGCCACCGCGATGCTCGCCGTCCGCGCCCTCGCCCCGGACGCCGAGATCGCGCTCACCTGGAAGCAGCCGGGCCTGCCCGCCCGGGCGCTGCTCGACGACCTGCGCCCGCGCTACCTCAACCCGCCGTTCGGCCTGGTCACCCCCGACCTCACGGCCGCCGCCCGGGACGCCGGGCTCGCCGTCTCCACCTGGACCGCCGACCTGCGCCGCACCATGCGCCGGCTGCGCGCCGCCGGCGTCGCCTCCATCACCAGCAACCGGATCGACGTGCTGCGCTCCGTGCTGGACGGCCGCCGGTGAGCGGGCCTCCCACCCCGGGCACCCGCGCGCTGCCGCTCGTCCAGGCCCGGATCGCCGACGCGTAGGGCCCGGGTTCGGGGCTCGTTCGTGCGTTCGGGTGGTCGTGCCCCGATGGAGTGGCGGACCGCGTTTCGTCCGTGCACGGTGGGCTGGGGCCGATTGAATCGACCCGCCCATCGAACGGCGGTGTCCCGTACGGCATCGCCCACACGACTGGAGTTCTCCGTGGCACCCGTACCCAACGGCGTCTACGCCATCGCCAGGCCCGGCGAGCAGTTGCTCACCCTGCAGGGGCCGAAGGACAACGTGATCCTCGTGCCGCCCACCGGCGAGCCCGGTGAGCAGGAATGGCAGGTGGACGGGCTCGACAACGGCAACGTCCACATCCGCAACCTCCGGCAGCAGTCGTACCTGGGCTACGAGGGCCCGCCGAGAGTCAACACGCAGGTCCAGGGGGTGCCCGAGCCCAAGGAGTGGGCGCTCTACCAGTCCTCGGAGCCGTCCACCTTCTTCGTCGTCGTCCCCGGAGGTCCCGTCGAGGGCGTCGAACTGGCCGTGGACCTCAGCCTGCTGAAGATCATCCCGCACCGGATCGCACTGCGGCCGCTGGAGGTCGGCGACCAGGGGCAGGCGTGGAGGTTCGAGTTCCACGAGTGAGCCCCCCGGGCTGAACGCCCGGGCCGGTGAGGGCCGGCCCGGGCGCTGCCGTCGGCGGGGCGCGCCGCGCATCCGACAAAGCGCACATTTGATCAGATCATCTGATGGTATGGGGCGATTCGGACCAATCGACCCACACGGAGGTGGGAATGTCGGGGGAGTCCCCGTCCGGCGACGCGCCGGAGGAACACCGGGCGGACCACCGCAGGCCGTATCTGATGCTGCCGCCGGTGGTGCGGGCGGCGGCCGCCTGGTCGGCGGCGGTCATTCTGCTCCTGGCCGTCGCCGCGTTCGCGGTCTTCGCCGTGGTCGAGCTGCGGGCCGCCACCGTCCCGGTGATCCTGGCGCTGCTCGGCACCTCGCTGCTCCACCCCGTGATGTCCTGGATGGTCCGACGCGGTGTCAGCCGGGGTGTGGCCGCCGGGCTGACCTGCGCCGTGCTGGTGGTCGCCGTCGGCGGCGTGATCGCCCTGCTGGTCAACTCGCTGGCGCACAGCGCCCCGCAGATCGCCGCCGCGCTCCAGCAGGCCGGTGACCGGCTCGCCGAATGGCTCGGGCCCGTCGGCGAGAAGATCCGCCACGCCCTGGACAACGCCAAGGGCGAGACCAACTCTCTGGTCTCCGCCCTCACCAACAGCGTGATCTCCGGCCTCGGCCTCGCCACCCAGATCCTCACCGGCGGCGTCCTCGCGCTCGCCCTGGTCTTCTTCTTCCTCCGCGACGGCCACCGTACCGGCGAGGCCGTCCGCTCCTACCTCCCCGCCCGCACCGCCGAAACCGTCATCGCCTGCGCCGACCGGGCCTTCGAGGCGATGGCCGGCTTCATGCGCGGCACCACGCTGATCGCCCTGATCGACGCCCTCTTCATCACCATCGGGCTGCTCCTGCTCGGCGTCCCGGGCGCGCCCGGGCTCGGCGCCCTGGTCTTCATGGGCGCCTACATCCCGTTCGTCGGCGCCTTCCTCTCCGGGACGGTCGCCGTCCTGGTCGCCCTCGCCGACGGCGGTCTGGGCACGGCCGCCTGGGCGCTCGGCATCGTCCTCGCCGTCCAGGCCATCGAGGGCAACGTCCTCCAACCCCTCATCCAGAGCCGGACCGTGGAGCTCCACCCGGCCACCATCATGGTGGCCGTGGTCGCCGGAGCCGGTATCGCCGGCATCCTCGGGGCCCTGATCGCCGTCCCGCTCTGCGCCGCCGGGGTCGGGATCGTGTCCGTCCTGCGCAAGGCCGCCGGCCCGGGGCCCGGCCCGGCGGTGGAGCCGGGCCCGGAGCCGGACCCGGGCCCGACGTAGCGGCGTGGCCGGGGCCGAAGGGTGCGACGGGGAGCGCCCGGAGGGCCGCCCCGGTCTCCGGTCAGCCGGCGGCGAGGAGTTCGAGCGTATCGATCACGCGGTTCGAGAAGCCCCACTCGTTGTCGTACCAGGCGACCACCTTGATGTGGCGGCCGTCGACGCGGGTGAGCGCCGAGTCGAAGATCGACGAGGCCGGATTGCCCGTGATGTCGGACGACACGAGCGGGTCGTCCGAGTACTCGAGCACGCCGGCGAGCGGCCCGCGTGCCGCGGCGCGGTACGCCGCCAGCACGTCCTCGCGCGTCACGTCGCGGGCGACGGTCGTGTTGAGTTCGACGATCGATCCCACCGGGACCGGCACGCGGATCGAGTCGCCCGACAGCCTGCCGTCGAGCCTCGGCAGCACGAGGCCGATCGCCTTGGCGGCGCCCGTCGTGGTCGGCACGATGTTGACGGCGGCCGCGCGGGCCCGGCGGGCGTCGCGGTGCGGACCGTCCTGGAGGTTCTGCTCCTGCGTGTAGGCGTGCACCGTCGTCATGAAGCCGTGCTCGATGCCGGCGAGATCGTCGAGCACCGCGGCCAGCGGGGCAAGGGCGTTGGTCGTGCAGGAGGCGTTCGAGACGATCGTGTGCGTGGCCGGGTCGTACGCGTCGGTGTTGACCCCGAAGGCGAGCGTGACATCGGCGCCGTCCGCCGGCGCGCTGACGAGCACCCGCTTCGCGCCCGCGTCGATGTGGGCGCGGGCGGCCGTGGCCGATGTGAAGCGGCCGGTCGCCTCGAGCACGATGTCGATGCCGAGCCCGGCCCACGGCAGCCGCGCCGGTTCGCGCTCGGCGAGCACGGTGATGCGGCGGCCGTCGACGACGAGGGCGTCCCCGTCGACGGTCACCGGGCGGCCGAGCCGGCCCGCCGTCGTGTCGTAGGCGAGCAGCCGTGCGAGGGCGGCGGGCTCCGTGAGGTCGTTGACGGCGACGACCTCCAGGTCGCTGTCGCGTTCGAGCAGTGCGCGCAGCACATTGCGTCCGATGCGGCCGAATCCGTTGATGGCGATGCGAGTCATGAGTGGCGTCCCTTGTTCGGTTCGCCATCAGGTTCTCGCGCGGCATCCGCCGGTGACAGCGGCGTGATCGCCACGGTCCGAAAGGATCGCGCCACGTGGTGGCGGGCTACTCGCCCTGGGCGAAGGTGCGCCGGTACTCGCTCGGCGTGGTGCCGAGGATGCGCTGGAAGTGCAGCCGCAGATTGGCACCGGTGCCGAGGCCGACGTCGGCGGCGATCTGCTCGATGCTCCGCTGCGAACGTTCGAGCAGCTCACGGGCCACGTCGATGCGGGCGCGCATGACCCACTGCATCGGCGTGTACCCCGTGTCCTCGACGAAGCGGCGCGAGAACGTGCGCGGCGACACCGCCGCGTGCCGGGCCAGCACATCGAGGGTGAGGGGCTCGCCGAGCCGGTGAAGCGCCCACTCCCGGGTGGCGGCGAACCGCTCGCCGAGCCCCTCGGGCACACTGCGCGGCACGTACTGCGCCTGGCCGCCGCTGCGGTAGGGGGCGGCGACCAGGCGCCGCGCCGCGTGGTTCGACGCGGACACCCCCAGGTCGCCGCGGAGGATGTGCAGGCACAGGTCGATGCCCGAGGCGGCGCCGGCCGATGTCAGCACGCTGCCCTCGTCGACGAAGAGAACGTTCTCGTCGACCTGAACGAGCGGACGCTTCGCTTTGAGCGCCCGGGTGTAGTGCCAGTGCGTGGTGGCGCGTTTGCCGTCGAGCAGGCCCGTGGCGGCGAGCGCGAAGGCGCCCGTCGAGATGGCGGCGAGCCGCGCGCCCCGGTGGTGGGCGGCGATCAGCGCGTCGACGACGGCCTGTGGCGGGTCGTCACGGTCCGGGTGCCGGTAGCCGGGGACGAAGACGATGTCGGCCCAGACAAGCGCGTCGAGGCCGTGGGCGACGGAGTACGAGAGACCGTCGCCGCCGGTCACGAGGCCGGGCGCCGCGCCGCACACCCGTACCTCGTACGGCATGCTCGCGCGGGTCGTGAACACCTGCGCGGGAATGCCGACATCGAGAGGCTTCGCGCCTTCGAGCACGAGGACGGCGACGCGATGCGGGGGTGAGGCTGGCACGGGAACGAGGGTACGCGGGGGTGCGGGGGGCGCATCGGCCCGGCAGACTTCCGGCCCCGGTCGCCACGGGGTTGCCGCCCGGGGAGCCCGCGTGCGAGGATCGGCCCTAATGCGACAGAAGTCGTGATAGTGAGAGCCGGGGGGTCTGATGGAACGGCGTGTGTTCGAGCGGTTCGCGGTCGCGGACGGGGCGGCCGGACCGTACGGGATCACCGCCGGGCCGGACGGGGCGCTCTGGTTCACCCTGGTGCACGCCGGGGAGATCGGGCGGCTGGCCGCCGACGGGACGGTGCGGCGGTTCGGGCTCGGCGCGCCGGGATGCGGGCCGTCGGTGATCACCCCCGGGCCGGACGGCGCGCTCTGGTTCACCCGGATGCGGGACCACCGGATCGGGCGGATCGACACCGGGGGGCGGGCGTGCTCGTACGAACTGCCGACGGCCGGGGCCGGTCCGTTCGGGATCACCGCCGGGCCGGACGGGGCCCTCTGGTTCACCGAGCTCAACGCCGACCGGATCGGCCGGATCACCGTGGCGGGCGAGGTGACGGAGTACCCGCTGCCGGTCACCGGCGCCTTCCCGTCGATGATCGCGGCCGGGCCGGACGGCGCGCTCTGGTTCACCCTCAACCAGGCCGATGCCATCGGCCGGATCACGCCCGGCGGCGAGACCACCGTGCACCCCCTGCCCACCGCCGGGGCCGCTCCCGTCGGCCTCACCGCCGGTATGGACGGCGCGCTCTGGTTCGTCGAGATCGGCGCCGGCCGGCTCGGCCGGATCACCGTGGCGGGCGAGGTGACGGAGTACCCGCTGCCCGACCGCGCCGCCCGCCCGCACGCCGTCGCGGCCGATCCGGCGGGCCGCCTCTGGTTCACCGAGTGGGGCGCCGACCGGATCGGCTGCCGCACCCCCGACGGCCGCATCGCCGCCTACGAACTGCCCGTCCCGGGCTCCGAGCCGCACGGCATCACCGTCGGGCCGGACGGCGCCGTCCACGCGGCCCTGGAGACCGGCGAGATCGTCCGACTGGCGCCCTGATCCGACGGCCGGTCAGGACGGCGCGGCCGCACGGGCGGTGGCGGCCGGGCCCCGGCCGGGCCCCGACCGGGCTTCGGCCGGGAAACGACCGGTCGGCGACCGGAGGCACCGGTTCAATGGGACGGGTGGCCGCGACTTGTCGGCCCCGACCGGCGGTGCCATTCTGTCCGGCATGCCGCCGAACGACCTCGATGACCATGCGTCGGTTCTGCGGGAGGTACGGGAGGTGCGGCGACTCGGCCTGGTCCGGCTGCGGGACGCGCGGCTGCCGCTGCTGACCCGCGCCGCGGCCGGGAACGCGCCCCAGCCGGGCCGGCCCGCACCCGCCCTCGTCGAACACCTGCTGCGCGCCGCCACGGCCCGGATCGAGGCCGGCTCGCTGCGCACCGCCGCCGAGTACAGCCTCGGCCTGGCGCAGGGCACCCGGGACTGGCCGCCCGCCGACCGGCGCAAGCGGGCCGCCGGCGTCTACGGGGTGAGCGTCGAGCGGTTCCGCAAGCACCACGAGGTGCTCGTCCTGGGTGAGGTCGCCGAGCAGGTCCTGCGCATCGCGGCGGGCGCCGCGACGGGCCCCGCGGCCGGGGAGCGGCCGTTCGCGGCCCGCCACCGGACGCTCCACGTGCGGGCCGGCGGCACGGCCGGGACGGTCACCCTGCATGTGCACCCGGTCGACCTGCTGCGCGACGTCGACGTGGTGGTCTCGCCCGCCAACACCTATCTGGCGCTGCCGGAGACGTACAAGTCGTCGGTCGCCGCCGCGCTCCGCCGGGCCGGTGCGCGGCGCGGCCCGGCCGGGGACGTCGTCGAGGACCTCGTCCACGACGAACTGCGGGCCTGGGCCGCCCGGAACGGCGTTTCGGGGCGGGCGGTCCAGCCGGGCACCGTGGCCGCGACCGGTGCCGGGGCACTGGAACGGCAGGGCGTGCGCCGGATCTACCACGCGGCCGTCGCGGTACCCCGGGCGGGGACCAACGACTACGACGTGCTGCCCGCCGACGTCACCAGGGCCGTCGCCCGGGCGCTGGCCCTGCTCGCCGAGGAGTCCGCAGGCTTCACCCCGCCGCTGCGGTCGGTCTGCCTGCCGCTGCTGGGCTCCGGGCGCGGCGGACTGCCGTACGCGGTCAGCCTCGCCGCGCTCTGGGCGGCCGTCGAGGCGGAGCTGGCGCGCGGCGCCGGCTGGGACATCCACCTGGTGGTGCGCGGCGGCGTGGCGGCCGCGCTGGTGGAACGGTTGATGACGACGGGGGGAGGGCCCTGATGGATCCGCAAGCCGTACTGGCGGCGGCCGCGGCCGACTGGGAGCGGCTGGCCGCACTGATCGGCGCCGAGGGGCTGCGACGGCTCGCCGGGCCGCTCGGCGCGATGAGGGACACCGGGACGAGGGACCCGGCGGACGGCCGCCCGGCCGAGGCCGCGGCCCGGCTGCTGCTCGACCTGCTGCCCGCCGACGAGGCCGGCCGGCTGGACCGGGCCGCCGGGGCCAGGTACACGACCGCGGCCGCCGACGGCACCGCCGCGGACTTCCGCGCGGACGACCTCGCGGTGCTGGTCCTGGACGGGCACCGGATGGTCGGCCCCGTCCTCGGGGAGGTCCGCCGCCGGCTGCTCGCGGCCACCGCGGTGGACCGGGCGGAGCTGGACCGGCTCGGCGGCGACCCGCGGGCCCCCGGACTGCTGCGGCTGGCCGGCCCCGGCGGGCACGAGCGGCTGCCGCGCTTCCAGTTCGACGCCGCCGGCCGGCTCCGGCCCACCGTGCTGGCGGTCAACACCCTGCTCGGCGCCGACCGGGACCCGTGGGGCGTGGCCGACTGGTGGCTGTCGCCCAACGCCTGGCTCGGGGCCGCTCCGGCGGAACTGCTCGGCACCGGCCGGGAGCACGAACTGACCGATGCCGCCGGGTATCTGGCGGAGGGGGAGTAGCACCGTGGTGAACGTCCGACCGCCCCGGGAACTCCCCGGCGCCCCCGCCCGGCTGACCCTGCCCGCCGGTACCCCGCTGTTCCGCCTGCACTCGGCCCGCCGGGCCGCCACGGCCTTCAACCCCGCGCCCGCCGACTGCCTCTACGGCGGCGGCCGGTTCGACGCCACCCGCTGCGACCGGTACGGCTATCTCTACGCCGGGCTCACCGCCGAGTCGGCCGTCTGCGAGTCGCTGCTGCGCTCGGTGCCGTTCGACCCGGCCGGCACGCCCCGTCTGGTGCCGCGGGCCGCCGTGCGCGGGCGGCGGCTCTCCTTCCTGCGGCTGGCCGCCGATCTGGAGGTGCTCTCCCTGCTCACCGGCCGGGACCTGGCGAGCGTCGGCCAGGACTCGTGGCTGGTCCAGGCCGAGGCCGCGGAGTACCCGTTCACCCGGCACTGGGGTCACTGGATCCGTGAGCACTGCGACCCGTGGGCCCAGGCCTTCGTCTGGCCCTCCAAACGGGAACCGGGGGACCGGGTGGTGGTGCTGTTCGGTGACCGCTGCCCCGCCGACGCCCTGGTACGGGCGGACACCCCGCCCGTCGACCTGGACACCGCCGAGGGCACCCGGTGGCTCGACCTCCTCCTGGAGCCCTACCAGGCCAGGGTCGCCCCGGCGGAGGACGGGCGGTGACCGCCGGGGGCGGCGGGCCGCTGGATCAGGACGGACTGGTGGAGCAGGACGGACTGGTCGGCCTGGTGCTGGAGGCCCGCGCCCTGCGCGCGCGGTACGGCGAGGTCGCGGACGAACCGCCCGGGCGGCGGCGGGAGTTCCTCGACGCGGCGGTGCGCCGGCACGAGGAGGTGCTGCCGCACGCCCGGCCCGGCGGCCCGGAGGCCGCGGAGCTGCACGAGGGTCTCGGGCTGCTGCACTTCGAACGGTACGCCGCCGGCGGCGGGGCGCCCGACGCCGAGCGCTCCGTACGGCACCTCCGGGCGGCGCTCGACGCCGCACCGGAGGACAGCGACCTGCCGCTGCTCCGGTTCGAACTCGCCCGCTCCCTGATGGCGCACGGTCAGGAGAGCGCGGGGCGCGAGCCGTTGGAGGAGGCGCTGGCCCTCCTCGGCCGGGCGGTGGACGACTCCGGCGACGGTCCGGCCGGGCCGCCCCGGTGGCGGCGGGACGCGGTGGCCCGACGGATCGTGATCCGGACGGTGCTGCTCTGGAGCTGGCAGGACGACGGCCAGATCGGGCCCGCGATGGGCGAGTTGGAACCCCTGCTGGCCGAGCCCGGCGCTCTGGACGAGCTGCCCCCGCCCTTCGTCGGCGTCTTCGGCCGGCTGCTCCACGAGCAGGCCGCCCGGCGCGCGGACCCGGCCGGACGGGACCGCGGTATCGGCCTCGTCCAGCTGGCCGTGGAGCGCTGGCAGCCGCAGTGGCACGGACCGGTCGCGGGGGAGGCCGTCCTGCTGGCGATGCTCCAGAAGACCCGCTACGACGAGGACCGCGACCCCGGCCGGCTGACCGCCGTGCTCGACGGCACCACACGGGCGCTCGCCGCCGAGCACCTGGACCCGGCCCTGCGGCCGGTGATCAGGGCCCTGGACGGCTGGACCCGCCAGGAGCTCGCCGAGCGCGTCCCCGGCTCGGTGGAACCGCCGGCCGCACTGGACCAGGACCTGGGCGAGGCCTTCCGGGAACTGCTCGGCATCGTGGAGGCGGGGGAGACCTTCGTCGGCTTCACCGACGCCGGTGCCAACGCCACCCTGCGGGGGATCGGCGGGCGGGACCGGCTGCGCGCCGAGTTCGAGCGGCTCTTCGCGCAGTGGCGGACCATGGACCCGGCCGACGCGCGGTACGCCCCGTTCGCCCGGCAGCTGCTCGAACTGATCCCCGTCTTCCAGCCGTTGGGCGTCGACGTCCCGCCCGAGCGGGCCGCCGCGCTGTTCCGGGCCGCGGCCGCGGCGGAGCGGGACCCGGCCGCCCTCGGTGTGCTGCACCTCCGCTACGGCCACGTCCGCCTGCTCGCCGGCCTGGCGGGCGACACCGCGGCCCTGGCCGACGCCGTCGAACACCTCGACACCGCGGCCGGCCTGATCCCCGAGACGGACAGCGGGCACCGGGAGGCCCTCGCCACCCTGCGCGCCATGGCCCTGGCCCAGCGCGGACAGGTGACCTCCGGGGTCGACGACCTGGAGGCCGCGATGGCGGCCCTGGCCCGGCAGCGTGAACTCCCGGACACCACGCCGTATCTGCGCCGGCTCCTGGACGCGCAGCTCGCCGGGCTGGAGACGCTCCAGGCCGCCCGGCGCGAGGACCTGCCGACCGCGGAGCGGGCCGTCGCCCGGCTGGCCGAACTGTACGCGGCGCTGGAGGAGGGGGATCCCGCCCGCGGCGAGGTCTGGACCCAGCTGGAAGGCGCCCGGGTGGCGCGGGACCACGTCGCCCGCGCCCTCGGCGTCCCCCCGCGCGCCGAGCCGGGGCTCGGCCCTCCCACCCTGGCGGAGCTGCGCGGGCTGGCGGCCCGGCTGCCGCGCGGGCAGCGGGCCTGGGTGCTCGGCGACGGTGGCCTCACCCGGGTGCGGCACGCGCGGGACTACGACCCGAAGCTCCTCGACGAGGCGGCCGAACTGCTCCGGGAGGCCATCGGCCTGACCGACGAGGGCACGGACGACTGGCTGCGCTACACCGGCGCGCTGGGCAGCACCCTCTGCACCCGGGCGGCGGGGCGGGGCGACCGGGCCGGGCTGGACGAGGGCATCGCGCTGCTGGAACGGGCGGCCGAGCTGGCGGGCGGGCCGGAGCACCGGCTCTGGCCGGTCGTCGGCTCGACGCTGGGCCGCGCCTACCGCACCCGCGCCGACCCGGCCGCGGACGACCGCCGGCGCGGGCGGCGGTGCGGGCTGGACGCGGTGCGCGGCTACTCCTGGCTGGCGCTGCTCCAGTCCGGCACCCGGCAGGCCGCCGAGGCCACCGGGCTCGCCACCGACATCGCGCTGGAGGTGGCCGCCTGGTGCCTCGCGGACGACGCGCCCGAGGACGCGGTGGCGGCCCTGGACTCCTGCCGGGGGCTGGTCCTGCACGCCGCGACCACGTCCAGGTCCGTCCCCGAACTGCTGGACGCCGCAGGCCTGCCGGACCTCGCCGGGGAGTGGCTGGCCGCCGCGGGCGGGCCCGGTGGGGCGGCCGACGGCGTGCCGAGCGAACTGCGCCGCCGGGTCCTCACCGGTCTGACCGGTGCCGACCACGGGCGGACGCCCGCGCGGCTGCTCGCCACGCCCACCCCGGCGGAGATCGGCGCCGCCCTGGTCACGCTCCGCGCGGACGCCCTGGTCTACCTGGTGCCCGCCTCCGACGACCACCCGGGGGCCGCCGTGCTGGTCACCGCGGACGGTGCGGCGCACTGGCTGCCGTTGCCGCTGCTGCGCGAGGACGCGGCGGCGCTGCGGGCCTATCGCCCGGCCGGCCCGGCGGCCCGTGACCTCGGGCCCGCGCCGTCGGCCGGCGCCCCGTCCGGCCCGCCGCCGTTGCGCCGGCGGCTCGACCGGCTCTGCTCCTGGGCCTGGTACGCGGCGCTGCGGCCGCTGCTGGACCTGCTGGTACCGCCCGCCGGGCGCAGCCGTCCGCCGTCGCTGGTCCTGGTGCCGATGGGCGGGCTCGACGTGGTGCCCTGGCACGCCGCCTGGTCGGAGCCGGAGACGGCGGGCCGGCGCCGGTACGCCCTGGAACGGGCCGAGATCTCCTACGCGGCCTCGGCCCGCCTGTTCTGCGACGTCGCCGCCCGCCCGGCCGTCCCGCACGACGGCAGCGCGCTCATCGTCGGTGACCCGACCGGGGACCTGTGGTACGCGGGCGAGGAGGCCGACGCCGTCCAGCGGGTCTTCTACCCGCGCGGCGCCTTCCACGGCCGCCGGGCCGGGGCGGGTACGGCCGGGGTGGACGGCCCGGGCACCCCGGCGGACGTGCTCGGCTGGCTGCGCTCGGGGGCGGGCGCGGGCGGCGTCCTCCATCTGGCCTGCCATGCGACGGTGGCGGCCAACCAGCACCACAGCTCGTATCTTCTGCTGAGCGGCGGGGAGCTGGCGGCCGAGGAGCTCACCGGGGCGGCCGGGCGGCCGGCAGGCGGGCTCGAACTCGTCGTGCTCGCGGCCTGCCGCAGCCATGTCTCGGGGCGCGGCCGCAATGAGGCGTACAGCCTGGCGACGGCGTTCCTGGTGGCCGGCGCCCGTTCGGTGGTCGGCTCGCTGTGGCCGGTGCCCGACGAGGCGACCTCGGTGCTGATGTTCATGACGCACCACTTCCTCCGGGTGGAGGCCGAGCCGCCGGGACGGGCGCTGCGGCGGGCCCAGCTCTGGATGCTGGACCCGCACCGCAGACCGCCGCCGGGCATGCCGGCGGAGCTGGCCGCGCGGTCCGCGGCGGTGGAGCCGGACGACCTGTCGGCCTGGGCCGGGTTCACCCATCTCGGCCGGTGAACCACGGCCGGCCCGGCACGGCCTCGGCCCGGTCCCGGCCCGGGACGCCTCAGCCCGGGACGACGGTGCGCAGCGCGAGGGTCAGCGCCGCCCACCGGCCGGCGGCCGGGGGTCGCGCCGGGCCCAGGTCGCGGGTGCCGGCCGGCGGGGCGGGGCGGAACACGCCGTCGGCCCCGTCGGCCCCGTCGGCCGTGCCCCGGTCGGCCGGCCCGTCCTGTTCCCAGGCTCCGAACTGGAAGGGCAGGGTGTTCAGTTCGCCCTCCGCGACGATGAGCTTGAGCCAGTCCCTGGCCTGGGCGCCGGGCCGCGGCGGCCGGCCGGGCGGCAGTCGCAGGTGCACCGGCTCGCCGTCCAGCGCGTGGCCGGTGCCGCCGGGCGCGACGAAGTGGCCGGGGAACAGGGCCGGGGAGCTGGCGTAGCTGTCGGTGAGGTTGAGCAGAACGCACCAGAGCGGACGGCGGCGCGAGCGGTTGCGGATCCGGACCGAGACCCGTGGTTCGCGCGGTCCGTCCGGGCCGTCGCCGTAGTGGCAGAGGATCTCCCCGGAGCCGTCGGGTGTGACGGCCGCGGCGCCGTCCCAGGGCACGACCTCGATCCGGGCGAGCGAGCCGAAGGACGGGTCCGGATTGGCGAGGTCCCGCAGTTGGTGCCAGCGGGCCAGGTGGACCAGGCAGCGGGCGATCCGCCGGGCGTCGTCGGCTCCGGCCAGCGGGAGCGGCGGGACGGCGGGCGAGCCGTCGCGCAGCAGGATCCGGGCCCGGCCCTCGTGGACCGTCACCCGCAGCAGGGTCCCGCTCGCGGCCGCGGCCCGCGGGACGGTCCGCAGCAGCGGCGAGGGCCGGCCGCCCGGGCCCGCCGAGGCGAGCGCCGCGGCCAGCCGGGCCACCGCCCCGGACCGGGCGGCGGGAGCCTCCAGCAGGACCGAGACGGGCGGCAGGGCGAGCGCGGAGAGCGTCACCGGGTGGGCGACGGCGGGGTCGGGGCCCGGCCCGGACGGGTCGGCCGGCTCGACCAGGGTGCGCTCGGCGTGGACCTCCCGGGTGGCCAGGACGCACGGCGGCGTGCCGTCGGAGGGCAGGGTGGTCCACTCGGTGGCCAGGCCGGCGCTGCCGGTGGGCAGTCCGTGGCCCGCGCCGCAGTCCACCTGCCAGCCGGAGCCGCCGAGGCTCAGCAGGTACGGGCCGGGTCGGTGCGGGGCGCCGCCGAGCAGCGGGCGGTCGGCGGGGCCGCCGGCGTCGGTCGGCCAGAGCACGGGGTGCTGGCGGTCGCCGGAGCGCTGCACCCGGGCGTGGGCGGCCGCGAGGAGCCGTCGGCAGCTGAGCGCCGGGCCGCCGTGTTCGCCGAGCGCGCCGAGCAGGGCATGGGTGAAGACCCCGTGCCGCCGTCCGTCGAACCAGTCCTCGTAGGCGGGCTGGTTCAGCCGGGCGGCCGCCAGCAGGACGTGGCCGGGGCCGGGGCCGGCCGTCGGGCCACCGCCTGCCGCGCGGACGGGGGCCGCGACGGGCGCCGACGCGTGCCAGGACGGGTCCGGGGGCAGATACCGGGGCGTACCCGCCGCGTCCCGGGTGGCGCCGCCGGCGAAGCAGCAGTCCAGCACCGCGGTGACCTGCGCGCCACCGGCCGCGACCCCGTCCAGCAGGGGCCGTAGCAGTTTGTCCGGCAGCGGGCCGTCGGCGCAGACCAGGGCCTGGCAGCGGCCGGTCGGCTCGATCCGCTGCTCCTCGGCCGTGGCGGCGAACTCGGTGCCGTGGCCGGAGAACCAGAACAGCGCGGTGTCCCCGGGACCGGCCTGCCCCAGGTGCTCGCGGATGCCCGCCACGACGGACCCGAGGGTGGCCGCCCCGTCCAGCAGCGAGCGGGCGCGGACCTCGACGCCGCGCTGCCGGCGCAGCCAGGTCCCGGCGGCCGCCACGTCGTTGACGCAGCCGCCGAGAGCGGGCCAGTCGGCCGACGGGTACGTGTTGATGCCCACCAGGAGTGCGTAGACGGTCGTCATGGGCAGAGTCTGGCAGGCGCGTTGGGTGCGCCGGGGCGCGGACCGGGGTGTGAACCGGGCGGAACGCGGTTGTCTCCTGGTCGTCTCCCGGTCGTCTCCCGGGCAAACGGTGCCCCTCACCAGGCGGGCTTCGCAATGATGGGGGCGATCACTATTCTTCTCCACCGCGCCGTCCGACCGGACGCGCGGTCGCAGGACCAACTCGGGGGATCCATGGCCAGTTTCGAACAACCCCGGCGGGTCGTCCGCCCGGTGCCCACGGAGCAGGACGGGGCCGGCCTGCGGCCGCCGGTGCGGACGAGCCCGCCCCGGCCCGTCGCGGCGGGCGAACGGCTGAGCCGCCGGACGGACGAACTGCTGGACGCCGTCGCCCGGTTGGACGCCGGGCTGGAGCCGGGCGCGGCGAGGGACCTGGCGCGGTGGCTGGCGGACCGGTACGGCAGTGCCCACGGCGGTGTGCCGCTGGGCTTCCTCGCCACCTGCCGGCTCGGAGCGCCCTACGTCGACCACCAGTTGACGCTCGATCACGCGGTGCTGCGGCACTTCGCGCCCGGTGACCCGGTGCCGGAGCCGTTCCGGGCCGCGCGGATGCTGGTGCGCACCGGGGCGTACGCCTATGTCGAGGTGTACAGCGACGGCCTGCTCCTGCCGGTGTTCGCCGACGGAGGGGTGGTCCGCCCGTGAGCCCGTGCCGCACCCGCGGGTTCCTCGTCCGCCCGCGCCACGTCCGCCGGGACTTTGTCCGCCCGGGCTCCGAACGCCCGGGCTCCGAACGCCCGGGCTCCGAACGCCCGGGCTCCGAACGCCCGGGCCCCGAACGCCCGCGCCACGCACCGGAGCGCCGTCGAGGGGGAGCCGTATGAACGAGATCGACTTCGTCCTGCGCCGCCAGCTCGCGGACGTCGACCGGCAGGTCAGATACGTCCAGGAACAGGTCGGCGGGCTGGTCGGGAAGGTCGACGCGGTCGGCGCCGCCCAGCACCGGGCGCACGGCGAACTGCGGCAGCTGCGCGACGACTTCCTCGCCTTCGTCCGGCAGTTCGAGCTCTCCTCCAACGTGCAGCGGGCCGAGACCAGGATCGGCGTCATCCAGGACGAGATGGACCACCGGTTCGGCCACCACCGGACCGTCCGGCGCACGGCCGTGGGCATGCTCCAGGCCTTCGACCTCGGGGTGGTCTCCGAGGAGACCGTCCGCGCGGTCAGCGAGCAGCTCATGATCCAGACGCCGCGCTACTGGCTCGCCCCCGCCCTGGTCGCCCTCGCGAGCTGGGCCGCCGACGACCCGGGGCTCTGCGACCGGGCCGTCGAGGAGGCGTTCCGGCGCTCCCCGGGCCGCACCTCGCTCTTCTTCGCCCTGGTGCTGCGCCGGCAGGGCCGCCTGGACCCGGCCGCCCGCTGGCTGCGGCACTACCTGCTCGCCCAGGACCCGGCGGCGCTGGGCCGCGAGTTCACCGTCATCCTGGAATCCGTGGCGCAGGGGGCGTTCGGTCCGGCCAGCCGCGCCGTCCTGGCGGACACCATGACGGTCTGGCACGAGCGGCTCGAAGCCGACCCGGGGGCCAGGACCGCCCAGGTCCGCCGCTGGCGGGCCGCGCTGGACGCCCTGCCGACGCCCGCCGGCGGCGGCGAGTTCCCCCGGCTGGCCGCGGTCTCCCCGCAGTGGCCGCAGCTGGGCGCCGCGCTGGGCGCCGCACGGGCGCAGCGGACCGTCCTCGACACCTACCGCGCCGTCATGACCGGGGAGCCGACGTCCCACCCCCGGCTGCTGGACGCGATCGACGACATCCTGGACCGCCTGGTCGGCGAGTACGACGCCGAGGAGCTGCCGCTGCGGCGCGACCTCGCGCTGCAGCGGGCCGTCGTGGAGCACGACGGGGACGTGGACGCCGCCCGGCAGGCCGTCGCCGTGAACGCGGCGGGTCTGGAGCCGGCCATGGACCTCCTCAGCCTGCAGTCGACCGCCGCCCTCACCCCGGCCGCGATCGGCGCCTCGCCCGCCACCCGGCGGCTGGCCGTCGCGGCCTGCCGGGAGTGGTTCACCGAGGCGCACGCCGGCTTCGGTCGCGACTACCGGATGGCCCAGCCGTCCGACGTCCAGGTCGTCCTGGGCGCCGCCCCCGGGCCCGCCCCGGCGGGGCCGCGGATCCCCCCGTGGACCGGCTCGCTCAACACCCCGCAGGCGGAACTGGAACAGTCGCTCGGCCGGCACTGGGACGAGCACACCCGGCCCCTCGTCCAGTCGCTCGTCTTCCCGCTCCGCCGCCACCTGCTGCTGCTCGGCGGCGTCCTGCTGGCGATCGTCCTGCTGCTCGGCCGCGCGGACGCCGCCCGCGCCGCCGGTCTCGCGACCGTGGTCGGCGGGATCTGGGGCGTCCTGCTGTACGTGCGCCACCGGCGGTCCGCCACCGCGCTGGCCGCCGCCCGCAAGGCGCTCGCCCACAGCCGGGAGGAGGCGTTCCGGGACCTGCGCGCGGCGGCGGCCGAACTGACCGACTGGCAGAGCGCCTTCCGGGCGGCCGACGCCGTCGAGGCCGAGGTCAGGGCGATGCTGGCCGACCTGGCCACGGCCGGCCACGCCCGGAACCCCTACGACGGGCGCTCCGTCCGGCCGGACGCCTCCGGATCGTCCCACCCGCCGCGAGGAGGCACCCGGTGACCGACCACCAGCCGAACGTCCCGCCGCCGCCGCGCCGGCCGCCGACCACCCCGTGGGCGGCCGCGCCCCGGGCCGGTGGTCCCGAGCCCGCCGCGCCCGCCACCGGCCGGCTGCGCCGGATCGTCGACCGGCTGCCGGACTGGGAACCGCTGCCGCCCGGCGAGGCCCTGGTCCGCCGGCCCGGCAGCGCGTCATGAGGTTCCGCCGGACCGCCCGGCAGCCGCGGCAGGCGCCGCCCGGCGGCGAGTACCAGCGCTGGGCGGACTACCTGGAACGCTGGTCCGAGGGCGCGCCGGAGGACCCGGACGGCCTGCCGGCGCTCGACCCGGCGCGCTACCCGGCCGACACCCTGGCGCGGCTGGCCGGGCGGATCTCCGAGGCGCTGGGCGCGCGGTTGCAGGGCTGGTCCGACGCCCTGGTGTCCGCGCTCAACGCGACCGGCGACGAGTTCGCGTTCGGCCGGGCGCTCACCCAGGCGCGTACCGGGCTGCACCGGATCCGCGCCCTGGCGGCCCACCCCGGTCTGCCCGAGGACCTGCGCACCCGGCTGACCGCCACCGTGGACGAGCAGGTCCGGCGTGTCCAGGAGGACCTGGAGCGGGGCCTCGACCGCCGCAGCGCCGCGGGCCGGGACCCGGGGTGGGTCGAACAGCGCCGCCGCACGCTGCGCGACAACCCGCTCACCGCCGTCCTCGCCCAGCGGCCCCCGGCCGATCCGGCCGGCTGGGCCTACGACCACGCGGCGGCCCCGGGCCGCCGCGTCGTCCCGGGCACCCCGCCCCGCCCACCGAAGGACTGACGCCACCATGCCGAACTACGCCGAGAGCCTCGCGGACCTCGACAGCTACCTCACCGCGCGGGTGCCGGTCATCGGCCTGCGCAGCATCGAACAGCAGCGCGCGCTGCGGCTGGTGACGGAGATCGCCACCCGGCCGCGCCGCAGCGGCCAGCAGTTCTGGATCTACACCAGGGCGACCGGCCTGCGCGATCTGCGGACCAACAGCACCGTCCAGGACGACCGCTCGCTGACCGGGGCGATGGAGTTCGCCGCGGCCCAGTTCACCAGCCGGGCGCAGGCCACGCTGATCCTGGTGGATCCGGACGGCCTGGAGAACGACACCCCGTTCACCCGCCATGTCGCCGAGCTCGCCCGGCTCGCCGACGCCAACGCGGGCTGCATCGTGCTGATCACCGACAGCCCGATCTGGAGCGGCCTGCAACGGCTCGGGATGAGCCTGCAGCTGGACCTCCCCGACGCCGACGAGATGTACCGCACCGTCACCGGCTTCCTGGACGACCACCGCGGCGTGGTGCCGATCGACTGGAGCGAGGACGACGCCCGGCGGGCGGCCGAGTTCCTGATCGGCGTCACCGAGGCGGAGGCGGTCAACCTGATGGCGACCGTGGTCGCCCGCGGGGCCGTCCGGCGGGAGGACGTGATGGTGCTGGCCAGTGCCAAGGACCGGATCTTCAGCGATCTGGCCGGGCTGGAACGGGTCCAGCTCAAGGACGCCGACTACGCGGTCGGCGGGCTCGCCAGCCTGCGGGCCTGGCTGGACCGCAAGCACCGGCTGATGCACGCCGACCTGCGCGGCAGCGGGCTGCGGCCGCCGCGCGGCGTCCTGCTGGTCGGTGTGCCGGGGTGCGGCAAGTCGCTCTCGGCGAAGGCGATCGCGTCCCAGTGGCGGCTGCCGCTCTACCGGCTGGACATGGCGAGCATCCACGGCAAGTACCTCGGCGAGTCCGAGGGCCGGATGCGGGAGGCGCTGGACACCGCCGACCGGGTGTCGCCGTGCGTGCTGTGGATCGACGAGATCGAGAAGGGGCTGGCGGGCCGCAACGACGGGACGGGCGTGCCGCAGCGCGTCATCGGGCACTTCCTGTTCTGGCTCCAGGAGTCGCGGTCCCGGGCGTTCGTCGTCGCCACCGCCAACGACGTCCGGGGGCTCCCCCCGGAGCTGCTGCGCAAGGGGCGCTTCGACGAGCTGTTCTTCGTCGACCTGCCCGACCCGCAGGACCGCCGGGAGATCATCGAGCTGTACTACCGGCGCTACCTCAAGGCCGAGCCGGCCGGCGACCAGGTGGACCTGCTGGTGGACCTCTCCGAGGGCTTCGCCGGGTCGGACATCGAGGCGGCCCTGCACGAGGTCGGCGCCGAGGTGTTCCTCAACGGCGGCGCCGAGCGGCTGAAGCCCTCCTTCGTGCTGGACACCTTCGCCAACACCACACCGTTCAGCCGGACCAACCCGGAGCGGATCGAGGAGATCCGCGCCTGGGGCCGTGACCGGGCCGTCCCGGCGGGGCGTTCGACGGTCGCCGGGCCGGCCGGGCCGGCCACCGGCGGCCGGCGGGTGGTGTTCATGGGGGACTGACCGGGCCGCCCCCGTCCGGCTGCCCGGGCGGGCCTGCCGGATCCGGTGCGCGCCGCCCGGCCGCTACCCGCGGGTGTCGAGTTCGGCCGCGAGTTCGCAGAGCGCCGCGCGGTCCGGGCGGCCGGTCTTGCCGAGCAGGTTCGCCATGTGCTTCTCCACGGTGCGCGGCGAGATGGACAGGTTCCGTGCGATCTGCTGGTTGCCGGGCCGGTCCGCGAGCATGACGAACACCTCGTACTCGCGCAGCGTCACCCCGCAGGCCCGCAGCCGGGCCGGGATCTGGTCCCGGCCGCCGCGGTGCTGGGCGACGCTGGCCCCGGCCCGGCGCAGCAGTGCCCGGCAGGCCCCGGCCACCGGCTGGATCTCGGTGTCGTGGAAGTACTCCTCGGCGGTGCGCAGCCAGGACACCGGGTCGCCCCAGCCGTCGGCGAGCGCGGCCTCCGCGGTGAGCCGCAGCGCCAGGTGGTGGGCGAGCGGGAACGGCCCGGCCGCCGCGCGGGCCTCCTCGACCGCGCGGGCGGCGTCGTCCCGGCGGCCCTCGCGGCCGAGCAGGACGGCGTCGGCGAACCCCAGGAACTGGCGGTTCCAGGCGAGTTCGGCGGCCGGGGCGGCGGCGGCCTTCTCGAAGTCGGCGCGTTCCCAGGCGCCGTCCGTGACCTCCAGCAGCGGGTGCAGTCCATGCCGTCCGGCCAGGTAGAAGACGCTCGGGTGCTCCTCCTCCCAGGCGAGGCCGGCGGCCAGTTCGGCCCGGGCCCCGGCGCGGTCCTCGGCCAGCAGCGCGCCGACGGCCCGGCAGAGGCCGTACCGCAGCGGCATCAGGAGCGACTCCTCGCCGCCGGCCTGCCGGAACCGGGCCAGCTCGCGCTCCATCTCGCGGCCGCGGCCCAGGTGGGCGGCGAGGGTGGCGGAGGTGAGCAGCAGATAGCGGTGCGCGGAGAGGTTGCGCAGCCGGGCGGTGGCGTCCAGGCAGCGGTCGATGATCTCCCGGCCGGTGCGCCACTCGCCGCGCAGGACGGCGTTCATGGCGAGCAGCCCGTCCACGGTCTGGGTGAGGACGATCGCGCCGAGCCCGGCGGCGGCCTCCCTGGCCCGTTCGAGCCGGGCGCCGTCGCCGGTGCGCATGAAGGCGTTGGCGCCCAGGCGCAGCAGCGCCTCCACCCGCCAGACCGGCAGGGCGTGGGCCTCGGCGACGGCCAGCATGCGCTCCAGGCAGGCGTCGGCCGCGTCGAAGCCGCGTTCGCGGGCCAGCAGGGCGAGCAACTGCCAGGCCTGGCAGGCGACCACCGGAAGGCCGGCCCGCTCGGCCACCTCGGCGGCCCGGCGGGCGCGCCGCTCGGTCTCGACGAGCCGGCCGCGTCCGTCCGTCCCGCCCTGGCTCTGGTCGGGGAACAGCGCCAGATGGCCCTCCACCACGGCGAGGGCGGCGTCCTGTTCGGGGCGCGGGCGGGTGCCCGAGAGGGCCCGGGCGGCGGCGATCTGCGGGACGGCCTCGGTGATCCGCTCGACCATCACGGCCACCCAGGCGAGCCGGGTGTGCAGGTGGATCCGCCGGTCGACGGCGTCGGAGCGGCCGGCCGCCGGGTCGGCGTGGACCGGCGGAAGGGTGCGGACCAGCTCGAACGCCCGGTCCAGCTGCCCGGATTCGGCCAGGGCCAGCAGCAACCGCTCGGTGACGGCGGTGCGTTCGGCGTCTCCGGCGAGCTCGTGCGCGCGTTCCAGCAGGACCACGGCGGACCCGGCGGCGCCCGCCTCCAGCACCCGCCGTCCGGCCTCGGCGAAGTGCACGGCGGCGCCGGCCCGGTCGCCGCTCGCCAGCAGCAGGGAGGCGACCAACTGTCGCCTTTCGTCCATGAGTTCGGGATCGGCCCGGATGATCGCCCGGGCCGCCCGGCGGGCCACGGCGGCCCGTTCGGCGGGTGCCAGGGCGGCGGTGACGGCGTCGGCGGTGAGCGTGTGCCGGAAGGCGTAGCGGTCGGGAGCGGCGCCGTCCGGCACGATGACATTGGCCTCGGAGGCGGACCGCAGGTTGCTGAAGAGCGTCCGGTCGTCGTACCCGGTGATCAGCTGGACGGTGGCCACCGAGAACCGGCTGCCCAGGGTGGCGGCGGTCAGCAGCAGTTCGCGCACCTGCGGGTCGAGCTGGTCGATCCGCCGGCCCCAGCTGCGGACGATGGTGCTGGGCACTCCGGTGCCGAGACCGCCGATCACCTGCCACCGCCCGTCCTCGCGCCGCAGTGCCTCCGAGGCGAGCATGTCGGCGAGCAACTCCTCGACGAGGTAGGGGGATCCGTCGGCGCGCTCGACCAGCTGGTCCAGTACGGCCGCGGGCACCTCGGCGGTCTCGGCCTCCAGGACGGCGGCGGCCATCGCCCGGACGTCGGCGGGCGGCAGCGGCCGCAGCTCCGCGACGGCGGCCGCCCGCCGCCGCTCGGCGGCCCGGACCAGGTCCAGCGCCGGGCCCGGCTCCGCCCGCAGGGTGCCGACCAGCAGCACCGGCAGGCCCGCCAGGTTGTCGACCAGGTACTCCAGGACGGCGACCGTCTCCGCGTCGGTGTCGTGCAGGTCCTCCAGCAGCAGGACGCAGCCGTGCTCCCGGCCGAGCACCGCCAGCAGCCGCAGCAGCGCCTCGGCGAGCTCGACCACCGTCTCCGGGTACGCGCCCGCCCCGGCCGCCGCGGCGGCCTCACCGCGCCACTCCGGCACCAGCCGGGCGAGCGCGGGACGGTACGGGTCCAGCTCCGGGTCGGAGGGCGTCCCGGAGGCCCGGAAGCGCGAGGAGAGCGCCTCGATCAGCGGCCGGAACGGTGTCACCGTCCCGGTCGAACTGCCCCGGCCGCGCAGCACCGGCAGGCCGAGCCCGTACGCCTGGAACGCGCACTCCCCGGCCAGCCGGGACTTGCCGATACCGGCCTCGCCGAGCAGGAAGACCGCCCGTCCGGACCGCTGCCGGGAGGCGGCCAGCGCGCTGCTCAGCAGGCTGGTCTCGGCTGCCCGGCCGACGGTGATCGACGAAGTGGTCCGCATGGCCGCAGGCTACTTGACGGCCCATCCGTTCTGTAGGGTATTGAACCGGCCACTGCGCGGGCACACGGTCGTCACAGGTCGATTACCGTGCGCCCGCATCAGGGGCGCCCCGGTCCGCTCCGCCACCGGGGCGCTGCCCGGTCCCCGGTGGCGGACGGCCGGCCGCGTCGTCGCGGGCGGACCGCCCGGTGGGCGTCGCGGGGAGTCCCCGCGGTGCCGGCGACGTCGTCGGGTGCCCTCGTCGGCGCAGGTCAGATCGGTACGGTCATGGTCGGGAACTCGAAGACCGGCGGCACCGCGCCCCCGCCTCCGGCCAGCAGCTGGGAGCGCAGGCCCAGCCCGCCGCCCGCCCGCAGCCGGATGTCACCCGCGGGGTGGTCGACGGCCTCGTCCGGCCGGCCCTCCGGCCGCTTCCAGCTCAGCACCAAGTCGCTGTCGTTCATGCGTTCCTCTACTCCCATTCGTCGTTGAAGTGAGTGGTTTCCAGGGGGTGGTACCGGAGCAGGCCCCGGTACCCGGGCGAGGGTGCTCGCCCGCCGCGCCGGCCCGCTCGTACGGACTCGTGCTCGGCGGCACCCGGCCGTACCGAGTCCTGCCGAGTGCCGCTGGGTCGTACCGAGCCGTACCGAACGGTGAACGGTGGAGCGGTCAGTGCGGCCCGCGGGCCGGTGTCGGTCGAGTGGCAGGGGTGGTCACGAGGGCCGGTCGCCGGGGCGGCCGCGGGGCCGGGGTGTCGGGGCGGCGGGCGGTCACGGGGCCGGGCGGGCCGGTGCGGGCGCCCGGGGGCGGAGCAGCAGGGCCGGCGGCACCCGCTCGGGGAAGCCGAGCCGCAGCAGTCCGTGCCCGATCCCGGCCAGCCCGGTGAGCAGCCCCGGATGCGGGACGAACTCCGGGGTGCCGCACCGCGGCCCGTCCTGGTCCACCCCGGCCAGCAGCGCGCCCGCCCGCCGCACCCAGGGCGTCCGCCCGGACGGCGGCCCGCCGCGGCCGAGCAGCTCCAGCACGCCCAACTCGCCGTGGCAGAGGCTGTGGTCGGGCAGCGGCGCGGCGCGCGCGGTGTTCCGGACGGCGCGCTGCGCCCAGTCGGCGAGCCCCTGGTCGGCCAGGGCGGCCGGGCTGTCGGTGACGGCGAGCGCGGTGCCGGGCCGGCCGCGGCACCAGGAACCCTCCCGGGACCGGAGGGCGGTGGCGGCGCGCAGGGCGGCCAGGCCCGCGTGGTGGTACGGCCCGCCGGCGGGCTCCGCGGCGGCCTCGGCGAACCGCAGCAGCGCCCAGCCGACGCCCGCCGAGCCGTGGGCGAAGCCGGTGACGGCGGGTGCCGGTACGGCGGTGAGCCGCTCCGCGCACAGGGCGGCGGCCCGGAGCGCCTCGGACCGGCCGGTGGCGGAGTGGACGGCGAGCATCGCCGCCAGCCCGCCGGCCGTGCCGCTGTGCACGCCGGTGTCGGTCTCGCGCTCGGCGGCGGCCGCGGTGAGCGCCACCGCGGGGCCGGTCCACTGCCGGATCAGCGGGTCGTCCAGGGTGCGGGCGATCTCGGTGAGCGCGTAGGCGATGCCGCCGAGCCCGGCGAACGCGCCCGAGCCGACGGCGGCCGGCCCGTCGGGGTGCCCGCCGAGGGTCTCCAGCAGGGCGGGGAGGGGGGCCAGCGCCCGGCGGGCCACCTCGGCGTAGCGGTCGGAGCCGGTGAGCTCGGCGAGTTGGGCCAGGAACAGCGCCGTGCCGGTGTACCCGCCGGCCAGGTCGGCGCCGAGCGGCCGGACCCGCCAGTACCGCTCGGCGAGCAGCTCCAGGCCGAGCCAGTTGGTGCGGGACCGGCCCCGGTAGGCGAGGGCGACCAGCTGGTCGCCCACCCCCCGTGCGGCCGTGAGGAGTTGCTCGGGCTCGGGCGCGGTGGCCCAGACGTTCTCGGGCACCGGCCGCCCGGGCCGGTGCGCGGGGGTGCCGGCGGCGCCCGCCATGGCCGCGCGGATGATCCATTCCTGGTCCTTGCGGTCCACGCCGCCCAGCGCGGCGAGTTTCGCCTCGGCGCGCGCCAGCCCGGGCTCGCCCAGCTCGCCGGGGAGCCGGAGCCCGGTGGCGGTCCACAGGTCGCGGCTGCCGGGACGGGTGGTGAACAGCGGGACGTCACCGGCCCACAGGTCGGTGAGCTCGTGGTCGGCCAGCCCGGGGCGGCCCGGGTCGCCCACCGCGTCCGTCCGCAGCAGTTCCAGGACGGCGCTCCGGGCGGCGGCGTCGCGCAGGACGTCCGGGTGGGTGGACTCGTCCAGCAGCCGCGCGTAGACCCGGGTGGCCCGCGGTACGACCCGCACCTCGTCCCCCGCGAAGGCGTTCAACAGGCCCTCCGGCCCGACGAGTTGGTCGCGGCCGGCGGCGAGCGCCGCGTAGCCGGCCCGGAAGCCGGCCACCAGCTCCTCGGTGTACCCGGCCGGATCGACGGGCGCGCCGCCCAGCCGCGGCCGGTTGCGGGCCTCGCCGAACGGGCGGGCGCGCCGCACCAGCCGCATCTCGTCGGTGCCCGCGCCCGCCCAGTCCACGCCCTCCACCGGGGACGAGGCCGGCCGGCCGCCGCTGCCGCCGCCGATCCCGGAGACGTCCACCGCGCCGTCGTCGCCCAGCAGCAACTGCGGTAGCAGCCCCACCCGGTGGACGGAGCCCTGGAGCGCCCGGGCCGCCGGATCCTCCCCGGGGCCGGCCGGGGCCGACGGGTGGAACAGCGTCTCCACGTCCACCAGCACCGGCTGGTCCCCGCAGGCGACCAGGTTCTCGAAGTGCAGGTCGGTGCCGTCCAGGACGTGCAGCAGCGCCAGCAGCGCGCCCTGCCGCCGGTAGAACCGCTCGACCTCGTACCCGGTGTGGCAGGGCCGCGCCTCGGCGTACTCCGTCCAGCCGTAGCCGACCCGGTCGAGCACGGCGAGCGCGCGCAGCCGGGGCACCCCCGGCTGCGCGTTGTACCAGCCGAGCAGGCCGTTGAAGTGCCGGTGCGCGGCCGGGGGCCGGGGGCGGTGGACGACGGCGGTGCCGTTGGCGAAGTGCAGCACCGCGACCGTACGGCCGCGCCGGTGGCGGTCGCCTGCCTCGGACTCCAGGGCCACCAGCGGCCCGGGGTCGGTGCCGCGCAGGAGTCCGGAGACCAGCAGCGGCCGGTCGGCGGCGAAGTGGAGGAGCAGTTCGGCGTGCGCGTCGGCGGTGTCCAGGCAGGTCTGGGCGAGCAGCCGGGCCAGTACCGGGTACTCGCGCAGCAGGGCGGCGAGCCCCTCGCGGCGGGCGGTGAGCGCCAGGAAGGAGCGGAACCGCTCCTGCGGGGTGCCGCCGCTGAGCCGGCCGCTCACCCGGGCCACGTTCAGCTCCAGCACCAGCGTGCGGGCGGCGATCCGGCTGAGCCGCCCGGTGAGCCGGGCGGTGAAACCCGCGCGGAGGGCGGGCAGGTCGAGGTGGTCCCCGGCCCGGACGTCGCGGGGGAGCGCGGCGAGCAGCCGGACCAGGGCGCGCTCGGCGAAGGGCGCGAGGACGAGGGCGAAGCCGCTGAGGCCCGGGTACCCGACCCTCGGCACGATGGGCCGCACGGGTGCGGCGGCGACGGCGGCCTCGGTGAACGCGGCCCAGTCGGGACGGGTCCCGGGGACCGGCTGAGCAGGCGTCAGCCCGCGCTGCCACCAGGGCGACCGGGTGGCGCGGCCGGTCCGGCGCCGAACCGGCAGCGCGCGGGCCGGGAGCTCACGCGCGGGGAGTTCGCGCACCGGGAGGTGGGGTGCCTGGAGGCCGCGCGTCTGGAGGCCGTGGACCGGGGGCTCGCCGGGCATCGGAGTGTGCGGGGTCGGAACGGCTGCGGTGGCCACCGGTGCGACCGGGCCCTGAACCGGTACGCCGCCCCCGTCGAGGCGCGCTCTGCGCACGGCGTTCACCTCAGCCACCACCGCACCTCCGATGCCGGGAGGGGGCGCGCTGCCGTCGAAGACGCTGCCCCCCGGTGCTGATCCTTGCCCCGGCGTGGCCACCGGGGCATGGGGGACCGGCCCCCATCTTTGTGACGTTCGGCCCGCATGATCCGGGGCCGGACGCCCGGGTCGGGCGGGATGGCCCGGCTGCGGCCGGTCGGTGGCGGGCCGGTGGCGGCTCGGTGGTGGGTCGGGGACGGGTCGTGGCAGGGGCATGGACGGCGGGCGGCGGGGCGGTGACGGGATGACGACAGGGCGGTGACGGGACGGTTCAACGGCCCTGATGGGGCCGTTCGGCCCTTGTGGGCACCGCGCGGTGGCGGGAGGGTGATCGCCGCGTGGGTATGCGGGCCGGCCGGGGGCCGACGTGACCGGCGGGGCCGTACCCGGTACGGGGAGCGCCCCGTGCGGAACGGGCCCGGTGGTGCGCGAAACGGATTCGGCAGTACGTGGAACGGGCGTGGCAGTACGTGGAACGGCGTGGCGGAACGGGAGAGGCCTGACATGGGCGAACTGGTCACGGTGCAGGTGTGCGAGGGAATTTCGCGGAACTTCGCGATCGACGCCAAGGCCCGGGTCGCGGCCGTGGTGTGCGGCGCGGACGCCCTCGTCGAGGCACTGCGGGTACGGGTCGGACTGGTCGGCGCGGCGACCGTGCTGGCGCAGGTCAACGCCGAGGTCGACGGCCGGCGGATCCGCGTCCAGGAGGCCGCCGCCGACCTCGGCGAGGCCCTGGACCGGCTGGCCGACGGGCTGCGCGGCCGGATCGCCGCCGTGACCTCGGGCTGGACGCCCAGGCCCTGGCCCCGCCGGGTGCGCGGAAGGGGGCTGCTGGCCACCGTCCCCGCGCAGGGTGCCGTCCCCGCGCAGGGCGCCGCACCGCGCGCCGAACGGCTGCTCGTACCCGTTTCGGCGGGCGGACCGGGCGACCACCCGCGCGCCGAAATCCCCTACGCCGCCGGGGTGCAGGACATCGTCCGGCGCAAGCAGGCGGGCCTGGTGTGGTGTTCACCCGACGCGGCGGCCCGGACCATGGACGCGATGGACTTCGACATCCACCTGTTCACCGATCCGGCCACCGAGACCGATGCCGTCGTCTACCGGGTCGGGCCCACCGGCTACCGGCTCGCCCGCACCGCGGCCGCCGGGCCGCCCAGCCGGCCGAGCGTCCCGCTCACCCTCAGCCCCTGCGGCGCACCCGAGTTGACCGAGCCGGAGGCCGTCGACCGGCTCGCCGCGGCCGATCTGCCCTTCCTGTTCTTCGCCCAGCCGGGCACCCGGCGCGGCCGCGTCCTGTACCGGCGCTTCGACGGCCGGCTGGGCCTGATCGCGGCCGCCTCGTGAACGACGAGGTCGTCCGCCGCCGGCTCCGGGCGCTGCGCCGCTCCGGCGGCCGGCCACCCGCCCGGTCGTTCCCGCCGGTCGGCGAGGCCCCGCCGCGCCATCTCGTGCCCCTCGAACGGGCGGAGGCGATGCGGCTGTTGGGGAGTGTGCCGTTGGGCCGGATCGTGTTCACCGCGCGTGCCCTGCCGGCCATCCGCCCGGTCAACCACCTGCTCGTGGACGACACGATCGTCATCCGCACCCACGACGGTGCGGCGCTCACCACGGCGACGCTCGGCGCGGAGGCGGCCGGGGTCGTGGTGGCGTACGAGGCCGACGCCATCGACCCGGTGACCCACCTCGGGTGGAGCGTGGTCGTCACCGGCTTCGCCCGCGCGGTCACCGATCCCGGTCAACTCGCCCGCTACCGGGCTCTGCTGCGGCCATGGGTGAATGCCTCCATGGACCACACCGTGGCCATCCAGCCCGACCTGGTGACCGGCTACCGGCTCACCGCGGGCGCCGCCGCCTCGTAGCGCGCGGCGGGAGCCCGGTAGGGCTTTGACCGGTTCCGGAGCGCACCGGTGCGCACCCGGGGGAGAGCCCGACTCCCCGGTGCGCACCGGTGCTTCGGCATGTCCGGAGCCGGCCGCGGCCGCCCGGCGGAGGCTCCGGCGCGCGGCCTGACGGAGGGCCCTGGTCGGGGTCCCGAACGCAGGCCCACCGGCCCCGGTCGGCTGGGCCCAACGGCCCTAGGGCGCAAGGCCGTCGAGTTCTGATCATGGATCGCCATCCATCCGCAGAAGTTTCGAAGGAGTGCGTCCTTGAGCGCCATCGAGGCAAAGGGCGACAGCGCGCTGCCGCCGTCCGCCGCCAGGCCGGGGGGAGTCCGGGTCGGAAGGCCCGGCTCGTCCGTGGTCAGGCTGCTGACGACCACCGACCACAAGACGATCGGCTCCATGTACCTGGTGTCGTCGTTCGGGTTCTTTCTGATCGGCGGCATTCTCGCGCTGGTCATGCGCGCCGAGCTCGCCCGGCCGGGGACGCAGATCCTCTCCAACGAGCAGTTCAACCAGGCCTTCACCATGCACGGTTCGGTGATGCTGCTGCTGTTCGCCATGCCGCTGTTCACGGGCTTCGCCAACTGGATCATGCCGCTGCAGATCGGCGCCCCGGACGTCGCCTTCCCGCGGCTGAACATGCTGGCCTACTGGCTCTTCATGTTCGGCTCGCTGATCGCCGCGGCCGGCTTCGCGACCCCGCAGGGCGCCGCCGACTTCGGCTGGTTCCTCTACGCGCCGCTCTCCGACGCCATCCACTCGCCGGGCGTCGGCGCCGACATGTGGATCATGGGCGTCACGCTCTCCGGCTTCGGCAGCATCCTCGGCGCGGTCAACTTCATCACCACGATCATCTGCATGCGCGCCCCGGGCCTGACCATGTTCCGGATGTCCATCTTCTGCTGGAACGTGCTGCTGACCTCCGTCCTGGTGCTCATGGTCTTCCCGGTGCTGGCGGCGGCGCTGCTCGCGCTGGAGTGCGACCGCAAGTTCGGCTCGCACGTCTTCGACCCGGCCAACGGCGGGGCGATGCTCTGGCAGCACCTGTTCTGGTTCTTCGGCCATCCGGAGGTCTACATCCTGGCGCTGCCGTTCTTCGGGATCGTCTCCGAGGTCATCCCGGTCTTCTCCCGCAAGCCGATGTTCGGCTACGCCGGCCTGATCGCCGCCACCGTCGCCATCGCCGGCCTCTCGGTGACGGTCTGGGCGCACCACATGTACGTCACCGGGCAGGTGTTGCTGCCCTTCTTCTCCTTCATGACCTTCCTGATCGCGGTGCCCACCGGGGTGAAGTTCTTCAACTGGGTCGGCACCATGTGGAAGGGCTCACTCAGTTTCGAGACCCCGATGCTCTGGACGGTCGGCTTCCTGGTCACCTTCCTCTTCGGCGGTCTGACGGGCGTTCTGCTGGCGGCCCCGCCGATCGACTTCCACGTCTCGGACTCGTACTTCGTCGTCGCCCACTTCCACTACACGCTGTTCGGCACCGTGGTGTACGCGATGTTCGCCGGCTTCCACTTCTGGTGGCCGAAGATGACCGGCAAGATGCTGGACGAGCGCCTCGGCAAGATCACCTTCTGGACGCTGACCATCGGCTTCCACTCCACCTTCCTGGTGCAGCACTGGCTGGGCGCCGAGGGCATGCCGCGCCGTTACGCCGACTACCTCGCGGCGGACGGGTTCACCGTGCTCAACACGGTGTCCACCATCGGCTCGTTCCTGCTCGGCCTGTCGATCCTGCCGTTCCTCTACAACGTCTGGAAGACCGCCAAGTACGGCGAGAAGGTCACCGCGGACGACCCGTGGGGTTACGGCCGCTCGCTGGAGTGGGCCACCTCCTGCCCGCCGCCGCGGCACAACTTCGTCACCCTTCCGCGGATCCGCTCCGAGTCCCCGGCCTTCGACCTGCACCACCCGGAGATCGCCGCCCGCGACTTCCTGGACAACAACGGCGAGCCGGCCAAGCACCTGGTCGGCGTGACCCCGGCCAACTACGACAACCCGGAGCTGCGCCGGGCGCCGAAGAAGCTGGACGGCTGACAGCCAACGGATGACGGATAACAGATTTCAACGTCTGTCATCTGTTATCTGTTGTCCATCACCGCGCCGGCCGACCCGGCACGGCGGCCCCGCGCCGCCCCCTGACGCCGTCCCCGCCCGTTTCGATGCCCCCGGGCGGGCGGGGACGGCTCCTCCTCGACCTGGCGGACACCCCGGCCCAGGTCCCCCATCACCGGCCCGCCCCGAGCAGGCGGCGCCGAACCCCTCGGCTGAGGAGCGAAAGGCATGTCCCACACCGTCCTGGCCATCGGCACGGCCGCGATCACGGCGTCCGGCTGCGTCTGGTACCTGCCCGCCATCTCCGACCTCCAGGCGGGCGACGACCGCCCCCGGTCGGCCCGCACCGCCGCCGCGGCCTGCATCGTCTGGTGGGCGGGCATGGCGCTCGCCGGCGGACTGCTGCTGGTCGTCCCCGACTGGCAGCCCGCCGCGCAGGTCGCCCTCGCCGGCCTCGTCGCCGGCGTCATCCTGCGCGTCCGGGCCCTCTGGTACCGCCGGGTCGAGCGGCACGAGGACGGACTGCGCTGGGCGATGCTCGACGCCGGGCCCGCGCCGAAGTCCCCGCGCCCGGCCGCCCTGACCTTGCTGGGCTGGCTGCTCGTCGGCCTGGCGATCTCCTCGCTCGGCGCGGTCTCCATCCTGATGGCCGGGGGTGGCTCGTTCGCCCCCCGTGTCGCCGCCGCGGCCGGCAGCGCGGTGGCGGTCTCCACCGCCTTCCTCCTGATCGGCCTCGGCAACGTGCGCCGGCACTGACCCCGGCCGCGGCCGCAGCCGGAACCAGGTCCGAGGCCCCGGTGAATGGGGCCGTTGGGCCCTGGGCCGCCGCGCGTCGATCGGCGATGATGCCGTAGTCCCGAAGCAGTGTGCCGGGCGCGAGGAAGGTGGAGCCGCGACATGGCGAGCGAGACGACCGGTACCGAGACGCCGGCACCGGTCAGGGTGTTCCTGCTGGACGACCACGAGGTGGTACGCCGGGGAGTCCACGACCTGCTGGACTGCGAGCCGGACCTCGAGGTGGTCGGCGAGGCCGCCACCGCCGAGCAGGCCCTCGTCCGCGTCCCCGCGCTCCGCCCGGACGTGGCCGTCCTCGACGTCCGCCTCGGCGGCGACAGCGACGGTGTGGCCGTCTGCCGTGAACTGCGCTCCCGGATGCCCGATCTGGCCTGTCTGATGCTGACCTCCTTCGACGACGAGGAGGCGCTGCTCGACGCCGTGATGGCGGGCGCCGCCGGGTACGTCCTGAAGCAGATCAGCGGCACCGACCTGGTCGCCGCCGTGCGTACCGTCGCCTCCGGCCGCTCGATGCTCGACCCCGGCGCGGCGACCCGCCTGCTCAACCGCCTGCGCAGTGACGCCGAACCGGAGCAGGCGACCACCGGCGGGCCGGAGCTGACCGTGCGCGAGCAGGAGGTGCTGGCGCTGATCGGCGAGGGCCTGACCAACCGGCAGATTGGCGAGCGGCTCTACCTCGCCGAGAAGACGGTGAAGAACCACGTCTCCCGCCTGCTGGCCAAGCTCGGCGTGGAGCGGCGGGTCCAGGCGGCGCTGATCGCCACCGAACTGCGCCAGCCGGCCGCCGCCCCGCAGCCGGCGCACCAGCGCTCCTACGGGGGCCTCCGGGGCTGACCCGGGGGAGCGCGCCGCCCCGTCGGCCGTGCACGCGGACCGGGGTCCGCGGCGGGCAGGTCCTCACCGGTGATCCGCCGGTGAGGACCTGCCCGTTTCCGTGTCCCCATCGACCCCGCCGCCGTGTCGGGGACGGTGGCGGGGCCGACCGGGGGCGGGCGTCCCGGCGGATCGGGGCCGGTCGGGACGGTTCACAGGACCATCGGCCCTCCCCCCGGCCCGGCCCGGCGAGTGACCATCGCTGGCATGAACCCCGATCTCGCAGCGTCGTCCCCGCAGGTGGAACCGGACGTGCAGCCGTGGCCGCTCGGCGTCCGGGACCTCGACGAGGCTCGGGCGATGGAACTGCTGGCCGGTACGGAGGTGGGCCGGGTCGTCTACACCGTCGGCGCCCTCCCGGCCGTGCTGCCGGTGCGCTTCCGGCTGGACGCGCGCGGAGGTGTGCTGCTGTCGGCGCGGGCCGGCTCGGAACTGGTCCGCGCGGTGGACGGCGCGGTGATCGCGTTCGAGGCCGACGAGGTGGACGGCGTGGACGGCACCGGCTGGTGCGTCACCGTCCTCGGCCGGGCCCAGGTGGAGCCGGCCGGGGCGGCCCGCCGTGCGGACGCGCATCGGGTGCAGATCCGCATCGGGGCGGAGCTGGTCGTCGGGCGGCGGCTGACAGCTGACAGATAACAACTAACAACTAACGGATAACAGATTTCGAATTCTGTCAGCCCGCTCTTGTCCGCCCGGGCCCCCCGCGCCCACCGGACCGTCGCGAACCGCGCGCGCCCGCGGCTCGCACCCGCCCGCCTCAGGCCCCCAGCGGTGCCTCCCACACCACCCGGGTACCGCCGCCCTCCGCCGCCTGGAGCTCGAAGCTGCCGCCCGCGCGCTCCGCCCGCTCGGCGAGGTTCCGCAGGCCGCTGCGCCGCCCGCCCTCCGGCACGCCCACGCCGTCGTCCGTGACCGTGAGCGTCACCCGGCCGCCGAGCGCCCGCAGCGCGACCTCCACCCGGCTCGCCCGCGCATGCCGCGCCGCGTTGCTGAGGGCCTCGCCGAGGACGGCCATCAGGTGTTCGGCGAGTTCCTGCGGCACGTCCGTGTCGAGCAGGCCCTCCATGCTGAGCCGGGGAGCGAACCCCAGCGTCGCCTGCGCCTCGCCCACGGCCCGGGTGGCGCGGGCCCGCAGCCCCCGGTCGGGCTCGTTGTGGGCGCGCAGCCCGAAGATCGTCGAGCGGATGATCTTGATCGTCTCGTCCAGGTCCGCGACCGCCCGGCTGACCCGGTCGGCCGCGGTCGGGCTCTCGATCAGCCGGCCCGCGCTCTGCAGCGTCATGCCGGTCGCGAAGAGCCGCTGGATGGCCAGGTCGTGCAGGTCCCGGGCGATCCGGTCGCGGTCCTCCAGCAGCGTCAACTGCTCGGCGTCGCGCCGCCGTTCGGCGAGCTCCAGGGCGAGCGCCGCCTGGTCGGCGAAGCCCAGCAGCGGGCCGGTCTCCTCCGCGCTGAACGGCGGCCGCCCGGCCTCCCGGGCCAGCAGCAGCACGCCCCGCCCGTAGCCCGTCCCGGTGCCCAGCGGCACCGCGACCGCCGGGCCCAGCCCGTCGAACCGCCCGGGCGGCCCGGCCGTGAACCGCGCGTCGCACTCCAGCTCGCCACTGGTCACCGGCGAGCCGGACACGTACGCCGCGCCGGAGAGCGTGCCGTCCACCGGCACCGTCACCCCGAGCCGGGCGGTCGGCTCGCCGCCCAGCGCCACCTCGACGGTCAGCTCGCTCGCCCGCTCGTCCGGGCCCGCCAGCGCCACCGAGACGTCCGCCAGCTCCGCGCCCGCGATCTCCCGCGCCCGGCGCGCGATCAGCTCCACGACCTCCAGCCGGTGCGCGCCCGACAGCAGACTGCGGGTGATCTCGGCGCTCGCCCGCAGCCAGCGCTGCTGGCGCTGCGCCTCCTCGTACAGCCGGGCGTTGTCGATGGCCACCCCGGCCGCGACCGCCAGGGTCGCGATGACCGCCTCGTCGTCGGCGTCGAAGTCCAGGCCGCCGCGCTTGTCGGTGAGGTACAGGTTGCCGAACACCTCGCCGCGCACCCGCACCGGCACCCCGAGGAAGGTGTGCATCGGCGGGTGGCGCGCCGGGAAGCCGACCGAGGCGGGGTGCTCGGACAGCACCGGGCAGCGCAGCGGCTGCGGATGGCGGATCAGCTCGCCCAGGATGCCCTGCCCGGACGGCAGCGGCCCGATCGCGTCGGTCTCCTCCTTGGTCAGACCGACCGTCAGGAACTGCGAGAGGGTGTGCCCGTCGGCGCCGATCACGCCGAGTGCCGCGTACCGGGCGTCCACCAGGTCGGCGGCGGCCTCGACGATCCGGTGCAGGGCCTGCGAGAGGTCCAGCTCGCGCCCGACCGCCAGCACCGCCTCCAGCAGGCTGTGCACCCGGTCCCGGGTGCCGCGCGCCGCGTCGATCCGCCACTGGAGCTCCTCCAGCAGCTCGTCCAGGCGCAGCTGTGGCATCCGCGCCGAACCGCCCCCGGCGGGCCGGCCCCCGGGGGGCGCGCCGTGGCCGGGCGCACCCCCAGCGGGCGCGGCACCGCCGGGCCCGCTGTCGGTGGGGGTGCCGCCTCCCGCGGACGCGCCGTCCATGGCGGCTGCCCCGCCGACGTCCGTTCGCGTCCCGTCCGCGCCGCCCACCGGCGTCCTCCTCGTCGCTCTGTACCGGTACGTCCGGTTCGGTCCCCGGTCGCCCGACCAGGAAGATTGTCGGATTCACGTTAGTGCCCGCCCACAGCGGCACGGAACGCCGGGTCCGTCATGTACGCACCCGACGGCCGCCGCGGACCCTTCCCGGCTCCCTCCCCGGACGGGACCTCCGGCCCTGCCCCGAGGGCCCAGCGGCCTCTGCCGCGCACCCCGCCGGGCCGTCAGGGTGGTGGTACCGGACGACACGTCAGGGTGCCCCGCCCGGTACCGCCGCCGCGCCACCCCGCGCCGCCCCGCCCAGTGAGAGGAACCCTCATGACGCCACCCGTCCTGGCCGGAGTCGACGGCTCGCCGGAGAGCACCGCCGCCGCCCAGTGGGCCGCCGGCGAAGCACTGCGCCGGGACGCCCCGCTGCGTCTGGTGCACGCCTGGCCCTGGCTGACCGACGGCCGGGCCGCCTTCGCCGACGCCGACGACCTGCCCGCCGTCGCCCAGCGGATGCTCGCCGCCACCGCCGACGAGGTGCGCCGCAGCCACCCCGGCCTCCCCGTCCAGACCGACGTGGTGCTCGACGCCGCCGTGGACGGGCTGGTGTCCGCCGCCGAGGACGCCGGTCTGCTGGTCCTCGGCTCGCGCGGCCTGGGCGGCTTCACCGGCCTGCTGGTCGGCTCGGTGAGCATGGCGGCCGCCGCCCGCTGCGCCGCGCCCGTGGTGGTGGTCCGGCCCGCCCCGGCGACCGGCGCCCGCACCGGGGAGGAGGCCGGGACCGGCGAGCAGGCCGGCACCGCCCCCGAGGTGGTCGTCGGCGTCGACGCCCACGCCCCGAGCGAGGACGTGCTCGCCTTCGCCTTCCGGGAGGCCGCCCTGCGGGGTGCCCGGCTGCGCGTGGTGCACGGCTGGGAGATGCCGCCGGTGTTCGCGTACGCGGGCTGGATCCCGCCGCAGACCGAGATGGCCAACCTCCAGGCGCTGGAGGCGAAGACGCTCAGCCTGGCGCTGGACGAGTGGCGTGACCGGTACCCCGACACGGTCCTGGTCGAGCAGGTCCGGCTCGGCGCGGCCCGCTCGCTGGTCGAGGCCTCGGAGGCGGCCGACCTCGTGGTGGTCGGACGGCGCCGGCGCCCGCACGACATCGGCCTGCGGCTCGGCCGGGTGGCGCACGCCGTCCTCCAGCACGCCCACGCCCCGATCGCCGTCGTACCGCACGCCTGACGGGCCACGCCTGCCGGGCTGCGCCCGTCGGACCCGCCGCCTGACGGCAGGCGCGGGCCCGACAGGCCCGACGGGCCCGGCAGCGCCGCCACACCGCCGAGCACGGCCGCCCGGCCCGGACCGCCCGGCCCGGACAGCCCGGGCCGAAAGCGGGCCGTTGGACCCTGTCGCCCGCCCATCGGCCGGGAGCACCCTCGGGAGTACCAGCCACTGCGGCGTGACTCCCGATGGCGGCCGTGCCCCCGAGGCAAGGAGAGGATCACCATGACCGAGCCAACCCTCACCGCGGCCGACCTGCGGCTGCTCGCCGCCGCCGGTGGTGCGGCGCCGTCGCTGCACAACAGCCAGCCCTGGCGGTTCCGTCCCACCCCGGACGGGCAGGGCCTGGAGGTGCGCGCGGACCCCGGTCGCGCCGTCCCGCTCGCCGATCCCAACGGCGCCGCGCTGCACATCTCCGTCGGCGCCGCCCTGTTCAACCTGCGGGTGGCCGCCGGCCGGCTCGGCCGCGAGCCGGCCGTCCGACTGCTCCCGGACGAGGACGATCCGCAGCTGCTCGCCGTCCTCGACCTCGCCGGACCAGCACGCGCCGAGCGGCTGTTCGGCCGGGACCTCTACCCCGCCATCGCCGAACGCCACTCCAGCCGCCAGCCGTTCGCCAACCGGGACGTGCCGGAGGCCGTGCTCGGCGAACTCGTCGCCGCCGCGCACGACGAGGGCGTCGCACTGGCCCCGCTGGAGGAGGCCGGGGTCCGGCGGGTGCTGGCGCTCACGGCGGAGGCCGAGGACCGGATCGCCCACGACCCCGCCCGGCAGGCCGAGACCCACGCCTGGCTCAGGCGGGACGCCGCCACCGATGGCATCCCGCTCACCGCCCTCGGCCCGCTGGACCACGACGCCCGCGTCCCGATGCGCGAGTTCGCCGGCCGCCCGCCGCACCGGGGTGACGCGCCCACCCAGCCGTCCCAGCGCTTCGAGGCGCTGCCGCAGCTCTGCACCCTGACCACCCCGGGCGACGGCCCGGCCGACTGGCTCCGCACCGGTCAGGCGCTGGAGCGGGTCTGGCTGCTGGCGACCGTGCACGGGCTCCGGCTGACGGTCTGGCATCAGGCCGTCGAGTGGGACGACACCCGGTGGGGCCTGCGCGACCCGGCCGAGGGCCCCGGCTACGTCCAGCTGGTGCTGCGCACCGGGTACGGCCCGCCCGGCCCGGCGACGCCCCGCCGCCCGGTCGAGTCCATTCTCGACCAGCCGGTCCGCCCCTGAGCCCGGAGGCCCGGCCGCTCCGACGTCCCTCGCGACGCCTCCGCACCGCGAGGGACTCCGTACCACGACGCCCCTGAACGCCGGTCCGCCCTCCCGCGGACCCGCGTTCAGGGGCGTCGCCGGTTCAGCCGGCGGGCCGTCCGCCCGGAGGTACGACCTCGGCCCTGACCCGCAGCTCCGGGCTGCTGCGGAAGCTGAGCGTGAACTCCACCCACTGCCCGGCCCGCAGCGCCGGCGGGTTGGTGATCATCAGATCGGAGTCCTCCGGCGACATCACCAGCTCGCCCCGCTCCGGTACGGACAGCGCGGTGACCGGCTCCCACCGGCCCGACGCGCCCTGGTGCTGATGCCGCTTCAGCGTGATCCTTCCGCCGAACTCCCAGCTGGCGCCTACGAGTTCATCGGGGACATCGCCGGGGTTGCGCACCGTGAAGAAGGCGGCCGTGGCGGTGGCCCCGCCGGCCGTCGGCAGCAGCAGCCAGCCCGGCCCGGCCTCCACCGGACGCTGCCGACCGGCCCCGCCGACCGCCGTCCACCCGGACAGCAGCGCCAGTGCCACCGCCGCCGCGGCCACCGGCGGCCCGACCACCCGCAGCCGTTCGCCCGTCCGCAGCCGTCCGGCTCCCACCGACCCCACCGTCCTCGCCGCCTTCGCCGTCCTCACCACGCCGCACCCGCCGAAGAACGGCGCCGCCCGCCCGGCCCCCGGCCGCTCCCCGCCGAACCATCGCCGTCGCCGTGCCCGCCCGAGGCGCCGCGCCCCGGCTGCCAGGTCCGCAGCCGCAGACTGTTCCCCACCACCAGCAGCGAACTCAGCGACATCGCCACCGCCGCCAGCATCGGGTTCAGCAGCCCGACGGCCGCCAGCGGAATCAGCACCACGTTGTAACCGAAGGCCCAGAGCAGGTTGGCCCGGATGGTGGCCAGCGTCCGCCGGGCCAGCCGGACGGCGTCCACCACCGCCTCGATGTCGCCCCGCACCAGCGTCAGCCCGGCCGCCCCGATCGCGGCGTCACTGCCCGAGGCGAGCGCCACCCCGAGGTCGGCCGAGGCCAGTGCCACCGCGTCGTTGACGCCGTCGCCGACCACCGCCGTGGTCCGCCCGGCCGCCCGCAGCTCCGCGACCACCTCGGCCTTGCGTTCCGGCGAGGCCGAGGAATGCACCCGCTCGATGCCGAGCTCGTCCGCGACGGCCCGGGCCGCGCCCGCGCCGTCGCCGGTCAGCAGGACGGTTTCCAGACCCATCCCGCGCAGCCGGTGGAGGGCCCGCCAGCTGCCGGACCGCAGGGTGTCCCCGATCGCGAGGACCGCCACCGCCCGACCGTCCAGCTCGACGACCACCGGTGTCCGGCCGGCCTCACCGGCCTGTGCCAGCGCCGCGTCCAGCTCGGGCGGCAGCGGGCCGCCGGCGTCGTCGGGCCGGACGACCCGTACCTGCCGGCCCTCGACCGTCCCGGACACCCCGACCCCGGCGGTGGCCGCGAAGGCGGTCACCGCCGGCAGGCCGTCGGCCCCGCACAGTTCCCGGGCCGCCCCCACGACGGCCCGGCCGATCGGATGCTCCGACCGGTGCTCCACTGCCCCGGCCAGCCGCAGCACCAGGTCCGCGTCCACCGCGCCGGACGCGCCCGCGCCCGTACCGGTACCCGCACCAACGGCCGCGCCCGTACCGGCGCCCTCGGCGACCACCACCGACGCGAGCTCCATCCGCCCGGTCGTCAGCGTCCCCGTCTTGTCCAGCACCACGGTGTCGATCCGCCGCAGGCTCTCCAGCACCTCCGGCCCGCGCACCAGCACGCCCAGCTCGGCGCCCCGGCCGGTGGCGGCCAGCAGCGCCGTCGGCGTGGCCAGCCCCAGCGCGCACGGGCAGGCCACCACCAGCACCGCGACCGCCGCCGTCACCGCCGCCTGCGGATCGGCGCCCGCACCCAGCCAGAAGCCCAGCACACAGACCGCCACCGCCAGCACACACGGCACGAAGACCCCGGCCACCGCGTCCGCCAGCCGCTGCGCCCGCGCCTTGCCGGCCTGGGCGTCCGCCACCAGGGCGGTGATCCGGGCCAGCTGGGTGTCCGCGCCGACCGCCGTCGCCCGCACCACCAGGGCGCCGCCGACGTTGACCGTCGCGCCCGCCACCCGGTCCCCGGGGGCCGCCTCGACCGGCACGCTCTCGCCGGTCAGCAGGCTCAGGTCGAGGGCCGAACTGCCGTCCACCACCACGCCGTCGGTCGCCACCCGCTCGCCCGGCCGCACCACGAACTCCTGCCCGGGCAGGAGCTGTTCGATCGGCAGCAGCCGTTCCTGCCCGGTCTCCGGATCCCGGACGCACACCTCCTTCGCGCCCAGCTCGGCCAGCGCCCGCAGGGCCGAGCCGCTGCGCCGCCGCACCCGGCCCTCCAGCAGCCGCCCGGCCAGCACGAACAGCGGCACCCCGACGGCCGCCTCCAGATAGACGTGCGCCGCGCCGCCACCGTCCGCGGTCAGCGAGAACGGCATCCGCATGCCGATCTCCCCGGCCCCGCCGAACACCAGCGCATACGCGGACCACCCGAACGACGCCACCACCCCGAGGCTGACCAGGGTGTCCATGGTGGCGGCGGCATGCCGCAGGCCCTGCCAGGCCCGCCGGTGGAACCCGGCCGAACCCCAGCTCACCACCGGTACCGCCAGGGCGAAGCAGACCCACTGCCAGGCGGGGAACTGCAGTGCCGGCACCATGGAGAGCACCACCACCGGCACCGCCAGCAGCGCCGTCACCAGCAGCCGCCACCGGTCCCCGGCGCCCTCCGCCTCCCCGCCGTCCCCGACCTGTCCGGCCGAGGCCAACTCGGCGGTGTAACCGGCCCGTTCGACCGCGGCGACCAGTTCCTCGACGGCCACGCCGACGGGGTGCACCACCCGGGCCCGTCCGGTGGCGAGGTTGACCCCGGCCGTCACCCCGTCGATCCGCGCCAGCCGCTTCTCGACCCGGCCCACACAGGCCGCACACGTCATCCCGCCGACCGCCAGATCCGTACTGACCAGCGCCCCGGCGTCCGCACCCGCGACGGAACTCAATTCCCCGCCCCCATGTCGTGCCCGCTCATCCCGGGTTTCCCGCCGCCGCCCCCGGGCGTCAGCCCCGGGGACACCGGTCCGGCCCCCCGCCCCACGGCGAAGGCCGCCACGAACACCACCACCAGCAGCAGGGCGAACCCCGCCAGCACACTCAACGGCCGGACACCCGGCGACTTCGCACTCACCCCCCACCAGTCGGCCCGCGACCCCCTTTGGTTCCCCTACGTTCCGAATTGCCCCACCCGATCCCCCGCCGCCCCTCCTGTCCCGCCCTGCCCTGTCCCTCCCCGCCCTTCCCGCCCTTCCCGCCCGAACGCCGACAGGGCCGGGGCCCGTCCTGCGGCCCCGGCCCTGCTGACGGTTCGCCCCTACACCCGACGGCCCGCCCGGTGGTCGAGGTGGGCGACCACACCCGAGTGGAACCGCTCGACGGCGGCGTCGACACCCCGGATGAAGCCGGTCTCGGCGTTGCCCCGGGTGCTTCCCACCGACTTCGCGAGGGAGAGCCGGAACCCGGTGATCTTCGACGAGTCCTTCGGCAGCAGATTGCCCGGCTCGGGCCGCAGCTTCTCCAGGGTGCCGCGAGGTCCGGCGGCGGCACCGTCCGTCAGGGTCTCGACGTGCAGGTCTGCCGGTGCCTCGGCGAGCTGGCGGACCAGTCGCTTGACCCAGCTCAGCGGGTAGCCCTGCTCCGGAGCCGGGATCTCGATCGAGGTGCGCAGCTTGCCGAGACGCAGGTCCGCCGTGATGGTGACGGTGCCGACGGTGTCCTCGATCCTGATCTCGGCGTTGAGCCGGCCGTCCGCGCAGAGCCGGTCGGCGAGCGCGGCGCGCCGGTCCCGGGGGCCCTCGCCGCGGCGGGTTCGCTGGACGGGCTGGACCTTGACGCCGAGTTCGCCGCCGAGCTGGAGGCAGACCTGGCGGATGAGCCGCTCCCAGCTCTCGACGACCTGGACGGCGCGCTCGTCCCCCTGGGTGAGCGTCTCGTCGTCGATGCCGTTGCGCACCGGCACCCACGCCGGGCCCATGTTCTGGAAGCCGTGGCAGCCCGAGTTCTCGTGCTGGAGGTAGTGCAGCAGCTCCTCCAGGAGCCACCCGTGCGCCGGATTGGTGAGGCCCTCGTGACGGATCAGCATCTTCGCCTGGAAAGCGACCTCGGCCCAGGACAGGTGGCAGAGCATCACCTTGTGCTTGCGGCGCCCGTCGATCTTGACGGAGACGAGCGGGCTGCCTTCCAGCGCGACATCGTTGGAGAGGGTGATGACCGCTTCGTAGCCGCGCCGGGCGGCGATGTCCATGTAGTCCTGGACCTGCTCGGCCTTCAGCGGGTTGCCGTTGGTCTTGCTCTCCAGCAGGGCCGTCCAGAGCCGCCCGGCGCGATCGACCCGGATGACGCCGTCGGGGCGCTTGGGGGAGTCGCCGTGGGGGAGCGAGACCTCGGCGAAGGTCTCCATCCGGCCGGCCGGCGCCCCGAACGCCGCGGTCAGCCGGCGGCCGAACTCCGGCACCTGTGCCATCACCGACAGCAGGACGGAGGTGGCCCGGACCTCGCGCTCCCGGTCGCTCTTGAGGCTGGTCGCGGGGAAGAGACGGGCACTGCGCCAGGAGTCGTTCTCGGCCAGCGACGGCCTGGCACTCCTGGGCCGGGTCACCTTCTTCCTCGCGGTGCGCAGCCGCTTGGGCGCGGCCGGTGCGGAGGGCGCCCCCTCGGCGGCCGGCGGCTGGGCCTGGGCCGGTACCAGCACCTTGGCGGCCGGACCCGCGCCGTCCGGAGCGGCGGGCGCCTCGCCGACGGCGGACGGCTGCGGCGCCCCGGGGGCCGTCGCCTCGTCACCCGTGCGCCCGCCGACCCCGTCGTCAGTCCCTTCCTCGGTCCCTTCCTCGATCCCCTCGCCGACCCCGTCATCGGTCTCGTCGTCGTCGATCTCGATGCCGAAGTCGGTGGCGAGCCCGGCCAGTCCCGAGTCGTAGCCCTGCCCGACGGCGCGGAACTTCCACTCCTGGTTGCGCCGGTAGATCTCGCCGAAGACGAACGCGCTCTCGGAGTCCGCGTCCGCGATGGGGAAGGTGAGCAACTGCTCCCCGGCGCTGTCGGCCAGCCCCAGCCGGAGGTTGTCCAACTGGCCGAACGCCGCGCGCTGGTGACGGCTGGCCGCGATCACCAGCCGTTCGACGCCTGCGGGCACGGCGGTCAGGTCGAGCTGGATGCGGTCCTCGGTGCCGACCTCCGTCGGGGTCTGCCCGAGCAACTGGACGCTTCCGTCCTCGGCCGCCGGGTTGTTGTAGAAGAAGAAGTCCGCGTTGCTCCGCACCTTGCCGTCCGCGGCCAGAAGCAGCACCGAGACGTCGGCGTCCCCGTCGCCGCCGGGGCTGCTCCAGCCAAGGCTCACTATGACGGAGTCGGTGCTGTCGCTCAGCGCCGCCAGCCCGACGTTGGAGCCCTTGACCATGTCCTGCACGAATGTCCCCCAGGGAAACCGGGCCGCGCCGCCGGAGTCGGTGCGGTTGTCGACCGTTGTCACCGCTCGGCTGGTGCCAGGGCGGCCAGCAGGGAGCCTAGTGCCTCCGGTGCGCACGCTGGTGGGGGTTTGAGCGGGTTGTGTGCATGCAACCGGAACGTTATCCGCCGGAAACGGAGGTGCGCTGCCGTCCCGGGCAGGGGGCGGGCGGGCACTCGAACGGGTCAGCAGCTTTCGCCGCGGCGGCGGTTGTTGCCAAGCATGGGGAGGTAAGGGCCCAAGCGCCGCCGGTCACCGAACAAGAAGAGGGATCCTCGGTGCGTGAACTCCATACCCTCCCGAGCCGTCCTGGTACGAGCGTCCGCCGGCGGTGGACGGCACACCGCAGGGGGGCGCTGCTGGCCATGCTCGGAGGCGCGGCCGTGCTGGCCGCGTGCAGCAGCTCGTCGACCAATCCGTCGATCGGCGCCTCAGGCCCGGAGACACCCTCCACGCTGAGCACCGCACCCAACCCGTCCGCGTTCTCGGGTGAGCCGCCGTCCGCGCTGGCCTCGACGGTCGAGTCGGCCCTCGCCTCCGCTTCGGCGGCGAGGGCGTCCTCCTCCGCGGCGGCGGCCTCCTTCGAAGCCTCGGTCGCGGCGCAGGGCGCGCAGGCGAACGCCAAGGCGGCCTCGGTGCTGAGCGGGGTGGAGGACGGGGGCAACGCGCTGGGCGCGGTCACCCTCACCGGGCTGCCGCGCGCCAGCACCGGTGGCCTGCACGCCGTCGTGGTCACCATCGCCAACACCGGCACCTCCGCCGCGTCGTTCGCCGTGCAGGTGGACTTCACCGACACCAGCGGAAAGACGGTGGACAGCGCGATCGTCGGCGCCGACGACGTCCCCGCCGGGGGCAAGGCCTCGCCGGTCGCGTTCAGCACCCAGCCGGCCGACGTCACCCTGCTCCCCGTGGTGGTCAAGGCCGTGCGGTACTGACCGCACTGACGCCACGCCGGTGTTGGGCACAGCGGGGTCACCGCGTTCGCCGACAGGGCCCAGGAGACGGTCCGGCCTGGGGCAGCTGACAGATCGCGAAGAGGAGCGCTATGATCCTCGCGATGACGACTCATTCTGTTACCAGATTGGGGGTCCCATCCGCGCAAGGTGAGTGCTGATGCTCACTCGGACCGCGAATGGGGATTCCCACCTTTCCCTCTGGCTGCGCGTGCGCGAGTTCGCCGTGCCGCCGTCCATGATCGAGACTGCGACAACCCGCCGGTGTGCCGGAGACTGGGCCGGGGCGTGCGCCGCCGCAGGCATCGACGTCGACCTCAACCTGCGTTCCCTGGCGCGTACCCATGGCCAGGACCTCGTGGCCCGGGTGCGGGCCGACCTCCGCCGGCTGGCTCCTGACCTGTTGCGCTGGCACATGCCGAGGATCGCTTCTGACGGGCTGCTGCGCCCGGGTCTGACCATCGCGCTGGCCCGGTACGACGCAGCCGGGCGTGACGGCGAATGCCCGGTGCACCTCGTGGCCCGGACTCCACCGGCCTGGGCGGATGCCGGTCAGCGGATCAGCCTCGCACTGTGGGACGGATCCTCCGCGGAGGCCGTCACCGGCCGTTATCCGCATCCCCGTCCCAGCCGGCGGTTCCGCCTCGACCTGCACCGCCACCTGTGGGACGTGGAAAGGGCTGATGAGCTGCGGATCCGGTCCGGGGCCGACCGGCCGCCCGCCGACGGCCGGCCTGTGCTGAACCGCGATTCGACGGGGCTGGTGCCACGGTGGCGCCGCTGCGCCGTTGACCGATGGGCGGCCGAGGCGGGGATTCTGCTCCACGCAGAGGGGCGGCCCACCGATACCGTCGCCGTGTGGCTCGGGGCCCGACGCCGGCTGTTCCTGGACCTGGCCGTGGACCGGGACGGCCTCGGGCCGCCTGCGGTGCGGATCGCGGCGACGTCCACGGACGGCGGTGCCTCCGCGCTGCCGGTCCTGCCCGACGCGGCGACCTGGGCGCTGCCCGACCTGGAACTGATCCGCACCGGTTCGATCGAGGCCGATCGGCTGCACCCGCTGGTCGCCTCGGCACTGGTACCGGGCCATTCGCCGGCCGGTCCGTCCCGGACTCCGGACCGGCCGGGACAACCGCGCCTCGTGGAGTGCCGTGGAGCTCAGCACCGGATCGGTCTGGTCGACGGGGTACTGGCTCCGCTGGACCATGACCCGGCCGAGGTCCGCCGGGAAGAACTGCTGGCCGCACTGACCGGTACGCCGCTTCCCTGCCTCCAGGCGATCGATCTGGCGCACCGTCGTCCGGACTGCCTCCCGGGGGTTCGCGAACGCCTGGACCACGGAGACACCGCCGGTGCGCTGGCCGTCGTCGAGGGCCTCCTGGGCCCCGACGCGCTGCTGCGCAGCGGCGATCTGCGGGACGAACTGGAGGCGGCCGCGCTGAGGCGGATCACCTACGGACTGTTCAGGGCAGGCCTGGTCGGCGCCGGACCCGGACCTGTGGCCGGACCCGGATTCGGCCGCGTGGATCGTGGCCGTTCGGGCGACCGCCGTTCCCGCCCGCGCCACGCGCTGACCCGCTGACCCACTGGCCCACTGGCCCACTGACCCCGGGGACCCCGTTCCCCGCATCTGCTCGACCCACCACCAACCGACAGGTGATCAGACATGCCCGCACACACCCGGCCTGCCGCCACCGGCACCCCCTCCGGCCGAGCCCATGCCTCCCAACTCGACGTCGCCGGCGAGTTGCTGGTCCTGCTGCGCGACACCACCACCGAGCCGCGCCCCGACACCCAACTGGAGGCCCTGACGCTGGCCGTGGCCGCCGACCTGCCCGTGCTCCTGTGGGGTGAGCCGGGAATCGGTAAGACCGCGGCCCTGACACAGCTCGCGACGGCTCTGGATCTTCCGCTGACCACAGTGATCGCCAGTGTGCACGAGCCGTCCGACTTCTCGGGGCTGCCCGTCGTCGGTGACGATCCCGCGGAACAGGGTGTCCCGATGGCTCCGCCGGACTGGGCTGTGCGACTGGTCCGGGCCGGCCGCGGGCTGCTGTTCCTGGACGAGCTGTCCACCGCGCCGCCGGCCGTTCAAGCAGCCCTGCTCCGCCTCGTACTGGAGCGGCGGATCGGCACCCTGCAACTGCCGCCCGGGGTCCGGATCGTGGCCGCCGCCAATCCACGCTCCTCGGCGGCCGACGGCTGGGAGCTGAGCCCGCCGTTGGCCAACCGGTTCGTCCATCTTCAGTGGACCCACGACCACGAGGTCGTAGTGCGCGGCCTCGGCGGGACATGGCCCCGGGCAACACTTCCGCGGCTCGCCCCCGAGAGGCTGCCGGAGGCCGTGGACTTCGCCCGCCGCGCGGTGTGCGGGCTGCTGGCCGCCCGTCCGGGGCTGGTGCACCGGCTGCCCAGCAGTGAAACCCGTCGGGGCGGGCCCTGGCCGTCACCCCGAAGCTGGGAGATGGCCCTGTGTCTGATCGCCTTCGCGACCGCGGCCGGCTCCTCCAGGGAGGTTCTTTCCTTGCTGGTCAGGGGCACGGTGGGGGACGGCCCGGGGCTGGAGCTGCTGGCCGGCCTGGACCGGATGGACCTCCCGGACCCCGAGGCGCTTCTCGCCGACCCGGCGGGTGCCGTGCTGCCCGAGCGGGGGGATCTGCGCCAAGCCGTGCTCGACGGCGTGGTGGCGGCGGTCCGCAACCGCCCGGAGAAGTCCCGCTGGGACGCGGCGTGGGCGCTCCTGGTCCGGGCGTTGGAGACCGGAGCCCCGGACCTGGTGGTCGTCCCCGCGACGACACTCGCCTCGCTGCGCCGGCAGGACTGGGACGTTCCGGCGTCGATCGAGCGGCTCGCCGGAGCGGTGTCCCTGTCCCGGCGAGCAGACCAGGCGGCGGTCCGGGCCGCGGCCGCCGCGAAGGCCGGCCGGTGATCCCGGAGGCGCCGGGGACCTTGGACCTCGACAAGCTCTTCGCCGCCCGGCTGCACGCCGCGCGGGTCCGGCCCTACTTGGCGACGGCGCTGTTCGCCCTGCACACCGTGGAGTCGCGGCGGGTACCGACGATGGCCGTCGACCGGCACTGGCGGTGCTACGTCTCGCCGGCGTTCGTGGCTCGGACGCCGGTGGAGGAACTGGCCGGCGTATGGGTGCACGAGGTTTCGCACCTGCTGCGCGACCACCACGGGCGCAGTGACCGGGTCGCGCGCGAACGCGGGCTGAGCGGCCCGGGGGAGCGGCTTCGGATGAACATCGCCGCGGACTGCGAGATCAACGACGACGTGTTCGGTGACGGGCTGGTCAAGCCCGAAGGCGCCGTCGAGCCAGGGCTTTTGGGGCTGTCCGAGGGCGAGCTCATGGAGGACTACCTGCGGCAGTTCGGGCTCGGGCCGTGCACGGAGAGCCTGGCCTGGCTGGACTGTGGCAGTGGCGCCGACGGACTGGAACGGGAGTGGGACCTGGGGCCGGACGGCGCGCACGGCCTCAGCGCGCAGGAACGGGACGCGGTCCGGTTCCGGGTGGCACAGGGCATCACCGCCCGTCCGGGGCACACTCCGAAGGGGTGGCGGCGGTGGGCGGAGGAGGCATTCCACCCGCCGCAGCCATGGCGGGAGTTGCTGGGAGCGGCGATCCGCTCGGCGACCTCCGGCGCCGGCGCGGGCGAGGACTACACCTACGGCAGGCCTTCGCGGCGCTCGGCCGGGGTGCCCGGCGTCGTCCTGCCGAGCCTGCGGCGCCGGCCGCCGCGGGTCTGCGTGGTCATCGACACCTCCGGGTCGGTCAGTGACGCCGAACTGGGCAGCGCACTTCTCGAAGTCGCTGCGATCTCCCGCGCCGTGGGCGGCCGTCGCGACCTGATCACCGTGGTGCCGTGCGACGCCTCGGCCCGGATCGCCCACCCGCTGTGCCGTGCCGAGGGAATACCACTGGTGGGCGGTGGGGGCACCGATCTACGCACCGGCTTCGCCAGGGCGCTTCGGATGGGGTCCCCACCGGACGTCATCGTGGTCCTGACCGACGGGCAGACGCCCTGGCCGAGCACGCGACCGCCGTGCCGGACCGTGGTGGGCCTGTTTCCCCGGCGCCGGGCCCGGTCGTGGGACGAGGACGATCCCGACTACGTGCCGGACTCGCCGCCCGAGTGGGCACGCGTGGTTGACATCGGGTCGGCTCCCGCTGCCCGGTGAGCCCCCTGAGGGCGGCGGGGACGTGTCTCCTGCGCCCGATTGATCTCGGATCCGGCTCGGCCAGGGCTGCGGCGCCGGCCGGCACGGTGGCGAGGCGGTTCATGGGGTTCTCCCGTACCGCCGCTCGCGGTCCTCTCCTGGAACGGCGACGCCGACTCGCGCTTCCCCACCGGGGGGATCACCCGGGCCGGCCGCCGTCGGGCCGGCCCGGGTGGCGGGCGTGCCGTCAGCAGGTGACCGGGACGGTCACGGTGGCGGTGGACGGCGCCCAGCCCCACTCGGTGACCTTGAACTCGCCGGTGACGCTGGAGCCGCACGGGGCGGTGCCGGTCACGTCGCCGACGCGGGTGCCGCCGCGCGGGACCAGGACGCTGGTGTTGAGGGTGCCGAGCGAGGCGCCGCCCACCACGGAGCCGGAGAGGCTGAACGCCACCTGACGGGCCGACCAGCGGGGGTCGGTGTCGGCGAAGCCGTAGAACTTCACCTGGTTGTCGGTGACGTCGGCGCAGATCGTGGTCGCCAGGACTCCGGCGAAGCCGGCGGCGCACGTGGTCGTGGGGGTCGAGGTGGTGAGGGGGGCGGCCGAGGCCGTTGCGGTGCCCAGGGTGGTGAGTGCGGCGGGGCCGACGAGGGCGGCGGCGAGGGTGCGCTTCATCAGGGTCCTCTTCCAGGAGTATTAGTGGAATGTGAAATTTCACGCCTCACATGGCACTAAGGATGGCATGTCTTCGAACGCCCCAGTCGCCTTTGGGGATTGATTGGTGCTCAGAAGAGGGTTTCGGCCTTCGATTGACCGGAAGTCAATCCCCGCTGCTCGCTGACGACAACCGGAACCGCCGGTGCCGTCCCGGTGGCGCGGCGGGTGGGCAGACGGACGACAGGTGGGCCGGGTCTCTCCGGCAGACGGTCGGCCGCCTGTGGCCTTTCGGGTGATGCGCGGGGCGCGGTGGCCGAGGCCGGCGGGCTCGGGCCGGTACGACAGGGGACGACACCCGTGCCGTCGGCCTGCTCGGAGCGGTGCCGACCGGAGTTTCGAGAAGGAGCCGCACCATGCCGGTGCCCACCGCCGTCGACCACCACGCCGAGGGCTACAGCCTCTCCCAGGCCTACTGGCTGGCCAGGGCCGCCGACCTCGCCTACAAGGGCGAGGACACCATCGAGGAGCAGGCCCGCGCCTGGGGCTTCACCACGGTGCGCCACCACCGGACCGGCTTCACGCCGCCCTTCCCGCTCGAGGACACCCAGGCCTACACGATGGCCGGCGACTACATGATCGTCACCGCGTTCCGGGGCACCGAACCGCGGGAGATCCGGGACTGGCTCTCCGACGCCACCACCCCGCCCTGGCCCGGCCCCGCCCGGACCGGCTACGTCCACTACGGCTTCGCCGAGGCCCTCGAATCCGTCTTCCCCGACATCCGGAAGGCGCTCGCCGAACTGCGCACGGACGGTCAGAGTGTCTGGTTCACCGGCCACAGCCTCGGCGGCGCGCTGGCGATGCTCGTCGGAGCGCGCATGTACCTGGAGGAGCCGCGCCTGCGGGCGGACGGTGTCTACACCTTCGGCCAGCCCCGCACCTGCGACCGCACCCTGGCCGCCGCCTGCAACCAGGGCTTCAAGGACCGGATGTACCGCTTCGTCAACAACAACGACATCGTTCCGCAGCTGCCGCCCGAGCCCGCCTTCACCCATGTCGACACGCTCAAGTACATCGACTCCGCGGGCAGGGTGCACGACTCGATGAGCCTGGCCGGCGGTCTCGCCGACCGGGCGAAAGGCCTGACCGCCGACGCGTTCGCCCCGGCCGGCGACGGTGTGCGCGACCACTTCATGCGCAACTACCTCGCGGCCCTGGAGAAGAACCTCGCCTGATCCGCGCGGGACGAGGTCGTCGGAGTCGGCGTCCGCCCGCGCGAAGCGCGGGCGGCCCGGTTCGGGGCGTGCCGAAGGACGTTCCTAGTCACCGCCGTCGCCGTCGCCGGAGCTCCGGTTCAGGCTCCGGCGCCGGTTCTTCCCGGAACGGCGCAGCAGCGAGCCCGCGGCGAGCGTCACGGCCGCCACGGCGCGGACCCAGCGGGGCCCGCCGCGTTCCGCCCACACCACACATGCGCACCCTCCGATGACGAGCGCCAGGACGCCGAGCAGCACCAGACCGGTCATGTTCCCCACTCCTGCGGTCGTTCGTACGGTCCTGGTGATCGTCTCAGCTCGGGAAGGCGCGTCCCAGCGGGCTGTCCGGCCGGAACCCGCGCCGCCGCACCGCGGCGGACGGCCCGTCCGGCCAGGTCGACGCCGGTGGTGGGGGGCGTGGCGACTTCTCCCGGTTCGGGACTCGTGTCTCCTGCTTCACCCGATCGGGGTCACGTCGATGGCCACGCCGTCGAGCGGGCCGTCGCCACCGGGAAGGGCGGGCACGTGGCGCGCCAGATCGAGAAAGAAGCGTTCGGCGTCGATGGCGGTCTCCGGCGGGTGGACGCCGGGGCGGCGGGCGGTGCCGTCCAGCAGTTGCGCGAGCCCCAGCGCCAGCGGGATCCCGGTCGCCTCCGCCATGTCGTCGATCAGCGCCGAGGCGCCGGGTGTATCGGCGAGCCGGGCCAGAACGGTGACCGGGCGGCCGTGGCGGGAGCCCGTCGCGGCGGCGAAGAACGGCGGCAGCGACCCGGGCCCCTTGCGGCCCACGGCACCCGCCGTGGCCCGCAGTGTGCGAAGCGGTGAGGGTTTGGCCAGGTCGGCCGCGGCGGTCTCGTTGGTGAGTCTTCCGGCGTCGATGTCGCGGCGCAGGACGTCGAGGTAGGCCACCGTGCCCGGGGTGACGACCATGAGACTGGCGGCCTCGCCGGCCGGACGGAAACTGCGGTGCAGGGTGACCGGCTCGGGATGTCCGACGGTGTAGGCCGTGCCGGAGCGTCCGGTGGGGACGGCGAGGGTGACCGGCAGCAGCGGCCGTCGGTGGACGAGCCGCCCGCCGCTGACCACCGCCACGTCCCCGCTGATCTGCTCCATCCAGTGCACGGCGGCCGCGCCGGGGCGCCCGTCGGGGTCGCTCAGCTGTTCGTCGTCCCCGCTGCCGGAGACGTCGACGGGCCAGGCGGTGTACAGGTCCTGGAGGTGGTCCAGCCGCCGGACGGCGCGGGCGGCCAGCAGGTTGCTGACCCCGGGGCTGGCGCCCATGCCCACCACGGCGCAGACCCCGGCGGCCCGGGCCTCCCCGTCCAGGTCGAGCATCCGCAGGGTCGGCTCCCAGTCGTCGCAGATGTCCAGGTAGTGGGTTCCGGTCGCGATCGCGGCCCGCAGCACGGTCATGCCGAAGCGGTAGTACGGACCGACGGTGTTGAGGACGACGTCCGCACCGTCGAGCGCGGCCCGCAGCGCGGCGTCGTCGGTCACGTCCACCGTGAGCGCCCGCATCGGCGTGCCTCCGGTGCCGGCGAGCCGACGGACCAGTGCCCGGGCCGCGTCGAGGTTTCTGTCGGCCACCACGATCTCGGTGACGCCGGGGAGCCCGGCCGCCACGCGGACCGCTACGGCCCCCATCGCTCCGGGGCCGCCGAGAGCCAGGATCCTCATCGTGCACTCCGTCCGCCGCTGTCCGCCGCTTTGAAAGTGATCGTAACCCATACGATCGTATTGATGGCGAGCTATTATTGGCGGAGGGGAATCAGGCTCTGGCGAAGATCTTGTGATCAGAGTCGTGCAGAACCTCGATGTTGTGGGCAAGGCCCTGCTGGAATCAGCGGATCTTGACAGACCCGCAGGTGAATGTGGTTGTCTCAAGGAACCCCGGCGTCAGACGAACTTCGGTCATCGCGTCCGCGAGGGCGAAGGCCGCGGCCACCGACTGGTCGATCTCCGGCTCGTCGGCGCCGAAGTGGAAGCCGACGCGGTGCATCCTCTCCAGTTGGTCATCAGGGGTGTTGCCCCAACGGGAGTCGGGGAACATCGGCTCGAAGGCCAAGCGCATCGCGGCATCCTCGGCCCAGAGGAACGAGTCCAAGCCGTTGACGTTGCAGAAGTGCGAGATCCAGGTGGTTCCAGCAGAGGCCGGCAAAGCCCATTCCTCGCTGACACCGAGATAGCCGTTCGGCTCGATCATCAAGGTCCACGAGCCGAGGCCGGCCATCGCGACCAGCTGCTGCGTATCGCCCGGGTCGTAGGCGGCCTCGACGACTGCTGTCACTCCGGACAGCGCGGGGTGTTCTTGCCCCTTGAGGCGTTGCAGCAGTTCGGAGGGCGCAAGGTCGTTCACGAGCGTGAAGCAGTACGCCTCGGCCAGGTCTGGGAATCTGTCCTCGAACCACAGGTAGTCAGCAGCAGTCACCGTCATGACGCAGATCTTCGCCCATGCGTCCGACAGCCCGGCACGACGGGAGCGATCTTGCGATCTGGAGCGGACTGGGTCAGGGTGCGAGGAGTATGCGCCGACGGAGCAGGTCGAGGTTGGCACGGCCGTAGCCCTTGCGCTTGAGGAGCTTGATTCGCGTGACATGGCCTTCGACCTGGCCCGAACTCCAGGTGCTGGACAGTCCCGCGGCGACGGCGTCCTGGTCGCGGCGGAGGCCAGTGACCAGGGAGTGGAGAGCTGGAAGGTCGTCGGCGAGAACTCGGGTCATCCACTCGGGCAGCAGGTCGCCGCGTCGGTCATGGAGCATGGCGGCGAAGTCTCGGACGTGCCCGGCCGTGGCATCGAGGTGAGGGTAGTCGGCCCGGATCTCCTTGAGCTCCTGAGCGTCGTCGGCGGTGAGGCGGGCTGGGTCGGTCATGATCCAGCGGACCACTCGGCGGGGCCTCGGGACGGGCCGAGATACCGATGGGAGGCCGTGTTGCTTGGCTTCCCGGAGGTGGCGGCGGACGGTCTGGACGCCTCCGGGGAACCCGAGTTCCCGGAGTTCACGGTGAAGCAGGGGAATGTCGTGACAGCCCTCATTCCAGCGTTGGTGCAGGTAGGACTTGTACTTGTCGAGGATGGACTGCCGGTTGACCGCCTTGACGAGCAGCTCGTCGATTTCGCCAGCGCGGGCGAAGCGGCGCACGGTGGAATGGTCCAGCCGGAGCTCCCGGCCGATCGCGGCCAGCGACTTGCCGTCGGCCAGTCGTTCCTGCACCGCCGCATAGCGTTCCCTGGTGCGGGCGACCAGGCGCCTCGGGAGACCGAGGACATCGCGTATCCCATCTGGAGGGTTGAAGGGCCGGGCGGCAGCATCCGACGGGCCCGGCTCTTCGGGCCGACTCGCGGCGAACGCGGAACGGATGCAGGAGTGGTGTGAGCCGACGGTCTTCTCGACCGCCTCCGCCAGGTTTCGCCAGAGGTGCCAGCCGTCGGCTACCTGGACGGCCTGCGGTGCGCCGGTTCTGGCACCGTCCGCGTAGGCGCCGGCCCGGTCCCTGCAAATGATCTCGACCTCCGGGTGCTCGGCCAGCCAGGTGGCCAGGGGTCCGGCCTCCCGGCCCGGCAGCACGTCGATCGGTCGACGCGCTTCCAGGTCCACCAACACGGTGGCATACGAGTCGCCTCTACGTAGCGCGAAGTCATCAGCCCCTAGTACTCGCACTGGAGTTGCTGGTGGCTCGGGCATTGAGCGAAGCAGCTGAAGCAGGGTGTCTTTCGCAACGCGGATACCCAGCAGTGCGGCAAAGCGTGCACCGGAACGGCCAGCGAGCGTGCAGGCGACGGGCGTCAGGATCGACCGAAGTAGCGGGGTCTTGCGGGCGTGCGGGGAGGTCAGCCCCTCGATCTGTTCTGCGAACGTCACCGCAGCGCAAGCGGTGTTCAGGCAGCGGAAGCGGCGGACCAGCAGCTCGACGACCACCGACTGGCCCCCGATCGCCGCATCCGCCAGACGACGGACAGAGCGACCGTGCACGCGCCGCGACGATCTTCGGCACCGCGGGCACACGCCACCAGCCGCACGCGCATGGGCATGAAGGACGATCTCGGCGGCCGACTGCTGTACGCACTCGACTACAACAGCAGACAAATGAGGAAGAACAGCCTCAATACTTCGCGAACCACACCAGTGACAACCCGTCATGCCACCTGGCAGACACGGGTCCGATCACAAGATCTTCGACAGAGCCGAATCGCGTGACCGTCCACAAGACGACGTTCGCACCGCGACGGCTCGGCCGCGATGTCAACTCCCTTACACAGAAGGCGATATGCGCGCGGTTCGCGGTGACTGGGTCGACAGTCTCCCGCTCGCACATCAGCAGGTACTCGGCCATTCCGCGGGCGTAGGCGTCGATCGTGCGGGGCGCATGCCCGAGATCGGTCCAGATCTCCAACCAGGCCGCTGCCTGCTCATGTCGGCCCAGCACCGGCCACTTCTCCGTCAGCACCGTCGTGCCGCTCAAGCCATCTCCCAAGTCCGTGGTTACACCGAGGAGACATGATCATCCCCGGCAGATTCCACGTAACTTTTAAGCTGATCAAGCGCAAGGACTACGGCCGCGCCAACCTCGACCTTCTCCGCCGACGGATACTCCTCGGGGACTGATTCACCCACTCCTTCGGGCAAGTCAGCGAGCGGTCACCAGTCGACCCGGGAGATCAGTCCCACCACAAGACGACGGCAAGGCCCCGCTTCGAGGCTTCCGCATGGAACTCGCGAAGCGCGTCGAAATGGACCGTCAGATACGTTCTGAGCCCTCGAAAGCCATCTTCAGCGGCGATCAGCGCCCCTGCCGCATGATCGTCGGACGGCAGCGCCGCCAGAACGGCCTGGAAGTCGATCCCTGTGACCAGGTCGGAGACTCGCTCGACTTCGAAAGGCGCGAGGGCTGCCGGCGCGGGCCCGAAGGGCCCGATGTGCGGGTCAGCGAGGAAGCCGACATCCAGCACCGCGCCGCCGTCGGTGGCCCGCCTGAGCCCAGCGAGGCGGGAGTCGTCAACTCCCGCGATCTCGCACACGCGGGCAAGCATTGACGGGGCCCAGTCCAGGTCGAGGCTGTCAGCCGCTGGCGGGTCCCACTGATGATCGCCATCGGACGACTCCTCGGCGCGCGTTCGACAGGCTTCGAGATACTCCACCGAGACTCGGGCAAGCTGCTGGGTGACGGCCATGACAAGCAGTATCCCTGGGGCGTCTACTCCATTTGTCGAGCACCCCGAGCATCACAAGATCTTCGACAGAGCCGGGAATCATGGCCGGCCCGCGCGGCACGGATCGGGGCCGGACCGGTGGCCGTGGACCTCAAGAGCCGCGCGGCGGACGGCCCGCCGCCCGGTCCACTACCTGACGGGGCGTCAACTGTCGCCAGGCGCTGGGAGGACGTACAGCACCTGCGGCTCGCCGTACTCGGTGAGCCGCTCGGCGGGGCGGAGGCCGAGGTGTTCCAGCAGTGACCGGGAGCGGGTGTTGGCAGCCTGGGTCACGGCGACCACCGGCCACCCCGCCGGGGCGGTCGCGACGGCCCAGCGGACGGCTTCGGCCACCGCCTCGCGGGCCTGGCCGCGGCCCTGGTGGCGGGGGAGGAACTGGTAGCTCAGCTCGGTGCGTCCGGCCGCCCGGTGGTCGGCGTCCAGGCTGACCAGTCCCAGGAGCGGTCCGGCCTCCGGGCGTGGGCCGTCCGTGCGGGGCGTGACCGCGAAGGCGCCCGGCGCCCCCTCGGCGGCGGCGAGCCGGACGGCGATCCGCTCCTCGGGCACCGGGCCGCCGAGGTGGCGCCGGACCTCCGGGTCGCGGCACAGCTCGGCGAGGGCCGGCAGGTCGGGCGCGGCGAGCGGGCGCAGCGTCAGACGCGGTGTGGTGAGGGTGAGCGGCCAGTGCGGGACGAGCCAGGAGGGCGGGGTCATGCGGGTGGAGCGTACCCTCAGTCCGTCAGGGTGAGCCGGATGCCGACGGTCGCCCGCTCGCCGCGCCGCAGCCGGCTGCCGAGCAGGGTGAGCACGCCCAGCAGTCCGTACTTCTGGCGCAGCAGCGTCCGGTAGGCGGCGGTGCGCTCGGGGCCGAGGATCTCGGCGGTGGCCGGGTACTGCTCGCCGGTCGGGTTGCCCCGGACGTCGCACGGGCCGACCAGGACGTCGGCGCGGTTGCGGATCCGCCTGACCTTCCAGGAGTCCGCGACGGTCCAGATGCCGAGCGCGTCGCCGTCACGGACCACCCAGACCGGGGTCGGCACGCCGGTGCCGTCCTTCTTGTACGTGGTGACGAGCAGGTAGCTCCCGGCGGAGAGCCGGACGAGGCGTTCGAGCCTCTCCTGCGGGCTGGGGGGTGTGGCGGCGCTCATGGCCGGAAGTCTAGGCGTCATCGGCCCGGCGTCCCGCCACGGCCGGGGGCGGCCCGCACCGTGCGCCCGCGGTCGGACCACCGGGGGCCGACGGCCGCTGACCGGTCAGCGGTGCCGACGGGCGCGCAGCCGGCGGCGGGCCGACACCAGCAGCGTCCGGGCCCGCCGACCCGGTCGGCGACGGCCGCCGCCGACCACCGTCGAGCCACCGAGAGCGGTGACCTCCGGCCGGGTGAGGGGGAGGGACGGCGCCACGGCCTCGGCGGCGGCGGTCCCGGCAGCGGCGGTCTCGGTGACCGCCGTCTCGGTGACGGCCGGGGCGCCGTGCCGGCGGCGGGCCAGCGCGCGCCCCGAGGCCCAGAGCGCCAGGGCCACGGAGAAGGCGACCGCCGTCCAGCCGCCCGGGCCGAGCGCGTGGTCGGCCTGCCGGATCGCGCGCGGCAGGACCCCGGCCGGGGCGGAGGAGGCGGGTGCGTCGGCACCGGCCTCGTCCACCAGGCGGCCGACCGGCTCGACCCGGCCCGCCGCCGCGAACCCCCAGTCGAGCAGGCTCGCCGCCTCGTCGTACACCTGCTGCTGCGACTCCGGGTGCATCACCGTCACCAGCAGGGTGCGGCCGCCGCGTACGGCAGCCCCGGTGAAGGTGGCGCCGGCGTTGGTGGTGTAGCCGTTCTTCACCCCGATCAGCCCGGGGTACCTGCCCAGCAGCCGGTCGGTGTTGGCGATGTCGAACGAGGTGCGCAGACCGGTCAGCTTGTCCACCCCGCCCGGGAAACGGGCCGTGCGGGTGGAGCAGTAGGTGCGGAAGTCCTTGTTGCGCAGGCCGGCCCGGGCGAACAGCGTCAGGTCGTAGGCCGAGGACACCTGGCCGTCCTGGTCGTAACCCTCGGGGGAGACCACATGGGTGTCCCGGGCCTGCAACGCCTCGGCGCGGTCCTGCATCTGGGCGACGGTCAGGGCGAGGCCGCCGTTCAGATGGGCGAGCACGTGCACCGCGTCGTTGCCGGAGCTGAGGAACACGCCCCGCCAGAGGTCCTCGACCCGGTACGGCAGGTCCTCCTTGATGCCGACCAGGCTGCTGCCCGGGCCCAGTCCGGCCAGCTCGGCCGACGTGACCTTGTGCTCCAGCGACCGGTCCAGCCGGGGCAGCACGGTGTCCGCGAACAGCATCTTCAGCGTGCTGGCGGGCGGTATCGGGAGATGGGCGTCGCGCGCCGCCAGCACCTCCCCGCTCGTCGCGTCGGCCACCAGCCAGGACCGCCCGGTCAGCGTCGACGGCAGCGCGGGCGCCCCGGCCAGCGGCGCCACCTGGACGGTGGAGCGGGCCAGCCGCTCGCCGCCGACCACGGTGGCCGAGTCCTGCCCGGAGGCGGCCGGAGCCACGGCGGCGAGTACCAGCGCCGGGCCGACGGAAACCGCCGCCAGCCTTCTGACCTGGGAGGACATCTGCTGCACACGGCGAACGTACCCGCGTGGCCGTCCGCCCGCCCGGCCCGCTGCTCCGTCCGGGCCCCTCCCCGGGGCGCTGCTCCCTAGGGACCCTGCCGCTGTCCGCCCCGGGCTGCCGGGGCGGACGGCGGGCCTGGTACGGTACCGGGCATGTTCCTCCCCCGTGCGTAGTGGACCCGCCACGACCGTGCCCCCTCGCCGGGCACGGCGCTCCGGTGTCCCCGCACGCCTTCGGGTACGGCCCCGCCCTGCCCGCCTCCGCCGAGGAACGTCTCCTTGTCTTCGCAGTCTTCGCCGCCTTCGTCTTCGCGGTCTTCGCACACCCCCTCCTACGCCGCCGTCCTGCGGACCCCGCACGCCCGCCGCACCTTCGGCGCCGCCCTGCTGGGCCGGCTCTCGTACGGGATGGTCCCGCTCGCGATGATGCTGGCCGTCCGGGACTCCGGCGGCTCCTACGCGGTGGCCGGCACCGTGCTGGCCCTGTTCGGGCTGACCAGCGTCTTCCTCTCGCCGACCCGGGCCGCCCTGGTCGACCGGTACGGTCCCCGGCGCGCGCTGCCGCCGATGGCCGCGCTGTACGCCGGGCTGCTGGCCCTGGTGGCCTGCGCCACCTGGCGGCCGGGCGCGCCGCCGGTCCTGACGGGCGCTCTGGTGGTCGCCGCCGGTGCCTGCACCCCGCCACTCGGGCCGGTGATGCGGACGCTGTGGCGCCGGCTGCTGCCGGACCGGGCACTGCTCCAGCGCGCGTACAGCCTGGACACCGTCGCCGAGGAACTGCTGTTCGTCAGCGGCCCGTTGCTGGTGGGTCTGCTGCTCACGGTCGCCGGTCCGGCGGCCGCGGTGGCGGCGGGTGCCGGACTCGTCCTCGCCGGCACCCTGGCGCTGGTCTCCACCCCCGTCGCGCGGGAGGTGGACGGGACCGGGCCGGCCGTGTCCGGGGAGCGCCCGGGCGGCGGGGGAGCGCTGCGCCGGGCGGTGCTCGCCTCGGCCGCGACCGGGCTGGCGCTCGGCGCGCTGGACCTGATGGTGGTGGCCTTCGCGGAGGCGCGCGGCCAGGCCGGGGCGGTGGCCTGGATTCTGGCGGCGCTCTCGGCGGGCAGCGCCGTCGGCGGTCTCGCCTACGGCGCCGTCACCTGGTCCGCCCCGAACCGGGCCCGGCTGCCGTTGCTGGCCGCCGGGCTGGGCCTGGCGCTGGCGGGCGCGGGGCTGGCGCCGAACCTGCCGGCGCTGGCCGCGGCCGTCGCCCTCGCCGGGCTGTTCGTCTCACCCGCCGTCACCACCGCCTATCTGCTGGCCGACGAGGCGGCCGCGCCGCAGGCCCGCACCCGGGCCGGTGCCTGGGTGAACACCGCCTTCAACGCCGGTTCGGCGGGCGGCACCGCCACCGTCGGCCTGCTGGTCGGCCGGCTGCCGCTGCCGCTCTGCTTCGCCCTGGCGGCCGCTCCCGCGCTGCTCTCCGCTGCCGCGGGTGCCCGCCGGGTGCGCGACTTTGGTGGCGGCAGGTCGCTCCGAAAGTCGGATACCGGCGCTGACCTGGGTCTCTAGGCTCAGGGGCATGAAGAATCTGCTCGGTTTCGTGAGCTTCGCCCTCGTCGTCGGAGGGATCAGCGGCCTGCTCTCCGACCACCTCGGGGGCTTCCGCCTCTTCGGCTTCGTCCGCTACCTGGTCCCGGGCGGTCACGAGACCGCCGGGTACGCCGTGCTGGTGGTGCTGGGCACCGCCCTGGCCGTCGTCACCGGGCGGATCGGCCGGGCACGCTAGCGTCCGTCCGGCCGGGTGACCGCGGTCCCGACCCCGTCCAGCAGGACGGCGAGGCCGGTGCGGAAGCTCTCCCTGGTCTGGCCCTCCAGGTAGCCGCCGTCCTCCGCCGCGGGGGCGGCGGCGCCGCTCTCCAGGGCGGTCAGCAAGGGGAAGCGATCGGCGAAGTCCGGTGCGAGTTCGGCGAGTTGGGTGGACCGGGCGGACCACCACTCCTCGTCGGGCACCCCGGTGGCGGAGGCGGCCGCGCGGGTGTCGGCGGCGACCTGCGCCATCCCGCGCACGAACTGCCAGAGCGTGCTGACCACGCCTCGCAGCAGCCGGGGCTCCAGGCCCGTCCCGTGCAGGATCCGCAGCACCGTCTCCATCGCGCCCAGTTCGGACGGGCCGAGCACCGGGCGGGCCTGCGAGACCTGGAGCATCCAGGGGTGGCGCAGACAGCAGGCGAAGAGGTCCTCGGCCCAGGTGGTGAGGGCGGGCCGCCAGCCGGCGGCGAGGTCGTAGTCGGTGGGCAGTTCGGCCAGTGCCCGGTCGTGCATCAGATCGACCAGTTCGGCCTTCCCCGGCACGTAGGTGTACAGGGCCATGGCGGTGCGGCCCAGCCGCTCGCCGACCGCGCGCATCGACAGCGCGCCCATCCCCTCGGCGTCGGCCACCGCGAGGCCGGCCGTCACGATCGCGTCCACGCTCAGGCCGGGCTTGGGGCCGCTGCGCCCGGTGCGGGGCCGGTCCGGCGCGCGCCAGAGCAGGGACATCGAGCGGCGGGCGTCGCCCTGTCCGGCGAAGACGACCACGGTGGCAACTCCTTATGCCGTAAAGTATCCTCGGTCGAGGTAACTCCTTATGGCGTAAGGTTATCAGTCGGTGGAACGGAACCGGAGGGTTCGACAGTGCTACTGCCCGTCACGTTCATCCAGGTCACCCAGGTCGAGCGGCTCACTCCGCGGATGGCCCGGGTCACCTTCGAGGCCGAGACCCTCGACGAGACCGTCGGCCGGCTGCCGGACCAGCAGGTGAAACTCTGCTTCCCCCGGGAGGGCCAGGCCGAGCCCGTCCTCCCGGCACGGAGCGAGGACCCGATGGGCTGGTACCGGGCCTGTCTCGCGGTCCCCGAGGCCGAGCGGCCCTGGCTGCGCAGCTTCACCGTCCGCCGCCGCCGGCCCGGTACCAGGCTGCTGGAGATCGACTTCGTCCTGCACGGGGACAGCGGGCCGGCTTCCGGCCCGGACAGCGGTCCTGACGGCGGCCCGGCCGCCGCCTGGGCGCGCCGCGCCCGGCCCGGGGACCGGCTCGGCATGGTCGGGCCGTCCGAGCTCTACGCCCGGCCCGTCCCGCTCGCCACCGCCGTCGCCGAGGCCGACTGGGTACTGCTCGCCGGGGACGAGACGGCGCTGCCCGCGATCGGCACCCTGCTGGAGGCCCTGCCCCCGGGCACCGGGGCGGTCGCGTTCATCGAGGTCGCGGAGGAGGCCGAGCGGCAGCGGCTGGACAGCCGGGCCGACCTCACCGTCCACTGGCTGCACCGCGACGGCGCCGCCCCCGGCGGACCGCTGACCGCCGCCGTCCGGGCCGCCGACCTGCCCGGCGGCACACCGTTCGCCTGGCTGGCGGGGGAGGCCGCCGCCGTCCGCGCGCTCCGCCGCCATCTGGTGGAGGAGCGCGGGCTGGCCAGGCCGTCCGTCGAGTTCGCCGGGTACTGGCGGCACCGGCTCACCCAGGACGACGCGCCCACCGAGGAGGACCTGGCCGACGCCCGGGAGAAGCTCGCCCAGGCCGCGCGGGACCAGTAGCGGCGGCGACGGCCGGACCGGCAGGGCCGGGGTGTCCGGGCGCGGGCCCGGACACCCCGACCGCTCAGAACCGCCAGGCGGGATCGTTGGCGATCGCCAGCAGGGCGGCGGTCTCCAGGGCGGCCTCCGGGCGGGCGGTCCACTGCTGCAGGGTGACCGTCCGGCCGTCGGCGCGCTGCACCCGGACGTACTGCGAGCCGCGGCCGTCCTGCGGGAAGGTCAGCGTGACCGTCTCCGCCCGGGCGCCGTCGGCGAGTTCGACCACCTGGCAGTCGTTCGTCGGCACCACGTCCGCCGGGGCGGGCACGCCGGGCCGGGCGGTGACCTTCGGCAGGGCGATCCGGGCGCAGAACGGGACCTTCGGCGCGTCGGCGGTGCGGTCGGCGCCGCCGATGAACTCCACCGGGCCGGTGCCGCCGTCCCAGTCCACCCGGAAGGTCCGGCCGGGGATGTCGCCCTCGCGCACGGTGGTGGCACCGGACGGGAGCAGCCCGGCCAGGGCGTCGCCGAGCTGCCGGCTGGTCCAGTCGGTGGGGCGGCCGGTGCCCGGGCCGAAGGAGTCCGGGCGCAGCGTCTGCGGGGCGTCGCCGGCCGAGCCGGCCAGGACCAGCGGCCCGGCCAGCGGGTCGGCGGCGGCCACGGCGGCCGGGCCCGGTGTGCCCGGGGCGGCGGGCGCCCCACCGGTGCCGGGGGTGGCCACCACCAGCGCGGTCAGCGCGGCGGTGGCCGCCACCCCGGCGCCGGCGCGGGCGTGGCGGCGCCGCGCGCCCCGGCGGCGGCCGGCCGCGACCGCCGCGCCGACCGTGTCGGCGCGCAGCGGCGGTTCGGCGCCGAGCCCGGCCGCCAGCAGGGTCCGGACCTCGTCGTGCTCGTTCAGGGCGTCGTCGATTCTCACAGGGCTTCCTTCAGTGGGGTGGGGGTGGCGAGCTCGCCGAACGGGTCGGTCTCGCCGAGCAGTTCGCGCAGCCGGACGAGGGCCCGGGCGCTGTGGCTCTTGACGGTGCCGGCGGTGCAGCCGAGTGCCTTGGCGGTGGCCGCGATGTCCAGGTCCGCCCAGAACCGCAGCACCACCACCGCGCGCTGACGCGGCGGCAGGGCGGCCAGGGCGGCCCGGATCTGGAGGCCGAGCGAGGGGTCCGTCCCCGGGCCGGCCCGGTCGGGCAGCTCGGGGGTCGGGTCCTCGCGCCGCCAGCGGCGCCGGGTGTGGTCGATGCAGGCCCGGGTCAGCACCCGGTGGGCGTAGGCCTCCAGGTTGTCGATCCGGTGCCGCTTTCCCCACACGGCGTACAGCTTGGCCAGCGCCGTCTGCGTGATGTCCTCGGCGTGGTGCCAGTCACCGCACATCAGGTACGCGGTCCGCCGCAGGTGCGGCAACCGGTCCTCGGCGAAGCCGCGGAATTCCTCCAGGTCTGCGGTACGCACAGCGCACGCCCTCCGTTCGTCTCTGATCACTCCGACGGAGCCGGCCACCCCGGGGGATGACACCGGACCACGAAAATCTTTTCGGATTTTTTCTGCCGCCCCAGGACATCCTCCGGCCCCGGCACTTCCGTCGATCCCTCGGCAGGACCAGTGAGCGGCACCCGAACCGAGGGCGCCGCCCGACCGAGAGGATATGAATGCAAGGCATACGGACGGCGGGCCGGTGGACGGCCGCCGTACTGGGCGCGGTGCTGGCCGCCACGGCGGTCACCCCGGCCGCCTCGGCGGCACCCGCACCGGCCGGGGAGCACCCGGGCACCGCACCGGGCCGCCTGGTGCACGTCACCCTGATCACCGGCGACCGGGTCACCGCCCGGATCGGCGCCGACGGCACGGTGACGGTCGTCGCCGTCAAGCCCGGCACCGGCCGCGAGGAACTGACCTTCAGCCAGGAGCCCGGCCCCTTCGGCACGCTCGGGCTCATCCCGCAGGACGCCGCCGAGCCGCTGCGCGCGGGCCGCCTCGACCCCCGGCTGTTCGACATCGCCGGGCTGGTCGCCCAGGGCTACGACGACGAGCACAGCCCCGACCTGCCGCTGATCGTCGGCTACGACACGGCGGGCGGAAAGAGCCTCGCCCCCGCCGCCCCGCCCGCGGGCACCAAGGCGGTCCGCGCGCTGGACAGCGTGCACGGCAGCGCGCTGCGCGCGGAGAAGAGCCGGACCGGCGAACTCTGGCGACAGCTCGGCCAGTCCACCAGCGGCCGGTCCATCACCGGGTCGGCCCCCGGCGGAGTGCACAAGGTCTGGCTGGACGGCAAGGTCGGCGCCGCGCTCGACCGCTCCACCGCGCAGATCGGCGCCCCGCAGGCCTGGCAGTCCGGCTGGACCGGAGAGGGCGTCAAGGTCGCCGTGCTGGACACCGGCATCGACGCGGGCCACCCCGACCTCGCCGGCTCGGTCGGCGAGACCTCCGACTTCACCGGACAGCCCTCGGGCGTCGCCGACGGCGACGGGCACGGCACCCACGTCGCCTCGATCGTCGCGGGCGACGGCGCCGCCTCCGACGGCCGCTTCAAGGGCGTCGCCCCCGACGCCGAACTGCTCGTCGGCAAGGTCCTCGACGACGAGGGCCACGGCCAGGAGTCCTGGGTGCTCCAGGGCATGGAGTGGGCCGCCGCCCGCGCGCCGATCGTCAACGTCAGCCTCACCGGCCCGCCCACCGACGGCACCGACCCGATGGCCCAGGCCGTCAACACCCTCTCCGCCCGCTACGGCACCCTGTTCGTCGCCGCCGCCGGCAACAGCGGCAGGGCCGGCACCGTCGGCACCCCCGGCTCGGCCGACGCCGCGCTCACCGTCGGCGCCGTCGACCGCGACGGCACCCTCGCCGGCATCTCCAGCCAGGGCCCGCGCACCGGCGACCACGCCGTCAAGCCGGACCTCACCGCGCCCGGCACGGGCATCGTCGCCGCCCGGGCGGCCGGCACCGACGGCCAGAGCCCGGTCAGCGACCGCTACACCGCCATCTCCGGCACCTCGATGGCCGCCCCGCACGTCGCGGGCGCCGCCGCGCTGCTCGCCCAGCAGCACCCGGACTGGAAGGGCCCACAGCTCAAGGCAGCCCTCACCTCCTCCGCCCGGCCGGCCGCCGGCCAGAGCGCCTACCAGCAGGGCGCCGGACTGACCGACCTCGCCCGCGCCACCGGCCAGAGCGTGTACGCGACCGCCGACGGCACCGGGATCCACTTCGACGGCCCACCTGCGGGCCCGGCCGTGACCCGCACCGTCACCTACCACAACCCCGGCCAGGCGCCGGTCACCCTCGACCTGGCCGCCGCCGTCACCGACCGCGCCGGTGCCGCGGGCCCGGCCGGGGCGTTCACCGTCACGCCCGCCCGGCTGACCGTCCCGGCCGGCGGCACCGCCGAGGCCACCGTCACCGTCGACCCGGGCCGCGTCCCGGCCGGCGCCTCGCTCACCGGGCGGCTGGCCGGCACCGCCCCCGGCGGCATCGCCGTCGGCACCGCGTACGCGGTGAGCCGGGAGGCCGTCCGGCACACCGTCACCGTCCAGGCCGTCGACCGCAACGGCGCACCCGTCGGCCCCGGCGACCGGGAGAACGGCGCCTCCCAGGTCCGGCTGCTGGACCTCGACACCCACGAGTCGTACGGCCTGACCTTCGACAACGGCACCGCCACCGCCACCGTCCCCGAGGGCCGCTACAACCTGGGCGGCAAGCTGGTCACCCCCGGCGCCGACGGCGTCAAGCCGACCAGCACCATGTTCCTCCAGCCCGAGATCGAGCTGCGCCGCGACGGCCTGCTCACGCTGGACGCCCGCCAGGGACGCCAGATCACCGTCGCCGTGCCGGACCGGCGCGCCACGCCGTACTCGCTCTCGGCCGGCTACTGCTACCGGGCCGTCAAGGACGGCGACTGCACGGACGTCGCCCTGATGATCGCCCGGCCCGGCAACCTGTACGTCATCCCCGGCGGCCGGATCACGACCGGGACGCTCGACTTCTCCGTCCAGAGCATCCAGCACGGCCCGGCGACCGGCACCGGACCGCTGCCCGACCGCTACGACCTGCTGCTGCACACCACCGGACCGCTGCCCGACCCCGCCTTCACGGTCGGCCGCGGCGACCTCGCCACCCTGAAGACCGTCTACTACGCGTCGGCGCCCGGCACCGCCGGCAGCCTGAGCAGCTACGCCGAGGCGGGCGGGATCGGCGGACTCTCCATCGTCGAACCCGACTTCGCCCTGCCCGCGGCCCGCACCGAGTATGTCACCGTCCGCGACCAGCGGCGCGAGACGTCCTTCGGCCAGCGGACCGGCCCCGGTGGCGAGTACTACCCGTCGGCCGTCACCCAGAGCGGCACCGTGCTCTGCGCGGCCGGTGCCACCTGCGTCGAGCGGTGGAACGCCGCCGTGACCGGCCCCGGCCTCGCCCCCGTCAAGAACGGCGCGCCCGCCGTCGCCCGCGGCAGCGACGGCACCCTCACCGTCTTCCCACAGCTGTTCACCGACGCCGCCCCGGGCCACTACGGCTCCCCGCTGCCCGACCTGCTGGACGACACCGTCCACCTCGAACTGGAGCGGGACGGCAAGCGGATCGGCGCGAGCGACCAGCCGGCCGCAGACTTCGCCCTCCCGGCCGCCGACTCCGCCTACCGGCTGACCGCCAGGGGAACCCGGGCCGAGCCCTGGGCGCTCTCCGGCACCGTCGAGGCGGTCTGGACGTTCCGCTCCGCCGCCGTCGCCCCCGGACCGGGCGGCGCCCCGCGCACCGCCCCGCTGCCGATCGGCGTCGTCCGCTTCAACGCCCCCGTCAACGCCGAGAACCAGGCGCCGCGGGACCGGCACACCCTCACCGCCAAGGTCGAACGGCAGGCCGGCGCGCCCGCCGCCAGGACCAAGCGCCTCACCGTCCAGGTCTCCTTCGACGACGGCGCCGGCTGGCAGGACGCCCCGGTCACCACCACCGACGGCGTCCACCGGATCACCGTCACCCCGCCCGCCGGGGCCGGCCCCTTCGTCTCGCTGAGGACGACCGCCGAGGACGCCGACGGCGGCACGGTCCAGCAGACCGTGCTGCGCGCCTACCGGCTGAAGCCGTGACAGCCGCCCCGCCGTCCGGCCGCACCCGGTCGGCCGGACGGCGGGGCGCCCCGGGCCCGGGGATTCCCGGGCGACGCCGCTGGGCAGGGTCGTCAGCGAACGGCCGGACGGGGTCCGGCCCGGTGACGACCTGAGGAGCGGGTGTGGACAACGCGGTCGAACACAGCCACGTCGAGGTGAACGGTGTCAGGCTCCACATCGCCGAGCAGGGCGAGGGACCACTGGTCCTGCTGCTGCACGGTTTCCCGGAGAGCTGGTACTCCTGGCGGCACCAGTTCGCCCCGCTCGCCGCGGCCGGCTACCGGGTCGTCGCCCCCGACCAGCGCGGCTACGCCCGCAGCGAGCAGCCGGCCGATGCCGACGCCTACACCCTGCTCCACCTGGTCGGCGACGTCACCGCCCTGATCCACGCGCTCGGCGAGGAGCGGGCGGTGGTGGTCGGCCACGACTGGGGCGCACCCGTCGCCTGGACCACCGCGCTGCTCCGCCCCGACCTGGTGCGCGGCGTGGCCGGCCTGAGCGTGCCACCGCTGCTGCCCGGCGGGCTGCCCCCGCTGCGCCAGGCCCGGGAGAACTACGGCGAGGGCTTCTACCAGATCTACTTCCAGCAGCCGGGCGTCGCCGACGCCGAACTCGCCGAGGACGTGCGGTCCACCTTCCGCCGCATCCTGGGCAGGGGCTCCGGAGGCGGCTCCGGCCGGCCGCGCCCCTGGGTCGTCCCGGCCGGGCAGCGGCTGCTGGACACCGTCCCCGAGCCGGAGCACCTGCCCGACTGGCTGACCAAGGACGACATCGAGGCCTTCGCGGCCGACTACGCCGGGCACGGCGGAGACGCCTTCACCGGCCCGCTCAACTGGTACCGCAACATCGACCGCAACAACGAGCTGCTCGCGCCCTTCGGCGGCCTCGCCATCACCGTGCCAGTCCTGTACGTGCTCGGTGAGCAGGACATGGTGAACGCGCTGGTCGGACCGGACCGGATGCGGACGGCCCTGGAGCGCTTCGCGCCCCGGCTGCACCGGCACGTCACCCTGCCGGGCACCGGCCACTGGACGCAGCAGGAGCGGCCGGCCGAGGTCACCGCCGCGCTGCTGGACTTCCTGGGGCAACTGGACGGCTGAACCGGACGCGCCCGGCGGCTGCCGTGACCAGGCGTCAGACCGGCAGCAGCCGGGCGATCAGCTCGCCCAGCCGGCGGGCGTTGCGGCAGGAGTGCATCTCCACCACCTCCGCGTAGGCCGGTGCGGCGGAGTCGCCCGCCCCCCAGAGCGAGGGCTGCTCCGGGTTGAGCCAGTGCACCCGTCGGGCCCGCCCGGCGATCCGGCGCAGCGCGGGCAGGTTGGGGTCGCGGTGGTTGTTCCGCGCGTCGCCGAGGATCAGTACGCCGGTGCGCGGGCCGACCGCGTCCAGGTGGTGCTCGGCGAACTCGCCCAGGGCGGAGCCGTAGTCGCTGTTGCCGTGGTGGCCCATCACCTTCGTCTCGGTGAGGATGCGCCGGGCCAGCAGCGCCGGATCGCCGTCGCCGCCGGAGAGCAGACCGGTCACCTCGGCGGTGCGGTTGACGAAGGCGAACACCCGGACCCTGCTGAACTGGTCGCTCATCGCCCGCACCAGCAGCATGGTGAAGTCGGCGAACCCGGCGACCGAACCGGAGACGTCGCAGAGCAGCACCAGCTCCGGACGGGCCGGCCTGCGCACCCGGTAGGCCGGGCGCAGCGGCACCCCGCCGGTGCCGAGCGAGCGGCGCAGGGTGCGGCGCAGGTCGATCCGCCCCCGGGCCGCCCGGCGGCGCCGGGCGGCCAGCCGGGTGGCCAGCTTGCGGGCCAACGGCTGTACGGTGCGGCGCAGTTCGGCGAGCTGGTCGCGGCCGGCGGCGAGGAAGTCGATCCGGTCGGCGCTGGGTGCGACGGCGCGCTCGGCGATCCGCTCGGCGCCGCGCAGCTCGGCCACCCGGCGACGGGCCTCGGTGCCGACCAGGGCGCGGAAGTCCTGGACGCGGCGGCGGACCTCGTCGGCGAGGAGACGGTCGGAGAAGTCCGGGGCGGTGCCGTCGCGCAGGGCCGCCAGGACGCGGGCGAGCAGGGTCTCCGGCGCGAGGCGGCTGAGCGTCTGGTGGGCGGACCAGCCGTCCGAGCCGGGGGTGGCGCCGGTGCCGTACCGGCCGAGCGCGGCCACCGCCTCGCCGGCCAGCCGGGCCTGGGCCGCCCGGTCGTCGGCGGCGAGGGCGGCGGCGAGGCGCTCGCGCAGGCCCTCGCGCACCTCCTGGTACGGGTTTCGGCGTGGGTCCCGCTGTTGGTCCTGCCGCGCTCCGGGGCCCTGCCGCGGGTCGGTCGGCGGGTGGGCCCGGGCGGCCTCCGGTGCGCCGACGCCGAGCGGGAAGAACAGGTCGAAGGTGGCGTCGAACACCGCCCGCTGCCCGGCCGAGCGCAGGAGCGCGGCGGCCAGGCCGGCCCTGGCCTGCTCCCGGTCGTCGAGGCCGAGGACGTCGAGCACCGCCGCCGCGTCGACGGTCTCGGCCGGACCGGTCCGCAGCCCGTGGCCGCGCAGCGCCCGGACGAACGCCGTCAGGCGTGCGGCGGTGTCGCCGGCCGGGGGAGCGCTCACGCCAGGGTGAGTTTCTGCGCGGCCTTCCGTACGTCGTCCTGGTGTTTGAGGATCACCCCGAGGGTGTCCCGGACCATCGCCTCGTCCAGCGTGTCCGCGCCGAGCGCCAGCAGGGTGCGGGCCCAGTCGATGGTCTCGGCCACCGACGGGGCCTTGCGCAGGTCCATCGCCCGCAGCGCTCCGACCACCCGGACCAGCGACTCGGCGAGCGCCGCGTCCAGGCCCGGCACCTTCAGCCGGACGATCCGGCGCTCCAACTCGGCATCCGGGTAGTCGAGGTGGAGGAAGAGGCAGCGGCGGCGCAGCGCCTCGGAGAGCTCGCGGGTGGCGTTGGAGGTGAGCAGGACGAAGGGCCGGCGGCTCGCGGTGACGGTGCCCAGCTCGGGCACGGTGATCTGGAAGTCGCCGAGCACCTCGAGCAGCAGGGCCTCCACCTCGACGTCGGCCTTGTCCATCTCGTCGATCAGCAGCACGGTCGGCTCGTCGCCGCGGATGGCGGTCAGCAGCGGCCGGGGGAGCAGGAACTCCTCGCCGAAGATGTCGCCGCGGGCCTGGTCCCAGCTCTCGTCCCGGCCGGCGGTGATCCGCAGCAACTGCTTGGCGTGGTTCCACTCGTACAGGGCGCGGGCCTCGTCGATGCCTTCGTAGCACTGGAGCCGGACCAGCCTGGCCCGGCCCACTTCGGCCACCGCCTTGGCGAGTTCGGTCTTGCCGACCCCGGCAGGCCCCTCGACGAGCAGCGGCTTGCCCAGGCGGTCGGCCAGGAAGACGGTGGTGGCCACCGCGGTCGAGGCCAGGTAGCCCGTCCGCGCCAGTTTCGCGGCCGTGTCCGCCACCGATTCGAAGAAGCCCGTCCCGTCGCCGCTCATCCGCGCTCCGCTCCCCGTCACCTTGTTCCTGTGCGTCACCCTACCGGTGAGTCACTTCGCTGTCCCGGGTGCGGAGACGGGCCGGTCGGGGCGATGGCCCGGACCTCCGGATGTCGCCGGGTGTTCGTGGCGGATATTCCCGGATGTCGTTCTCCGTGAGCGAAGCAAGGTCTAGAACAAGCCAGTTGACGGGATATTCGGCCGAACTGAAGTGATAAGACCAATTCCGCTTAGTTCGAACTAGGATCCTCGCGGTGCCAGGACAAAGGTCCTGGCACAAACCGGCCTTGACGGCCAGGGGGAACTGAGGGGATATGACCGACACGACATCGAGGGTGGGGCCACCGCAGCGGCGGCGGGTGCGTGCCAGGATTCTGGGCATCACCGCCCTCGCACTGGCCGCGACCCTGGCGGGGACCACGGTCGCGCAGGCGCTGCCGGGCGACGCCGGACCGGAGCCGCTTCCGGCGGACTACCGGGCGCAGGTGGTCGACGCCTGGCAGGGCGGCGGCAGCGCGACGAAGGACGCGGCCGAGAGGGCGCTGACGGGCTCGGACGCCGACATCACCAGGTTCCTGGGCAGCACACTGAGCCGTGCCCAGGCGGAGGACGAGCGCTTCGCCGTCCTGAAGATGCTGAGCAACACCGGCAAGGGCGTCCGTGACGCGGCGTCGGCGGCACTGAGCGGGACCGACGCCGACGTCCACGCGTTCGTCAGGACCGGCTGGCAGAACCCGATGAACGACGACCGCCGGGCGGCGATCGTCACGCTCATCGACGGCGCCGACACCGCGGTCCGGACGGCGGGGAGCAAGGCGCTCGCCGACGGCTCGGCCCAGGTCATGGACGACTTCCTGACCACCGGCCGGGCCAAGGCGCAGGAGGAGGACGACCGGGTCGCCGTCCTTCGGCTGATGGACCTGAACACCGGCCCGGAGTACACCAAGCAGGCCGGCCGGGCGCTCAGCGGCACCGCCGCCGACGTCCGCGCGTTCCTGGAGAGCGGCCAGTACCTGGCGCAGGCCAGGGACCAGGAGACGCTCTCCGTCAAGCAGCTCGCCCAGGTCGCGACCGACGCCACCAAGCGGGCCAAGGCGGAGACGGCCGCCGCCAAGGAAGCGGGCGACCGGGCCGAGAAGGCCGCCGGCGACGCCAAGCTGGCCGCGCAGAAGGCCGCCAACGAGGCGGCCCAGGCCAAGGACGACGTCGAGAAGGCGGGCGCCGCGGCCAACAGCGCCGCCGAGGCCGCCCAGGCCGCGGCGCAGGCCGCGCAGACCGCGATCGACGCCTCCAACACGGCGGTGTCGGCTGCCAGGACGGCTGCCACCGCGGCGAGTTCGGCCGCCTCGGCCGCCGCCGCGGCAGGCCGGGCCGCCAGCCGTGCGTACAACGCCGCCGCGGCGGCCGCGGGCGACGCGACCCAGGCCAAGAACGCCCGCGAGGCCGCGCAGGGTGCGCGCGACGCGGCGGCCGGTGCCCGTGACGCGGCGTCGGCCGCGGCGTCGGCCGCCGAGGCCGGCGCCCAGGCCGGCCGTTCCGGTGCCGCCGCGGCCCGCGCCGCGGGGAACGCCGCCGCCGCCGCCGAGGCCAGCGCCCAGGCGAGTGCTTCGGCGGGTCAGGCGACCGCGCAGGCCACCCGGGCCCGGAACGCGGCCACCACGGCCCGCAACGCGGCGAACGCCGCCACCGCGGCCGCGAACCGTGCCGAGAGCCTCGCCACCGCGGCCGCCACCGCGGCCGGCGAGGCCAAGACCCGGGCCAACAGCGCCGCCGACCACGCGGAGAAGGCCGCCAAGGCGGCCGACGACGCGGCCGACGCGGCCGGGCAGGCCCAGGACTGGGCGAACCAGGCGACGCTGCACGCGAACGCCGCGGCCGACGCGGCCAAGACCGCCGCCGAGGCGGTCGACAAGGCCCAGGAGATCGAGAAGATCGCCCGTGAGGCCGAGGCCGCGAAGCTGGAGGCGGACAAGCAGCTCGGCCTCACCCAGGCCGACCTGCTGCTGAAGGACGAGCAGGCCACGCAGCTCCGGTTCGACCAGCAGCAGACCGAGGCCGCCTCTCAGGACGCCGCGACGAAGGACCTGGTCAAGCAGGCCGCGGCGCCCGGCGCCGACACCAAGACGGCGGCCCAGGCCGGCCGCAAGGCGGCGGTCAACCTGCTGAAGTCGACCGGCTCCTGGACCCGCGGGGCGGCCCAGGCCGCGCTGGCCGGGCCCGACGAGGCCGTGGTGACCTGGGCCAAGTCGGACTACCAGCGCAGCCTGCGGCTCGACGACCGGGAGAAGGTCCTCGCCGTCTCGACGGTGGCCAAGGCGCCGCTCGCGGCCGCGGCCCAGAAGACGCTGGAGAGCACCGATCCGGCGGCGGTCGAGACCTTCCTCAGCGGCGGGGCGCTCAAGGCCCAGGCCGAGGACATGCGGATGCAGATCGTCTCCCTGATCTCGGGCGGCGGCAAGGCCGTCCAGCGGGACGGCGGTGCCGCGCTGACCGACGGCAGCGTGCCGGTCATGGCGGCCTTCCTGGCCAACGGCTACGCCAAGGCGATGGCCGAGGACGACCGGGTCGCCGCGGTGGTCGCCGTGGACGCCGGCGGGCCGAACGTGAAGGCGGCGGGCGCGGTCGCCCTGGCCGGGCCGGCCTGGATGCAGCACGACTTCGTGACCAAGGTGCAGTACAAGGCGGCGCAGCAGGACGCGGACACCGACGTCCACGTGTCGTCCGTGCTGAGCATGATCGCCAACGCGGCGAGGGACGCGGCCACCGCGAGCGAGAGCGCCAAGCTGGCGTACAAGATCGCGGCGGACGCGCGCCACGCCTCGGATGAGGCCGCGGACTGGGCGAACCAGGCCAAGCAGTCGGCCCAGCAGGCAAAGGGGTACGCGGACGACGCCAAGGCCAAGTCCGCCGCCGCCGACGCCTCCTCGGCGGCCGCTGCCGCCGCGGCGCAGAAGGCCAAGAGCGCCTCGGCCACCGCGCAGACGGCCAACCGCCAGGCCAACTACTCCCTCACCCAGGCGAACGCCTCCGCGAAGCAGGCGGTCAGCTCGGCGTCGAGTGCCAAGGCATCGGCAGCGCAGGCCTCGGCCAGCGCGAGCGCCGCGGGCAAGGACGCGGCCGCGGCCTCCCAGGCCGCGAGCGAGGCGCACTCCATCGCCGCCCAGAAGCGGGAGCAGGAGCAGGCCGCCGCGGCTGCCGCTGCCGCCGCCCAGGCGAAGGCCAACGAGACCAACCACGTCGACCCCGTGAACACGCCGAAGAACGACTCGGTGACGACCCCGGTGACCGACAAGCAGCAGGCTCCGGCTCCGGGTTCGCCGCCGAAGGACGACAAGCAGCTCTTCAAGGACTACGGCGACTTCCTGGGCCAGGTCAGCACCTGGACGGGGGCCGCGGCGGCAGTCCTCATGCTGATCCCGGGTACCCAGCCTCTCGCGGCGGCGCTCGGCACGGTGTCGTTGATAGCGGGTGTGGCCGGGGCCGTCTACACCGGGTTCGGTTACGGCTGGAGCAGCGACAAGTTCATCGGTGCCACGGCCAGTGTCGGCCTCTCGCTGATCGGTGGCCGGGTGGTCGGCGCGATCGAGAAGGGCGGGAAGGAAATGGCCAAGTACGGAGTGAAGGTCGCCGAGTCGGTCGGTGAGAGGCTGGTGAAGTCGGGACACAGCGCCGTCTCGTCGGTCGTCAGCTGGTTCTCGTCCGACTGAGGCCGGGCCCACGGCTAGGCTGTGGTCGAACGGACGTCCGTGATCGAACGTCCGTGATGGAACGGAGCTGTGGGGCCCGCGCCCGGCGCGGGCCCCACAGCCGGAACAAGGGGGGTCTTCGATGTATCCACTGGGACTCGGCGTCGTGTCGTGGTGGTGGATCGCCATCCTGGCGACGGCCGTGTTTCTGGCGGTTCTGGTGCCGGGGATGCCCACCCGCGAGCACCGGATCATGACCGCGCTTGCTCCGCTGGCCGGGGCGGTCTTCATGTTCGCGAGCTACCACGTCAAACACATGGAGCCGGCCGAAGCGCTCGTCATGTATACGACGGTGGTGCTGATCGCCCCGTTGGGCATGATCGGCCACCGCAGGGAGCTGGCACGGCGGTTGATGGAAGCGAAGGAGAAGGGCGAGTCGGAGGAGAAGGTGGCGCCGATTGCCATGAACGTGCAGCTCCTCGTGTCCGTGGTGGTGCTCGGTGTCGCGATGTTCTGGATTACCCGGTAGCCCGTTTCGTCCACAGTTCACCGGTTCGTAGCTTCCCTTCCACAAAAATATATATATCGCATACGAACATTCAGGGGTGCTGGGCTTCCGGTGCCGGAACTGATCTTCCGGAACCCGATCCGCTCGTGATAGCAATAGTGCCGGTCGGACCGGGGGCGGCCGAGGAGTTGCCCGGCTGTGTTGCCCGTGTGCGCACCGACTCAGGATGTCCGCAGCAAATCAGCAGCAATTAACGGCTAGTAGGGGGATTTACCCATGCGTTCCATCACCAGGATGTTCACCGTCGGCGCGGTCGTGAGCGCGGTCGCGCTGTCCGGCGTCGTGGTCGCCGCCGCGGCCGACGGTACCCCCGCGGCCCCGAAGGCGGCGGCTGCCGCCGGCGACACCCCGCCGCCGGCCGTGGAGGACTTCGCCTACCCGAACGCGGACCAGATCTTCCAGGACCGCGGCATCAAGCTGAGGAGCGGTGACGGCCACATCGTCCTGACGACGTGTGCTCCGGGCCTGCTGGAGGTCGACGCCCGCGGTCTGGCGGAGATCGACAAGGTCGGTGGCGGCCGGTTCTGCTTCACCACCACCGGCACGTCGGGCCGGCTGAGCCTGGAGCTGCCCTCCACTTACGCCGTCTCCACCTCCGACTACTCGGTTCACCTGACCATGGTGACCGGCACCGAGACCAAGCTCTTCGACCTGAAGCCGAACACCTGGAACAAGGTCGGCGAGCTCACCGACCCGCAGCAGCGCCCGTTCACCCTGCTGGAGATCACCACCTCCAAGTGACGGCCTGAGGCCCGCGCACCTCCACGATCGTTCGAACGAGGAGTTCCGTCGTGTTCCGCACCCGTCCGCCCGGCGGGCCCGGAGTGGGGCGTGCCGGTCGGCCAGGTGGGCCGTGGCCGTGCGTTCACCGACCAGGTCCGGACCTTCCGGCCCGGACGGACGGCGGTGACACGCCGAGCGGCGGGGGGGGGGGGGCGCGGGCGGCCGGAGGACCGCACGCGTGGAGCGGCGGAGCGAGAGGGAGGCGGGCGGGGTGGTTGCAGAATGCGACGGTGTGGTCGGGGGGGAG